>JAHEEG010000025.1 GCA_024640825.1 Gammaproteobacteria bacterium
TCGCTTTCTCCAGAACGTAACGCGCCTGCTCGTCATCGCCCGGGACCACCAGAATATTTTTCAGCGGCTGCATGTTTCCTCTCCCCTCCCACCATTCTGATCAACGATATCGGGGCATGATATTGGTCTACGCCGCGCGAGGCGTATCCGTATTTTCCACTGGCCACTCAACAGCGTCTGCGGAATGTACGTACTGGCGGCAAGGTCCGGCAGCAGGAATCATAAAGGACGTGTGAAGGCCTCATGTTTTATCATGCGCTTGAGAGATCGTGTGTGCTGTGGTGTCGCTCAACTCAATTTATCAGCGACGTGCCGTGGGCCACCGGACATTTAGCGGGAGGGACCAGCATGAAGCAGATCAGCCGAATCGTGGTTGCCAACGACAGTCTCGACGGCCTGGCGGAAGCCCTGGAGAAAGCCGCCCTAGTCGAGCACTACACGGGGGCGAACATAGACGTTGTAGAGGTCGTATACGACACCATCGCCGAAGAGCCGCCGGAAGTGCTGCCCCGGGATCAGCAGGCGCGCCTGATGGAGGCCATGAAAGCGGCGGAAAGAACCGGGTTGCAGCATCTGATCGAGCCCCTCAAGAATCGGGTTGCCACCATCGAGCCCCAGGTGTTGTGGGGCAAAAAGGCTGATCAGGCCATTTTTCAGGTGCTCGGCGACAGCGCGGATCAGCTGCTGATCAAGCCGGTATCGCGGCACCATCAGCTCGCCGACTATTTCCAGACCCCCCTCGACTGGGCACTGATGCGTGAGGCGCCCTGCGCCGTGCTGATCTCCAAAGGCTCAGGCTGGGCCCAACCTGAGCACGTCGTGGCCGCAGTCGATGTCGCGGACGTTGCTCACGGCGCCCTGTGCCGCGAGATCCTTCGAACAGCAGCAACGCTCGCAAACGTCCTGGGTACGGATCTGCATATCGCCACAGCCTACCCCAGTCTGGGTCAGAGCGTGGATGAGCTGCAGGTAGCCATGGACTACGAGGGCATCAAGCAGGACATGCGCGACAGCCGGGCACAGGCGGTTGACCATTGGGTGAAGGAACTGTCTCTCGAGGTCGCCGAGGTACACCTTTTGGAAGGCAAACCCTCAGATGTCATCCCCGATCTCTCGAATCGGCTCCAGACAACCATCACCGTGCTGGGTACCGCCGCACGGAAAGGTCTGAAGAAGCTGCTTATTGGAAATACGGCGGAAACCATCGTCAGCCGCGTAAACGGCGATATCGTTACAGTGCGGGAACCATGAAGCTGGAGCCAACCCAGCTCAGGCGCCAGGCTTCGGAGTCAGCGCTGGGATTCAACTCTACCGCCGAGGTGGAACCCTCACGTGTTCAGCTCGGTCAGTCCAGGGCCCAGGGCGCGCTGGATTTCGCGATGGACATGGGCTTCGAGGGCTACAACCTCTACGCACTGGGCGCGCCCCAGATTGGCATGCACGCATTCGTTCAGGAGCGCCTGACGGAAATAGCAAAGGACGCGGAAGTTCCCCAGGACTGCTGCTACCTCAACAGCTTCAACGACCCGTCAAACCCGCGTGTTTGCATGCTTCCCGAAGGCGTTGGCCGGCGTTTCAAAACCGAAGTATCCCAGTTCATCAGCGACGTTCGAACCACCCTGCCGGCCGCGCTGACCTCCGATGAGTACCGCAAGGCGGCTACGGATCTGACCGCCCAGTTTCAGCAGCGACAAATGGCCGACGCGTCGGAGCTGCAGAAAGAAGCCGAGCAGCTTGGCCTCACCATGCTACCCACGCCTAACGGCTTCGCCTTCGCGCCTGTCGAAGAAGGCAAGGTGATGGATCAGGAGGCGTTCGCCGCCCTGGACGACACCCGCAAGCGGCAGATCGCCGAAGGCATCGATCAGATGAACCAGCGCCTGATCGAGCGGTTGCGAGAATATCCGAAGTTCCAGGAGCAGCTGATCGCCCAGCAACGAAAGTTGCTCTACGAGACCGCGGACAACGTCCTCACCCGCCTCTCCGCCCGCCTGCGCAGTCACTATCAGATTTACCCGGCTGCCGCCGCCTTCATTGTCGCCACCAAGGCGCACCTGCTGGAGAACGTCGAACGCATCATCGCGCTGGAGCAGGGTAAGGACCAGGACCAGACGAGAGGTCTGCCCGTACCCCTGGCCGCCCCCGGAGACGCGGCGGACAGATTTTTCAAGCACTATCAGGTCAACCTGCTTGTAGACAATGCGGACCTGGAAGGGGCCCCGGTAATCTACGAAAGCAATCCAAGCCTCGACAACCTGGTGGGCAAGCTGGAGCATCGGTTCGAGTACGGAACCCCGGTTACCGACTTCAGCATGATACGCCCGGGCGCCCTGCACCGGGCCAACGGCGGCTATCTGCTGTTGGACACGGACAGGCTGCTGCAGAAGCCGTTCGCCTGGGAGGCGCTGAAACGCGCCCTGACGGACGGCCGGATCCGGGTGGAATCCGTGGGCCAGCTGCTGAACATGGCGTACTCGATATCCCTGGAGCCCGAGCCCGTTCCGCTGAACGTCAAGGTCATTCTGCTGGGCAATCGGGAGCTGTATCAGCTGCTGCGCCGCTACGACCCCGATTTCGACAGCCTCTTCAAGATCCTTGCTGACTTTGACGACTACGTGGAGTGGAATGATGAGAACCAGGCCGCCTACGCGGCGATGCTGTCGCGGCTGGTTCACGAATCCGGCATTCGCCATCTCACCGCAGCGGCGGTGGCAAGCACGCTCGAACACAGCAGCCGACTGGTGGAAGACCGCGGACGGTTGTCCGCCCGGATCAAGGACATGGAGGACATCCTGCGCGAAGCTGACCAGCTGGCAAGCCAGGACAAAGCCGAGCTGATCGACGCGGTCCATATCGACAAGGTCATTCTCAACCGCGTATATCGGCTGGATCGGATCCGCGAGCTTATCCACGAAAACATCACGCGAGGCATCACGGTCGTAGAAACGGAAGGCAGGAGGACGGGCCAGATCAACGGCCTGTCCGTTGTACAGATCGGCAAGCTGATGTTCGGTCAGCCATCCAGGATCACCGCCACTGCCCGCGTGGGCAAGGGTGAGCTCATCGACATCGAACGGGAGGCGCGGCTGGGTGGGAACATCCATACCAAGGCCGTGATGATCGTTTCGAACTTCATCGGTTCTCGCTACGCCCGGGAAAATCCCCTGTCGCTGCACGCAAGCCTTGTGTTCGAGCAGTCTTACGGCGGGATAGAGGGCGACAGCGCGTCCATCGCCGAGGTCTGCGCGCTGATCTCAGCCATCATCGACCGTCCGCTGCGGCAGGATCTGGCCGTGACCGGCTCCATGGATCAGCACGGCAAGGCTCAGGCTATCGGCGGCGTCAACCAGAAGATCGAGGGATTTTACGACATCTGCAAGGTGCAGGGATTCACAGGCAACCAGGGCGTCATCATACCTGGCAGCAACGTCGACAATCTGATGCTGCGGCAGGACGTGGTCGATGCAGTCGCCGAAGGTCAGTTTCACGTTTACACCATGGAGACGGTAGACGACGCCATGTCCATACTTTTCGCCGCGCCGGGCGCCAGCCCGGTTGACCCGGCGGAAATCAACACGGCGGTTACTCAACGGGTTGAAGCGCTACACGGGTTCTGGATGGCGGCAACCAGAGATCACGGCGCCGAGGAGTAAGGGTGACGAGAGACCACAGCAATGAAAACTGAAACCAGGAGTCGCGTGCTGATTTCCTTCGACTGCGGGCGCCCAAGCGAAGAGCTGCTGCGGCTGCTGCCGAGGCTGCTGGGGGCGAAGCCGCTGGAGCTGGTCGGCCTGTACGTGGAGGACGAGGATCTGCTGAGAGCCGCGGCGCTTCCGTGCTTGCGCGAGGTTTCACTTAACGGTCACGTCGCAGAAATGAACGTCAACCGCTTGCAGGACCAGCAGGCCGCTGAGGCGTCGGCCATCCGCAAAACGTTCGAAGAGGTAGCCGGGAGGATGCAAATTCAGCACCGCTTTCTCGTTACCCAGGGGCGCGCCAGCGACGAACTCATTCGGGTCGCCGCCGATTCAGACTTCGTACTTATCACCCGGGCGTTGCGCACCAGCGGCTTGCGGCCACGCAGTGGCGTGCACTACGACGCGCTGTTGCGTCACCCCAGAAACGTTCTGATCGTCAATGAGCCCTGGCGATCCGGATCCTCCGTTGTCGTTCTGGGTACCTCCGGAGACTCTCTGGCCATCGCGCGCCGGTTCTCCGAGGCCGAAGGGCTGGCAGTCATCCTCGCGACCCCAGAGCCGGAGAAGCAGGGTTCCGCAGCGGAGTCTGAGCTGCTGGCAGGAGAACGCCGGATAACGCTGGTAGAGTGGTCCGAGGAAGCCATTGCGGATCTTTGTCTCGCGGAAGACGCCCGGTTGCTGATCGTCCCCAGAACCCAGGCCTTGGACTGGGCGGAGCTGCTACCCAGGCTCGTGGATCGTCTGCCCTGCTCGGTCCTGCAGCTGGGCTAAAAGCTTTCGGATTGAACAGCTCGGCTTGATAAGCCGCAATCTCGGCAGATTGATGTCAATCCGACTTCGGCGAGCTTCCTGAGCCGGATTTCTCCAGAACATCCTGTATGGTTCCCATCATGCTTATGGGCAGCGGAAACACGATTGTCGAGCTTTTCTCGCCGGCAATTTCAACCAGCGTCTGCAGATAACGCAACTGCATGGCCTCACCCTGCACGGACAGCAGCTGAGCCGCCTCCACCAGCTTGGCAGCCGCCTGCTCTTCACCTTCCGCGTGGATGATCTTGGCGCGCCGTTCTCGCTCGGCTTCCGCTTGCTTCGCGATGGCCCGGATCATGCTTTCATCGATGTCCACATGTTTGATCTCCACGTTGGACACTTTGATTCCCCACTGGTCGGTCTGCTTATCCAGAATTTCCTGAATGTCGGCATTGAGGCGCTCCCGTTCAGCCAGCAACTCGTCCAGCTCATGCTGGCCGAGCACGGAGCGCAGCGTCGTCTGGGCAAGCTGCCCGGTGGCTTCCATGTAGTTCTCGACGTTGACGATAGCCCGCTCCGGGTCCAGAACGCGGAAGTAGAGGACAGCGTTTACTTTGACCGAGACGTTGTCGCGAGTAATGAGGTCCTGCGAAGGAATGTCGAGCACCAGAGTGCGAAGATCCACGCGCACCATCTGTTGCACAATGGGAACGATGAGGATCAGGCCAGGGCCCTTTACCTTGTAAAAGCGCCCGAGCAGAAACACCACGCCCCGTTCGTATTCCCTCAGCACCCGGAAGGCGCTCATCAGCAGGCCGGCAACAACGACCAGTACGACAGTTGAAAAAATTTCCATGGCCCTAGGGCTCCTCCTGTTTATCCGGCTTAACAATCAGGGTGATGCCATCCACGGCTGTGATGATCACTCTGTCCCCTTTGCGAACGGACTCGGGACAGCGGGCGTTCCACTGCTCACCAAAGGCCCAGACAAGTCCCCGCCCGTCGAAATCGTGTTGCACCTCGGCGCGCCCGCCCACCATGGATTCCGCGCCAGTGGTAACCCGCTGCCGCCGTGCCCGCACGGCAAAGCCCACGGCGAACAGGGCAAGCCCCGCCGTGGTCGCGGCAAACGCGGCGATCACGGTGATCGGCACCTGATATCCGGGCGCCTGGGTATCCATGAGTATCAGCGAGCCGAACACGAAAGCAGCCACGCCGGCGAAACCCAGGATCCCCAGCGTGGGCGTGAAGACTTCGATGATCATCATGGCAATACCAACGACTATGAGCGCCAGACCGGCGTAGTTGATGGGCAGCATCTGCAGGCCGTAGGCCCCCAGCAGCAGACAGATGATGCCTATGACCGATGGAAACACCATTCCCGGGTTATAGAACTCGAGAATGAGGCCGTAGATGCCGAATATGAGCAATCCGTAAGCGATGGTCGGGTCGGTGATGACTTCCAGCAGCTCGTGCTGCCAGTCCGTTTCCACCACGTACACCTCGGCGGTGGCCACGTCCAGGGAGACCGTGCGCTCTGGCAAGGTCACCGACCAGCCGTCGATTTGCGCCAGCAGCGACGACATGTCGGGCACCACGAGGTCAATGACATTCTGCTCCAGAGCCTCGGACGCGCGCAGGTTGGCGCCGAAGCGCACTGTCTCTTCCGCCCACTCGATGTTTCGCTCCCGCAACTCGCCAAGGCTCTGCAGATAGGCCACGGCATCGTTGACGACCTTGCGGGTCATGGCGTCTCCCGCCGTGGGGCTTGGTTTTTCTGGCACGTTTCCCGGCTGATCTTCCGCCGCGTCGTTCGGGCCGGGACCCCGGGGTTCAGGCATGCGCGGCGTGGGTGCAATGCTCACCGGGGTGGAAGACCCGATATTGGTTGCCGGCGCCATAGCCACGATGTGGCTGGCATAAGCGATGTACGTCCCCGCGCTCGCCGCCCGGGCGCCGTCCGGGGCGACGAAGGTTACGACCGGAATATCCGCTGAGAGAATCTCCTTGACCAGCTGGCGCATGGACTTGTCGAGCCCGCCGGGCGTGTCCATACGAATGATGAACGCACGCGCGCCGGCCGCACGCGCGTCCGCCATGGCGCGTATGATGAAATCGGCGGTGGCCGGACCAAGCGCGCCATCCAGATCAGCAACCCAGACCTGCCCCTCACGCCCAGGAGCCGCGCTCTCCGCGCCCTGAGCGGCTGCCCAATGAATGCCGAGCAACAAGGACAGCAGGGTGAT
This sequence comes from Gammaproteobacteria bacterium, assembly GCA_024640825.1. GTDB lineage: Bacteria > Pseudomonadota > Gammaproteobacteria > Pseudomonadales > Azotimanducaceae > UBA7803. Next base: position 6,695 of record JAHEEG010000025.1, read on the forward strand.
GAGCAGGGGTAACGGACGCACCGGAAGAATTCTCACCGCCGCAAGCACCGCAAAAATTCAACCCGTTCTGTTCCTGCCGTCCGCTGCATCATAAGCACGGGTTTTTCACCCCCTGTAGCATGGCGTCGAGCGTGGTGGAAACGATGAGCACCGCCCGCTCGTCGTGAAAGGTCTCGCCGCCAACAATAGCATGAGGGCGATCCATGGACCCCTGCCAGATCAGGGAGCCGTCACGGTTATCGACGAGGTGAAGATCGACGTGGGCGACGAAGCGGGTGATTTCGCCCGGCGCAACGGCGTCGCCAAAGGCATCTCTGGAACCAGGGTTAGGCGTCCTGTCGATCATGGAAAAACGGGCTACCGCGGTAACATCGGCGTGAGCGGGCTGGCTGGCGGCCTGCAATCCCTGACGCTCGAGCGCACCCGTCAGGGCCTGGGCTACCACCGGCTCTATAAAGCCCGGCATGTCCTGCTGCTGGATAACAAAGGTTTCGAAAGGCGACGCTGCAACGTTACATCGCTGTGGCACGAAATGCGTCATGGGTACAGAGCCGGCGCACCCTGCAAGCGCAATGCCCGCGAACATCAGCTTCGAGAGAGCCCGGATAAGGCGTTCACTCATGTCTGCTGGCTCACCCCCGAATGCGCACCGTCAGCACATCGCAGGGGGCGCCGTGAAGAACGGCATTGGCCGTGGAGCCCAGCATGACCTGCGGCAAACCATGCCTGCCGTGGGAACCGATGACGATGAGATCAGCCTTGATGGCTTCTGCATAGGCGTGGATTTCGGCGGCGGGACGGCCGAAAAGCACCGTCACCCGGTCCGGGGAGATGCCGAACCGGGCGACCCGTTCGCGCACGCTGTCCGTGATCTCCCGGCTGATCTCAGCCTCCATGTCCTGGAGCGGCCACGTCGAGGCGAACGACGCGCCATCCATCCCGCTGATACCGCTTATCATGGGTGGGATTACCGTGGTGACGTAATAGCTGTCGGCACCTCGGGGGTCCAAGGCGGTAGCAGCTTCAAGTACCTGATCTGCTTCCTCCGAGGCGTCCAACGCAATTAGAACCCGTCTATATCTGCTGATCATGGCGCCAACCTTCAGTCTTTGATACGAACAGTCAGCACGTCGCAATTGGCCCGGTGCAGGACACCGTTTGCTGTAGATCCCAGCAACAGCCCGATGCCGTGTTTGCCGTGAGAGCCGATGACAATCAGATCTACGCCCATGCGCTCGGCGCTGTCGACAATCTGCGTCACCGGCGCGCCGACGCTAACGTGAACTTCATTACTATCAATGCCCTTTTGCGCCGCCATGGCTCCAACCTGGACCTTCGCCTGAGCCTTGGCTTCCTCTTCGAAATTCACGCTGATCTGGGTGTAGGAAACCATGTCCAGACCGCCGTAGACGTGAGTCAGTGGTTTGACCACGGTCACTACCGACAGACTAGCCTTGTGCTCGTCAGCTACCTGTCGAGCTATGGCCAGCACCTGGTCCGCTTCTTCCGTCACATCAACCGCGGCCAATATGTGCTTGTATTTCATGTTTACATCCTTAGATTCACTTTAACCCTCCGTCGAACGTACGCTCATCGGGGTTTCCCTGGGTTTCCGTTTCGGAAACCCCTTAGAGAATCATATAGAATACATCCTGAGGATGGGTGCTGCTTGGCCGCGCATTCAGGTAGCATCGGATCTACCCGAATCTCCGTTGAAAGGACCAAGGTGTACAAGAAAGTTCTGGCCGCCATCGACCTCACCGAAGCCAGCGCGAACTTCGTCCTGGAACGGGCACGGCCGTTTGTTGCCGCCGGTGGCGAGCTGTTCGCCGTTCACGTCGTGGAACCCCAGTACGTTCAATACAGCTTCGATCCAACCTTTACCGGTTCCCTCACCCGATCTCTGGAAGAAGACGCCGTGGCGGTCGCCGGCAACCGTCTGGGCGAGCTTTGTGAGCCGCAGGGCATCGACGAGCAGCATCGACGCGTCGTCCTGGGCCGCGCGGCCGACAAAATCCACGAGCTCACTGAAGAGGAAGGTTTCGATCTGATCGTCACCGGGTCCCACGGCCAGGAAGGTCTGCGTCTGCTGCTCGGATCCACAGCCAACGCCGTGCTCCACGGGTCTCCCGTGGATGTGGTCACCATCCGCATGCCAAAAGGACTCCACTGATGAGCGACCCATCCGACTCTCCGCTGTCCGCATTCCAGAAAGACGTCGAGGCACTGGCCCAGGATATAGAAGAACTGGCAGAGGACATAGGCGAGGACTCGAGGCTGATCGGCGAGGAGATGGTGGGCGCCGAGATTCTCGCAACGCGGGAGCTCATCGAATACCTGGGCGTTGCCTGGGAAACCCTGGACGAGATGAATGATGTGTTCTTGCGTCAGCTCCGCCATCTGGCTCAGGATCACGCGGACAGCGCCAGGGAATTTCTGGCGGATCCGGGCCTTGCGCAATTCTCCGCTGTGGCGCTGTCCCACTGTCAGCGCCGCATCGAGCACATCTCGGAAGGGGTTTCGCAGGCCTCTCACCTGGTGGTCCGCGGCAGCGACAACGCGACGGAAGTCCTGTTCGGACTGTGGAAGCCTTTCTTCGCCGTCATCAATCGCGACTGGCAGGGCAAACGCAGGGTTTCCAGCTGACGCAGTAATGGCCGACGTGATCGGGGCGATCGGGGCGATCGAAACCACCGGAAACGCTTTGTGGAAGCGCTGACCGATCTGGCATACGTGTGGGTGGGTGTCCTGATCGCCGCCTGGGCGGCGCGCCGCACCCGGCTGACCCCCGTACTCTACTTCCTCGCCGTCGGCGTGATTCTGGTCAACGTAGGCCTGCTGCCTCAGCAACCCCATGAGTTCATCCGCGGTTTTGCCGAGATCGGCATCATTCTGATCATGTTTGCGCTCGGCTTCGAGGAGCAGGTGGATCACTTCATGCAGAGCATCCGGCGCAGCTGGGGAATCGCCTTCTTCGGCGCACTGGCTCCCTTCGCCACCGCTTACTTTGTCGCCGACTATTTCTGGGACGATTACCGAACCTCACTGATGTGTGGCCTGGCCATGACCGCCACGGCGGTCTCCCTGACCATGGTGGCCCTGCGGAGTGAAAATCTGCACACCTCAGCGGCCGCCACCCGCATCATGACATCGGCAATCCTGGACGATATCGCCTCGTTGGCTCTGGTCGCGATTCTGATTCCCCTGGCCACTGGCGAGTCTTCCCCATCCGTAGCAAGCGTCGGCGCCACCGTGCTGAAGGCCGTCGCGTTCTTTTTGATTGTCAGCGCGCTGGGGATCTGGATTCTGCCCTATCCCGCGACCGGACGGTTGGCGCGAATTCCCATCATCCGCCATTTCGGTATGCAGCACTTTCTGGCATTCGAAAACGGTCAGTACGCCACCCTGATCATCCTGCTCGTCGCGCTGAGCGTCGGCCTTCTCGCCCACGCGATGGGTTTTCACCCTGCGGTAGGCGCGTACATGGCCGGTCTGATCATGCGTGAGGAATACTTCAGCCTCGGGGGAAGCGACGGAACCGGCACCAGCTATCAAGAGACCAAGACCATCGTGGACAACGTCGCATTCTCCTGGATCGGCCCGGTGTTCTTTGTGGTTTTAGGCAGCCATCTACTGATCGAATGGGACACCGTGGTCGCCGTGATTCCCCAGACGATCGCGCTCACGGTCGGGCTGTTCGTCAGCCAGATACTCTCAGCAGCTCTGGCCGCACGCTATACCAGCGGTACGAGCTTCGCTGCCAGCGTGCTAATAGGGTTCGGCATGCTCGGCAGGGCAGAGCTGGCGTTCGTGGTGATGGACATCGCCTACGTTCAGCACGAGATATTGTCCGACGAGGCCTTCTATACCCTCATGTTCACCGCATTCTGGCTGAACGTGGCAGTACCTGTCACCATACGCTGGTGGAAGCCTTATTATGAGCGGTCCATGCTCAGTGAGAAGCTGGAACGAACGGATGCTGGATAACCCTCTGTTCGACGCGAGTGACGCTCGTCTCTTCGGCAGAGACATCAACATAGACGAAAGTTCAGACAGTTTTTTCGAAACATTCTATCGGCATTTCCTGAAGGCGCCGGATATTCATGAGCTGTTCCGCGAGACGGACATGAAGCGGCGGGTAGTCATGCTGCGAACGTCCTTCTTTCGGCTGGCCGCTTTCTACGTCACGAGCCACCCCTCGGCAGAGCTGGAACGCATCGGCTTCATCCATCACCGGCTCGGTGTGGCCAGCGATCACTTCGACCGCTGGCTGGACGCGCTGGTGGCTACCGTCGCTGAAGAAGACCCGCTGTGTGATCAGACGACAGAGTTTGCCTGGCGATGGGCGATGACACTGGGGATCACCTATCTGAAGCTCTTCAACTACTACCAGGACAAAGCGCACCCGTGACGTTGCCCGACACCAACAACCTCCCACTGCCATTCTTTATGGCGAACGCGGAAGGGGTCATCACCTATGTCAACGCTGCGTGGCGAAAGGTCTTCTCAAGGGGCGTGGGCGATCATTGGCTGAGCCTCTTCCCGGAAGTGGCCCCAGCGGATTTCGAGGCCCAGTGGCGGCGCATCCGCCAACCCGACGAAGCGCCGTTACGGCTGCGCAGCAGTAGCGTCAGCGTTGCCGGTCAAACGCGGGTCTTTGACATCCATTGTCAGTCCGGGCTGGAAACCGAAAACGACCCTACCCGGCTGATGGCTACCCTGGTAGATGTGACGGACCAGGTCCGCGGCGAGGCCGAGATCCTAGCGATACTGGATACCGCCGTGGATGCCGTCATCATCATGGATGAGGACGGCTATATGGAGCGCCTGAACGCCGCGGCAGTTCGGCTTTTCGGCTATACGGCAAGCGAGATGCAGGGCCAGCCGGTAACTCTGCTGATGCCGGAACCCCACCGCTCGCGGCACGAAGCCTATGTGCAGCACTATCTGACGTCCGGAGAGAAGAAAATCATCGGGAAAGGCCGCGAATTGCAGGCCGTGACCAAATCCGGCAGACAGATACCCATCTATCTGGCCGTCAGCGAGATCAACCAGCAGGGGCGTCGGCGTTTCACCGGCATCATTCACGATCTGTCCGAGCAGCAGGCGGCTCGGGAAGCCCTGGCAGAGCAACGTGAAAGGCTGGCGCACGTCGGTCGCCTTTCGACCATGGGCGAGATGACCGCCAGCATCGCCCACGAAATCAACCAGCCGCTGACCGCCATAGCCATGTACGCGCAATCCAGCATCAAGCTGATCGATCGGGGAAATGCCAATCCGGACAAATTGCGCGCCGCTCTGGAAAAATTGAACACTCAGAGCCTGCGCGCCGGAGCCATCATCGAGCGCATCCAGCGCTTTGCGCGACCCCAGCAGAGCCAGCGGGAAATGACCCGGCTGTCGGTCCTGCTCACGGACCTTCTGAAGCTGGCAGAAAGCGACGCGCGTCTGCACGAGGTAGAACTGAAATTCGAGCTTGCCCAGGATCTGCCCATCGTGCTCTGCGACCCCATTCAGATTCAGCAGGTAGCGCTGAACCTGATCCGCAATGCCATTGACGCCATGAGCGAGATACACCGTGCCAACGGACGGACCATCGTCATCCAGACGCGAGCCGTGGGCTCGAACATGGTGGAAGTATCCGTGGCTGATCAGGGTCCCGGGGTTGCCGAAGACGTTGAAGACCTGTTATTTACCCCTTTTCACACTACAAAAAAGGACGGCATGGGAATGGGCCTGTCGATCTGTCGGACTATTATTGCGCAACATGGCGGGGTACTCAGCTTTCGCAACAACGAAGACTGCGGCGCCACCTTTTACTTCACCCTGCCAATCGAGACAGCGAAAGATGAGTGACCACGAACCGACCGTCTTTGTCGTGGACGATGACGAGCCGGTACGCGACGCCATCGCCATGCTCCTGGATACTGTCGACCTCCCCTGCGAGACCTTCGCCAGTGCCCAGGACTTTCTGGACACCTATGACGCGTCTCGCACCGGGTGCCTTGTTCTCGACATCCGCATGCCGGGCATGAGCGGCCTGGAACTGCATGAACACCTGCTGGAACTGCAGGCGCCGGTGCCCATCGTATTCATCACCGGCCACGGTGACATTCCGATGGCCGTCGAAGCCATGAAGCGCGGCGCGCTGGATTTCATCCGCAAACCCTTCCGCGACCAGGAACTCCTGGACCGCATACAGGAAGCACTGTCGGTGGACGAAGCGCAGCGGGCCGAATACGCCGGCCTGGAGCAGGTTCGAGCCAAGGTGGCATCGCTGACGCCGAGGGAAAAGGAAGTCTTCCTGCGCGTCGCAGATGGCCAGGCCAACAAAGTCGTCGCCATCGATCTGGGAATCAGCGAGCGCACCGTCGAGATCCACCGCAGCCAGGTCATGCAGAAAACGGGAGCGCGAACCCTGGCGGACCTGGTGCGCATGAAAATCACCCTCGAGCGTGCCGGCGACTGACTCAAGAGCCTCCTTAGGTAAAAGTCCGTATTTTCCAGAACCGCACCAGCATCTAGCGTTGCAATCGTTTAGATGGCACGAGGGTGAAGGGCGATCAAATGGTGGAAGCCCGGATAATCGTCATCGATGGAGACCCGGCGGTCCGTGACAGCCTGGCTACGCTGATGGAACTGAACGGCCACGAGGTGGTGACGTACGCCTCCGGGCGGGAGTTCCTGCGGGACGCCGATGGCAGCAACTCTGGCGACGACAGCAACAGCGAATCCGCTGAAGATCAGAAGGACGTCGACTGCGTCATCTGCGAGGCAGAACTACCGGACATTTCCGGCGTCGATCTTTATCTGGCGCTGCACGCCCACCACCCGAAAACCCGCTTCGCGCTTCTGACAAGCCGCAAAGACAGGGGGACCCTGACGCGGGCCCGGGAGCTGGGTATAGACGACGTATTCAGCAAGCCGCTGGTGCACAGGAAGCTGGTACGATTCGTCAACAGGCGCGTTTCCTGAGCACCTTTCTGAGTAAAAGGAACAGCCCCTCGGAAATTACGGATAGGCCGGTATCAGCGGGCTGCCTAAGCTGCCGAGCGATGCTGATCAGTCAGCTTTGCGGATAGCGCCTGGCGAATCTCCGCTCACACACAACCAATAAGGAAGAATCGTGACCGAGGATACCCCTTACAACCTCCAGGTGGTCCGTTGGTTTGCCGTGATGACCGTCGTGTGGGGCATCGTGGGCATGGCGGTGGGGGTGCTCCTCGCCGGACAGCTGGCCTGGCCAGCGCTCAACTTCGACCTGCCCTGGCTGTCATTCGGCCGCATCCGGCCCTTACATACCAACGCGGTGATATTCGCGTTCGGCGGATGCGCGCTCATGGCCAGCGCGCTCTATGTGGTGCAGAGAACCTGCAAGACGCCACTGATATCCAGCGGTCTGGCTCAATTCGTATTCTGGGGCTGGCAGACGGTCATCGTGCTGGCAGCCATCACGCTGCCACTCGGCTTGACCACCACCAAGGAATATGCGGAGCTGGAATGGCCCATCGACATCCTCATCGCGCTGGTGTGGGTAGCATTCGGGATAGTGTTCTTCGGCACCATTGCCAAGCGTACGGTCCAGCACATTTACGTCGCAAACTGGTTCTTCGGCGCGCTGATAATCGGCGTCGCCATACTGCACATATTCAACAGCCTGGCGCTGCCAGTTTCTCTGACCAAGAGCTATTCCATCTACTCCGGGTCCGTGGACGCGATGATGCAGTGGTGGTATGGACACAACGCAGTAGGCTTTTTCCTGACGGCCGGTTTCCTCGGCATCATGTACTACTTCGTACCGAAACAGGCAGGACGTCCCGTTTACTCCTATCGCCTGTCCATCGTCCACTTCTGGGCGCTGATCGCCATCTATGTGTGGGCAGGGCCACATCACCTGCATTACACCTCGCTGCCCGACTGGGCTCAGAGTGTTGGCATGGCAATGTCCCTGGTTCTGCTTGCGCCCTCCTGGGGCGGCATGATCAACGGCATCATGACCCTCTCCGGCGCCTGGGACAAACTGCGTACCGACCCCATTCTCAAGTTTCTTATCGTATCGCTGTCTTTCTATGGCATGTCCACCTTCGAAGGGCCCATGATGTCCATCAAGACAATCAATGCGCTGTCCCACAACACCGACTGGACTATCGGTCACGTGCATTCCGGCGCTCTCGGTTGGGTTGCCATGGTGAGCATCGGCGCCATGTACCACCTGATCCCGCTGCTGTTCGGCCGCAAGGCAGGCGACATGTACAGCGTCAAACTCATCAATCTGCACTTCTGGATGTCTACATTGGGCACCGTGCTCTACATCGCGTCCATGTGGGTAAACGGCCTGCTGCAGGGTCTGATGTGGCGTGCGACCAGCATCGACGGCACGCTTACCTATTCGTTCGTTGAATCTCTGGAGGCCAGCTACCCCGGTTACTACGTGCGCTTCATCGGCGGCGCTATCTTCCTCGCCGGCATGCTGGTGATGGCGTACAACGTCTATCGGACCATCCGCGGGGACTCTCGAGAGGAGGCCCCGGCACCTGCAACGCCGCTGGTGTCGAGCACCGCTGCCGCAACCGGAGGTGGGGCATGAAACATGACGCTATCGAAAAGAACGTCGGCCTGCTGATCGTGCTGATACTGATCGCCGTCAGCTTCGGCGGCATGGTGGAGATCTTCCCTCTGGTCTTCGACAAAGTAGGCGCAAAACCCATTGACGGGCTCAAACCCCTGACCGCGGTGCAGCTGGAAGGTCGGGACATCTACATGCGAGAAGGCTGCGCCGTTTGCCATACCCAGATGGTGCGCGCTCTACAGTCCGAAACCGCGCGGTACGGACACTACTCGGTGGCCGGTGAAGATGTCTACGAACACCCGTTCCTTTGGGGATCGAAACGTACCGGGCCCGACCTGGCCCGCGTCGGCGGGCGCTACAGCGACGACTGGCACCGGGCTCACCTGGCGGACCCGAGGTCGGTCGTCCCCATCTCCAACATGCCCGGTTTCCCCTGGCTGTTCGACAACGTACTGGAGGGAGAGTATACGGCTGCCAAAATGAAGACCCTGCGCACACTCGGCGTGCCCTACACGGACGCAGACATCGAGGGCGCCCGAGATGCGGTGGCAGGGTTCACCGAAGCTGAAGCGCTCATCGCCTATCTGCAGAACCTGGGTCTGGACATGCGCGACTACGCTGGAGGTGGAAGATGAGCCCGCCGGAGATCTCTCTGCTCGCGGTTACGATCGCTTTTACCGGCCTGGTGATCTGGGTCTACTGGCCCAGCCACCGCCAGCGCCTGGAATCTTTCGGCAGCATGCCGTTGGATGACGACGATAGCTCTGAGGGCACGGCGGCCAACGCTGATCCGCGGCGGAACCCTGGCAGCGCAAGCCATCCAGCAAAGAACCCAGAAAAGAAAAAGGAAGAGCGGCTATGAGCAGCGCATGGAGCTGGTTCGTCATTCTGGGAACCGTTTTGAGCCTGGTGGGCACGTTGGCGTTTTTGCTCTCGAATCGCTCCACCAGCGGCCAGGAGACTACGGGGCACGATTACGACGGCATTCAGGAGCTCGACAACCCACTGCCCTTGTGGTGGGTAAGCATGTTCATCGTCAGCATTCTGTTTGCCGGCGGCTACCTTATCTACTACCCGGGACTGGGCAACTTCAGCGGAATCGGCAACTGGTCTTCTGCGGATCAGGTCGCTCGCGAGCAGCAGGCCCACGAGGACCGCTTTGCGCCCCTCTACGCCAGGCTCGCCCAGCTGGACGAGGCTGAACTCCATGCGGACCGTCAGGCTCAGCAGGTCGGCCGGCGCCTGTTCATCAACAACTGCAGCACCTGTCACGGCGTAACGGGACAGGGCGCTTTCGGTTTTCCCAACCTGACGGACGACGAATGGATCTGGGGCAAGGGTTTTGACAAGGTCAAAACCGCTTTGCAGAACGGTCGTCAGGCTGCGATGCCAGGGTGGGCGGCCGCTCTTGGCGATCAGGGCATAGACGACGTTACCCAGCACGTGCTGCAGCTGGCCGGCAGCGAGCACAATCCGGAGGCGGCCGCTCGCGGAGCCAGTCAGTACGCCATGTTCTGCGTGGCCTGTCACGGCCCCGAGGGGTCGGGCAACCCCATACTCGGCGCGCCCAACCTTGCCAACGACATCTGGCTTTATGGCGGCAGCGCCGAGGCGATCGCTTTCACGCTGCGCCACGGTCGAAATGGCAACATGCCTTCCTTCGCCCGGGTGCTGGACCCGGACCAGATTCATATCCTGGCTGGATACGTGACTTCTCTCAGCCTGAAGTAACGAGACAGAACGCCCATGAACGGTTCGCCGGGCCAATCCAACGTGCAGGAAGATACCGTCAAGCTGGAAGGCTTCGGCGAGCGGGATCTCTACCAGCGGCGGGAGAAGATATTCACCCGCTACGTCGGTGGTTTTTTCCAGCGGCTCAGGTTTTTCACAGGCTGGCCGTTGCTGGCCGGCTATTTCCTGCTGCCGTGGCTGCAGTGGGGCGACAGGCAGGCGATTCTATTCGACCTGCCTACCCGACAGTTCCACATCCTGGGTCTGACTTTCTGGCCCCAGGATCTCTGGCTGCTGGGCTGGATGCTGATCATCGCCGCATTCGCGCTGTTCACCTTTACGACCCTGGTAGGGCGAATCTGGTGCGGGTATACCTGTCCTCAGACGGTGTGGACCGCCATATTCATGTGGGTGGAGCAGATCACCGAGGGCGAACGTCATCAGCGCATCCGGCTGGACGGCGCGCCCTGGAACTTCGAAAAAATTCGCAAGCGCTTTCTGAAACACGCCATGTGGCTGGGCTGGGCCTTTCTCACCGGACTCACGTTCGTGGGTTATTTCACCCCGATTCGCGATCTGGCCTGGGGCTACCTGACGCTCAATTTCGAACTGATCGGCACCTGGGCCGCGCTGTGGACCCTGTTCTTCACCTGCGCTACCTACATCAATGCGGGCTGGATGCGTGAGCAGGTGTGCATCTATATGTGTCCCTACGCGCGGTTCCAGTCCGCCATGTTCGACAAGGACACCCTGATCGTGTCCTATGACGCCGCGCGCGGTGAGCCTCGCGGCGCGCGCAAGCGGAGCGAAAAACCCGACCAGCTCGGTGACTGCATAGACTGCCAGCTGTGCGTGCAGGTCTGCCCTACGGGCATCGACATTCGAAACGGGCTGCAATACCAGTGTATCGGCTGTGCTCACTGCGTGGATGCCTGTAACCAGGTGATGGACAAGCTGGGCTACGACCCTGGGCTCATCCGCTATACCACCGAGCATGAGCTTGCCGGCGGCAAAACCCACTGGTTCCGCCCTCGCAGCGCGGGCTACGCGACCGCGCTGATTGTCATGGGCTCGGTTTTCCTGTGGGCCGTGATCACCCGCGTACCCTTCGAAGTGGACGTGCTGCGGGAACGTGGCCAGCTGTTTTCGCAATCGAGCGACGGCAGCGTCAGCAATCAGTATCGACTTCGTGTCCTCAACAAGAGCCAGCAGCCGGCCACCCTGTCGCTCGAGGTAGATAGCCCCTTACCGCTGCGATTTTCCGTGGCTAGCCCTATCAGTCTGGCGCCCGTCGAACTGCTGGATCTGCCGCTGACGCTCAGCGCCGACGGTAAGGACGTCACAACGCCAAACGCTGAGGTCACGATCACCGTTTGCGAGGCTGTGACGGAACGCTGTGATGCCGAAGTCACGCGCTTTCTGGGTCCCTCAAAATGAAGGCGGTTAACATGAAGGCATTCAAGGTGAAAGACTTCATCATGAAGCGAGGGATGGTGGTCCTGCTAATCGCCATCCCCGCCACGGCGGTACTCATGGGTGCGATTACCGCTTATCTGGCTGTCTCCACACCGGAAGCCGCAGTGCAACGGGAAGCGCCGCCGCTGTCTAAAACCAGCTGGCGGAAACAACCGTGACCCTTAGCACCATCAGCGTCAATGACATGCACTGCGCCAGCTGCGTGAGCAAGATCGAGCGTACGCTGCGTGAACTGGAAGGCGTACTCGAAACGCACATCAATCCGGCGCGCCGCCAGGTGCTGGTCGAGCATGCGGACGGCACCGACACTGCGACGCTGCTGGCTCGAATAGAGCAGGCGGGCTTCCATCCCTGCCTGACCAGCAACCCGCGACAAAGCCTTCGGCAACGTGATCTTCTGAAACGGCTTGGCATTGCCGGCCTCGCCATGATGCAGGTGATGATGGCCGCGCTGGCGCTGTACGCCGGGGCGTTCGAAGACATGGATCCGTCCGTGCGCCGCCTGTTCGAGATCACCAGTTTGACGTTCTGCATTCCCGTGGTGGCTTACTCGGCAATGCCCTTCTTCAGCAACGCCATCGCCGCCTGGCGGACCGGTCTGAACATGGACGTCCCAATCGCGTTGGCCATCGCCTGCGCTTTTGCAGTGAGCCTTGCTCACACTCTGAATGGCGCCGGCGAGGTTTACTACGACTCTGTGGTGATGTTCACCTTTCTGCTGCTGACGGCCAGGTACATCGACGATCGTCTGAAGCAGCGCTTCGATATGAGCAACGCCGCGCTGGCAGCGCTGCCTGCAACCGGGCTGGTTCTCGAGGACAACCGGCGAATCCCCACGCCGCTGGTTGATATCGCCACCGGCTCCCGACTGTGGGTGGAGCAGGGTAATCAGATACCGCTGGACGGCCGTGTGGAATCGGCTGAGGCGACCCTGGACGAGTCGGTTCTCACGGGCGAGTCCCAGTGGGTCAGCAGAGCTTGCGGTGAGTCCGTCTATGCGGGGACACTGAACCGAGGTCCCGGCTTCTGCCTGCGTACCAGCGCAACGTATGACAGCACGCGAATCGCAGGCATTGCGGATCTGGCCAATCGGGCACAGGCAGACAAACCCCAGGTCGCTCAGCTCGCAGATCGCATCGCAGCAGTATTCGTTCCAGCGGTGCTCTGCCTCGCGGCTCTCACCTTCGTTGCCTGGCAGCTGGCAAACCCGGAGAAGGCATTCGTCGCTGCCCTTACGGTTCTGGTGGTCAGCTGCCCGTGCGCATTGTCTCTGGCCACGCCAGCCGCAATTACGGCGGCCATGACCCGGCTGCGACAGACGGGGATCGTGCTGACCCGCAGCGACGCTCTCCTGCAGATCGCCCGGGTGAACGCAGCCCTGTTTGACAAAACGGGTACCTTGACAGAACACGCGCCAGACCTGGTCGACGTGGAACTGCTGGCAGACGTCGGCGTGGATCGAGATGGACTGCTCGATATCGCCGCTGCGCTGCAGCGGCATGCCAACCATCCCCTTGCGCGGGCATTTCCCGAACCGAAACGGGCGGTGGTCAACGACGCTCGCATCGTCCCCGGTGCCGGTGTGGAAGGACGCTGGCAGAACCGAGAGGTAAAGATCGGCAGCGGTGCCTTCTGCGGCCTACCGACCAGCGATGCAGAGGCCGGGATAATTCTGGCTTTGGACGGCACCCCGGCCGCAAGGTTTGAAATTGCAGACCCTTTACGCCCGGATGCTCAGCCAGCCATCGAAGCGCTCAGGCGGACAGGCGTCCGTTCTACGATGGTCAGCGGAGATGCTGCGGACCGCTGCGCCGCACTGGCCACCCAGCTGCACATTGATTACGTGGCGCGCCAGGCGCCGGAGACCAAGCTGGAGATCACCCGAACGCTGCAGAACGAGGGTGCCCGAGTCATGGTTGTGGGCGACGGTATCAACGACGTGCCGGCCCTCGCCGCAGCGGACGTTTCCGTGGCGGTTCTCGAGAGCAGCGATCTGGTGAAGAGTCGAACCGACGTGCTGCTGCTCAGCCGCCGCCTCGGGGCGCTGGTAGACCTCGTGGTCGTCGGCCGCCGGGCAGCGCGGGTCATCCGGCAGAACCTGGCCTGGGCACTTTCCTACAACCTCGTCGCCATACCTTTCGCAGCGCTGGGGTTCATGCCGCCCTGGGTCGCTGCCCTGGGCATGGCAAGCAGTTCGACGCTGGTGATGTTGAACGCCACCCGCCTGTTGCGGGTACCCGCGTGGCGTCCGCCTGCAGACAGCGTTCAAGACGTGGCTCCGGGGAGCTAACCATGGAAATACTGCTGCTGCTCATTCCCATTTCCATCGTGCTCATCGGCATAGCCGGCGTCACCTTCGTCTGGGCGGTCAACAACGACCAGTTCGAAGAGCTGGACAGGCACGGATTCGATATTTTGGAAGATGACCCTGGAGAGAAATAAATGAAAACGCTGCTCTACGGCCTCCTCGTCACCGTGAACCCCATCAGCGGTTGGCAGAAAATCGCCGACCACGCGGCTGGGCTGGTGCCCGTGCTGCTCTTGCACACGCTTCCGTACGCGCTGATTCCCGCCGTCTGCTGGTACGTGGGCGTGACACAGGCCGGCTGGGCGGTGGCCGGCGACCTGGTCAGGCTGACGCCGGAAAGCGCTCTGCCGATGTGCGCGATGTTTTTCCTGGCCATGCTGGCTGGGGTGATTTTTCTCGGCTATATGGTCCACTGGATGGCGGAATCCTACGGGTCGGCTTCCACCGTCGCCCAAGGGGTCACCCTCATCACTTACACCGCCACGCCGTTCTTCATCGCCGGGCTCCTCGGCCTGCATCCGGTGCTGTGGCTGGACATTATGGTTGGGTGTCTGGTGGCCTGCTACTGTATCTACCTGCTGTACCGCGGTACCAGCATAGTGCTCAGGGTGCCGCCCGAGCGCGGGTTTCTGTACGCCAGCGCCGTTTTCGCCGTTGCCCTGGTGTCGTTCGTCGCGCTGCTGGGTGCCACGGTCGTGCTGTGGGATTTTGGCCCGGCGCCGGAATACACTTACTGAACCGCAGGGGCTCTGTTTCGGCCGCCGGCTAGAGGGCCAGCAGCCGAAGCCCCATGTACCCTGCGTACAGAACCAGCAGCCCCGCCCCCCATACGCTACTGATATTGCCTCTGCCCAGCAGCACGATCGGAATCAGCAGCGTCGTCAGCGCCAGGCTGAACAGCAGGTCTACCCCTCCCCCATCGGGGATGCCGATATCGGCAACGATGGCGCTCACCGGCAGCACGAACAGACTGTTGAAAAGATTTGAACCCACCAGATTGCCTATGGCCAGGTCGGGTTCCCGGCGATAGGCGGCCATGACTGACGTGACCAGTTCCGGCAGGCTGGTACCGATGGCCAGCACCAACAGGCCGATTATGGCAGACGGAACCTCCCAGGCCTGCGCGAGGTCCGTACCGGCGCTGATGGTCAGACGCCCGCCGAAATACAGAAATACCAAACCGACTGCCAGCAGCACCAGATCCTTGGACAGCAGCGTTTCCCGGCCGAACCGCGGCACGGCGCTGATTTCACCAAAAAGCGGATCCTCTTCCCGACCGCGAAGAACATCGACCGCGGTGATGTAGAAGAAAACCGAGAACAGCAGCAGCAGGCCTAGGCCATCGGCCAGATCAAGCTCTGAAACGCCGCCACGCAGCAGAGAATCCGACGAAAACACCAGCAGCATGGCTGACCCAAGCAACAACAGCGGTATCTCCCGACGCACAATCTGCCCCTCCACCGCGACAGGGGCAATGAGCGCAGTAACGCCGAGCACCAGGCCGAGATTCGCCAGATTCGAGCCCACGACGTTGCCGAAAGCCAGATCGGTTTCACCCTGCATAGCGCCCAGAACATTCACCACCAGCTCGGGGGCGCTGGTGCCGAAAGCGACCACCGTCAGACCGACAATAAGGGGGGAAATGCCCAGAACGCGCGCCAGACCGCCGGCTCCCCGTACAAGCGTATCGCCACCAAAAAGCAGGCCGGCGAGACCGACGACCAAGAGCAGATAGTCCAAAACTACGGGGAGACCTGTTTCCAGCAAGAAGGCCTAGGGTATCATGCCCCCTGCAACTGCGTTCGGGGATGTGGACCAATGAAAGAGAAGAAGCGCACCTTCTGCCGGGTTTGCGAACCCGCCTGCGGTCTGGTGGCGACGGTTGAGGACAACGCGCTCGTCGCGCTGGAACCGGACAAATTGCATCCGATTTCCAAAGGCTTCGTCTGTAATAAGGGTATCTACGGCCTGGACATTCACAATGATCCGGACCGGCTGAGGCAGCCGCTCAAGCAGGTTGCGCCCGGCGAGTTCAAGCCGATCACCTGGGATCAGGCGCTGAAAGAAATCGCCGAGCGGCTGTCCGGCATCGTAGAAGATCACGGCGTAGAGGCGGTAGGTAGCTACACGGGCAATCCGACCGCATTCAACGCCCTTTACGGGCCCTCTTTCGGCAGCTTCATGCGCCAGCTGGGCGCGAGGAAACATTTCAGTTCGGGCACCCAGGACTGCGCCAACAAGTTTGCCGGCAGCGAGGCCGTGTTCGGTTCCCGGACCATGCACCCGGTGCCCGATATCGACCACAGCGACTTCATCCTCATCATCGGCGAGAACCCGGCGGTGAGCCACATGTCCTTCGTGTCTATTCCGCATCCAATGCAGCATCTGAAGGATGCAGAGCAGCGCGGCGCCCGGATCCTGTACATCAACCCGAGAGAGATCGAATCGGCCAGCATTGCCGGAAAGGTGCTCAAGATCAGACCGGATACGGACGTCTACCTGCTGGCGGCACTGCTGCACGAGATCGATCAGACGGTGGGCTTTGATGCGCAGGCCGAAAAGTTTCACGGCCGGAACGTCGAAGCGCTGCGTGCATTCGTCGCCCGCTACCCGGCGGACCGGGTGGCCGGCATCACCGGCATCCCGGCGCACGCGATCCGCCAGCTCGCCACCGATTTCGCCAGCGCCCCGTCAGCGTGTGCCCATCTGTCAACCGGGGTCAACATGGGCCGCCAGGGCACGCTGGCTTACTGGCTGCTGCACATGCTGGTTTTCGTCACTGGTAACCTTGGACGGCGCGGGGGTAATTTCTACTCTCTGGGTTTCTATGAGCGCAGCCCGGCGGCGGGGAAGGCGGTGCCTGAGGGTTTCCTGGAAACGCCCTTCGGCCGTATCCGCAAACCCGGCGGCGTCGGCATCAGCCTGCCCGGTAACCTGCTGGCCAACTACATCTCCGACCACCAAGAACCCATCCGCGCCCTGTTCGTCAACTCCGGCAACCCGGTACTGTCCATCGGCGGCGAAGCCAACATGCGTGAAGCTTTAGACTCCCTCGAGCTGCTGGTCTGCGTGGACATCTACCGCAACGCCACGGCCGAATACGCAGACTACGTGCTGCCAGCCGCCGGAGCCTTCGAGCGCGAAGACATCAACATCACGGGCATCGGGCTGCAGTTCGAGCCCAGCGTGCAGTTCACCGAAGCCATGGTATCCCCTGCTTACGAACGCAAGCCGGACTGGTGGATCTACGAAAAGCTCTGCCAGGCAATGGGCCTGCAGTCCGCGTTCGATGGCGATGAGAACCCAAACATGTGGGCGCGGGTAGACGCCATGCTGCGCTCCCAGGGTCGCGGTATGCGCGAACTTCGCGCGGAGAGCATCATCGCCCTGGAACGCTCCCAGCCGGACGAGTTTTACGACCGGTATCTGCAGCACGAGGATAAGCACGTCGACTGCTGCCCGGAAATCTTTGCCGATGCCCAGGTGCGCATGGAAGAGATTTTTGCGGAGCTGGAAGCAGCGCCCGCGAATCAGCTAAAGCTGATCAGCAAGCGCGACCAGTACATGATGAACAGCTGGTATTCCAACCTGCCGAAACTCAAGCGCAGGGACAGAGACCGCAACTATCTTTTCATGCATCCCAGCGATGCGGAAAGGCGTCAGATCGCCGATGGCCACGAGGTGAGGGTCAGCAACGAGCATGGAACCATATCCGCGCCGGTGAGGCTGACCGAAGAGCTCATGCCCGGCGTGGTGGCGATGACCCACGGTTGGGGTCATCGCAATGCCAAGGGCATGCGGGTTGCTGGCGAAAAACACGGCGTGAACTGCAACGCCTTGCTGCCTTCTGGGCCGGGCAGCTTCGAGCCGCTGTCGAACCAGGCGCATATGACCGGCATTCCGGTGGAGGTAAAGCCGCTGGCGGCAAGTGCCTGACGCGGAATTTAAAGATGTCCGACGGCTAAACGGCGAACCACAACAAACCAGGAGGCCAACGCGGTGGTGAAACCAGAACCCGGCAGCGAAGCGTGGTTGAACCTGATCCGGGAAGAGATCATCGATCCAGAACGCCCCATCGTGGATCCCCACCATCACCTGTGGGACAGAGCCTGGGGACGCTATCTTCTGGATGAGCTGTGGGCCGATACGGGGTCGGGCCACAACGTGGTAACCACCGTTTATCTGGAGTGCGGATCCGGTTACTTCCCCTCCGGGCCCGAGCACCTCAAGCCCGTGGGGGAATCTGTTTTCGTCAATGAGATCGCTACGGCGTCCAGGACCGACCCTGATCGCGCAACCATTGGGGCCATCGTAGGCCGTGCAGATCTCCGGCTGGGCGCTGACCTCGACGAGGTATTGGAAGCCCACGAAACCGCAGCACCCGGGCTGTTCCGTGGTATTCGCCACGCCGGTGCCAGGGCCCTGTACCCGGAAACCCTGCGTATCGCTGGCAGCGCGCCGGAGGGCCTTTACCAGGATGACAGTTTCCGACGCGGCGTCGCCCGGCTGGGTGAGCTGGGTTACACCTACGACACCTGGCACTACCATCACCAGAACCAGGACTTCGCCGATCTCGCCCTAGCCGTGCCCGGCACGACCATGGTGCTCAATCACTTCGGGACGCCGGTCGGGGTGGGTCCATTTGCCGATCAGCGGGACGCGATCTTTGAGCAGTGGCAGCGGGACATCGAGCTCATCGCGCAGCGTCCCAACGTGGTGGCCAAGCTGGGCGGGCTCGCCATGCCCGACAACGGCTTCGGCTGGCACGACAGAGACTTGCCACCGACCTCAGACGAGTTCGCAGAGGCCCAAGCCCGTTACTACCTTCACACGATCCGCTGTTTCGGTGCGGATCGCTGCATGTTCGAGAGCAATTTTCCGGTCGATCGCTGGTCGCTGTCGTATCACGTGCTGTGGAACGGCCTTAAGAAAATCGTCGCCGATTTTCCGGAGAACGAAAAGCACGCGATGTTCTACGGAACGGCGGCGCGGGTCTACCGGCTGTAGCAGGGCTTTGCGTCTGGTCGACTGACTGGGAACTGGCGCCAGGGAAGCCGGACGGGCGCTCAATCTGGCAGACCCAGGACCCGCTTGGCAATGATGTTGAGCTGAATCTCCTTGGTCCCTCCGGCAATGGTCAGAGACTTGTTGCGCAACCAGTCTCGGGTTGCGGCTAGCTCCTCGTGCGCAAAGCCGTCGCCGGCCCCAAGCCCGCGGGTTCCCATTGCTTGCAGCAGCAACTCATCGCCACTCTGGATATGTAACGCGCCGGTCAGCTTCACTGCAGATGAAGTGAAGCCGGGTGCCCGAGCTTTCGCCTCCTCAATGGCCCGCTGCTGGGTCAGGCGCTGGGCGAATCCGTTCATCTCGTACTCTATGAGCCCTCGGCGCAGGTTCGCATCAGCAATCCGATCGTCATCAAGCGGCACGTAGCGCCGGATGAACTGCGGCATGCGGCTTACCTCAGTGCGGCCGCCTTGAGAGCCGGAGATGTTGATGCCCGCATGGGTGGAACGCTCGAACTGCAGCAGTCGCTTGCCGACGGTCCAACCGTTGTCTACCCCGCCGATCACATCTTCAATCGTCGCCAGCGCATCTTCAAAGTTGGTCTCACAAAAGGGCGAGGCGCCCGACAGCAGGCGGATGGGGCTCACCCGGACTCCGGGCTGATGCATGTCCACCAGTATCAGGCTGATGCCCTGGTGCTTTGGCTTAGCCGGCGAGGTGCGTGCCAGCACGAAGATGTAGTCACAATGGGCAGCATCGCTGGTCCACATCTTACGGCCGTTGATAAAAAACTGATCGCCCTGACGTTCGGCCCTGGTTGACAGGCTCGCGAGGTCGGAACCCGCGCCCGGCTCTGAGTATCCCATAGCCCAGCCACCCTCGCCGCGCGCAATTCCGGGCAGCCACCGGCGTTTCTGCTCGTCCGACCCAAGCTCAAGAATCGTTGGCCCGATGTAGTTGACGCCGCGCCCGGTGAGCGGCGTCCGCGCGTTGATGCGTTTAAGCTCCTCGATCAGCACGCGGTACTGATCCCGGCTCAGGGCCGCGCCGCCATAAGCCTTCGGCCAAGTCGGCACCGTCCAGCCACGTTCCGCCATGCGTTCCAGCCAGAGCTGCACATCAGCTTCGAGCGCGATCGACCGGCTGCCCCAGGCTAGCTGACCCGGGCCTTTGGCCCCCGACGGGCAGTGTTTCTCGAGCCAGGCACGGGCTTCGTCTCGAAAATCTGCCAGTTCGCCCATCTGTTCCCTTCCACTGGTGCGGAGCGCCTGAGCCGCCTCCAGGCGACCTTGCTCAGGCCGCTTTAGTGATCGTCAGTTTCAGCGCCAGGGTGCCCAGCATGATTCCCGGCTGGTGCTCGAACGTATTGCCAGGTGCATACGCTATGCCGTCCAGGCGGTCCAGCAGCAGGTTCCAGGCAATGGTCTGCTCGACCCGGGATATCCCGGCGCCCGGACAAACCCTCGGCCCGGCGGAAAAGACCAGGTGGCGGGTGACCGCCTTGCGGCCCAGATCGAGATCGTAGGGACACTCCCACTCCTCCGGATCTACGTTGCCTGCGGCAAAACGCAGATGCAGCAGAGAACCCTTCGGCACTTCTACCCCCTGAAACACTTCGTCCTGGCTCGTGACCCGGGTAGAAAGCCCCTGGGTGGGAGAACGCAGCCGCATGCCCTCTTCGGTGAACTGACGGATCTTATCGCGATTGTTCTTCAGATCCTGAAACAGGCCGGGGTGCTCACAGATCAGCTGAGCCTGTTCTTCCAGCGCGTACTGGGTAGTTTCAAGACCGCCAATGATCATGGCGTAGACTACGCCGTTTACTTCCATGTCGGTCAGCTTGCGCCCAAGCGCCTGATATTCCACCTGGGTCAGCCAGCTGATCATATCGTCCTGGGGATCCTTGCGCTTCTCGAGCACCTTCTCGTTCACGTATTCCTTGAAGCCATCGAGCAGCTCGAACTGGGCCCGGGTCTCTTCTTCAGTGAGAATGTTGCGGTGGCCTTTGCCATGAACGAAGGAGGCAACCTGGGCCGTGCCCCATTCCGCCAGCTGCGGGATGTCCTCTTCCGGGAAGCCGAGCACGTTGGCCATGACCAGCTGTGGCAGCGGTCGCGCGAACTCGGCGATGAAATCTATCTGGCCCTTGTCGATCCAGTTGTCGATGAGGCGGTTCGCACACCGAGTGATCATCTCCGTATGGCGGCTGGCACCGGGACCAACCCAGGGGTCCGTAAGTTCCTGTCGGTGTGCGCGGTACAGCTCGTTGTTCGGCCGCAGGGTCGCCATGGATGCCATCATGGCGTTGACCCGGGGCGCGTCTTCCGGCGTTACGCCGGACTCTAGCAGCGCCTGGATGCCGAGATTGAGCGTCGGCAGAAACCGCACTGGATCTTTGACGACCCTGGAGATGTCCTCGTATTTGGTGAGGATAAAGCCGTCGGTCCCGGGCGCGAAACCCTCGCCGGGGATGCGCAGAACGGGGGCTTCGCGGTGCAGTATGGGGTAGGCTTCGTACCAGTGTTCCTGAGCCCCAGGGCTAAAAAGATCCACGTCCTCCAGGTGCACGGGGCACTTCATGGGACTCAGCTCGTGGTTCGGGGTCTTTTCGCTCATCCGTTATCTCCCTCCGGGTTGGCGCTTGAATGTCTGAGGTAAAGAATACCCT
This sequence comes from Gammaproteobacteria bacterium, assembly GCA_024640825.1. Lineage (GTDB taxonomy): Bacteria > Pseudomonadota > Gammaproteobacteria > Pseudomonadales > Azotimanducaceae > UBA7803. The sequence continues at coordinate 28,454 of JAHEEG010000025.1, forward strand.
GGCGCCTAAAGGATGAACATGACCGATGGACCCGTTCATACCCCGCTGCCGCACCTGAAAATCGCGATTCAGGCCGCTGCACCGTACGGGTCCTCAGGTCCCGTAATGCATCCGACGGAAAGAGACGACTCCGAAACGCCAAGGTGCTTCTATCGAAAAAGGTGCTTCTATCGAAAAAGGTGCTTCTATCGAATAAGGTGCTTTTATCGAAGAGGTCGCCCGTGCAGAACTCGAGCAGCCGGAAAACGGCCGTATGGAAGCCAACGCTACATCTGTTCCACCAGAGCCGCTCGACGCCGGGTGACTTCCCGGAGCGGTACCGCCCGCAGTTTCGACACCTCGGTGCCGGTGTACGGCACCCAACCAGCAGGCAGCTGTTCCGGGCTCATGGTAACCAGCACCCAGTTCAGCAGGTCGGCAAGCGCGGCATCGTCTAGGGCCGCGTTGGCAGAGCCAGGAACCTGCACGAGGAATTCCCTGCCGCCCCGCACGCGGAGAAAATTGCCCACGTAGTCTTTCATCACCGGAACGACGCCCGGGATACCACGCCCTTCCGGCAGATGGCAACCCTGGCAGTTGAGCATGTAGTCGACTCGGGCTTTATCGACGTTCCTCACCGTATCCATCAGGGGCGTCTCCGGATCACCGGCAGCAACGACCGCGAGCACACCCGTTAGCAGCACCGTCGCGGCTCGACACACCCGCCAGCTCGGTCCAACGAAAGTCATTCCACCGCAAGCCCGATGATGATCGCGGTGGAGCAGTGATAGAGGGTGCTTTTCGTGCCCAGACACCAGTTGATGTCGTTGTTCTTGTCCGGTCGGTACATGGGTCGATCGCCCTCGTTGCGGTTGCACATGCAGTGCCCGCATGCGGTCTTGCCACAGCAGTCGTTGTAGGAGATGACGTAGCTCTTGCCGTCAACGGGATTGCGACAGGTGCCGATCCAGGTGATCGGCGACATCTCGGTACCCGGTGGACACGAAGTTTCCGTGCCGCCGCAGCAGCCGCAGAGAAAACCGTCGATCGCGCAATGCCGCCAGTAGTCGCAGGAAAGCGGATCACCGCTGTCAGGTATGTCCGAGGCCTGGGGTTGACCGCCGGAGGAGGCTCTTGCCACCGGCAAAACGGGAATGACGCCGCCGCCGACCAGAGCCGCGCCCATGCCGGCCAGCCAGCTACGCCGGCTGCTCCTGCGCGCCAGGCCCCGCGTCGATCTTTCGGAAACCTTGTCCAGCCAACCCATGGTTTATCTCCAGAATCTCCTATCGCACCGCGTGCACGAGCAGCGGCGTGGAAGCGGAAATCGCCAGCGTCTTGACGTGATGACCACCTGCGGCGTCATAGATATCGACCGTGGGCTCCGCGCCGGTCACCACCAGCCTCGCCGGTTTTCCAGCGGACAGGCTCAGAGCGATTCCCCAACTCGCCAGCTTGATGATCTGCTGACGCTTACCGCTGGCGGCATCGAAAACCCAAACCTGATCTCCGCCGTCTTTGTGCGTGCCCTCGGCGCCGTGCCCGTGCATGAGCACGTACAGACGGCCGTCCTCTCCGCCAACCGCCGGCCAGGCACCCCCGGGTCGCCAGCCGGCAGCACGCTCCCGTGCCGTGGTCAGCGACCACTTCGCGCCGACCTCGGCAATGCGCCCACGCAGATTCACCGGCACCAGGTTGCCGGTGAACGTCGGAAAGTACGCCACCCCCCCAATCATGGCCGGCTTCTCGAACATGGCATCGTCGATCACGTCGTTGAACGGCTCGAGCCGATCCGTACCCTCAGCGGTCCCAGCTGCCCCGAGATGGGTGATGAGCAGGCCGCCATCACTGCAAAGCGAGGAGAAGCTGCGCGCGCCCGTCGGGTAAACGAAAGCGCAGCCGGGAATGTCGATCTCGCCGACGAACTTCCGGCTCTGCAGATCCACGATGGACACTGATTGCGCCGGTGTAAAGTTATAGACGGCGAGGAACCGGTCGTCGCCGAGCAGCGCGACCGCGAAGCGATTGGGCATGCCGGTCAATCGCTTTGCCGGGATGATCACTTCGCCCAGAACGCTGAGCGTCGCCGGGTCGTAGATGCTCACGACATCCGTCCGCTTACCGCCGCGACCGCCGCGGTCATGAAAGGACTCTATGACGTAATGCTCGCCCCGTCTCGCGCTGGTGACAAAGCTGGCGATGAAATCTCCAGACATGATGCCGCGCATCTGACCACCCAGCGACCCAGCATCCGGATCGACCAGATAAAATCTGCCTTCGCGCATGTGGTTGAATGCGAGATCGTGCACCACCAGCCAGCCGGCGGGATAAGGCGTTGGAAGGGTGACAACCTGGCCCAGCGGTTCGGGTTCGAAGTCGGCCAGCGCCGCTCGCATGGGCAGCGCTATTCCCATCAGGAAATAGAGAAACATTACGCGCATGGTCCCCTCCCATCCGTATGGCTGAAATTCTACCCCTGGCGCTCAGGGTCAGCCAGCCGTTCCAGCCCTGGATCGCTGCGGGTACAATGGCGCGCGTTTTTACGGCAAGGAATTCACGTGCCTGAGATCCATCATCGCCTGATCATCATCGGTTCCGGGCCCGCTGGTTACACGGCCGCCCTGTACGCGGCCCGCGCCAACCTGCAACCCGTGCTGATCACCGGGGTAGAGGTGGGCGGGCAGCTCACGACCACAACTGAGGTGGAAAACTGGCCGGGCGGCCACGCCGAATTGCAGGGTCCTGAGTTGATGGTGCAGATGGCCGAGCACATAGCGCGTTTCGACACCCGGATCGTCAACGACCATATCAACGCGGCGGATGTGTCGGCAGGTGCCCTGAGACTCACCGGTGATGACAACCGCTATACCTGCGACGCGCTGATCATCGCGACAGGGGCGTCTGCCAAATATCTAGGACTGCCCTCGGAGGAGGCCTACAAGGGTCGCGGCGTCAGCGCCTGCGCGACCTGCGACGGTTTCTTCTACCGCGGGCAGGAGGTGGCCGTCGTCGGCGGTGGCAACACGGCGGTGGAAGAAGCCCTGTATCTGTCCAACCTGTGCAGCAAAGTCTACCTGGTGCACCGTCGGGACGAGTTGAGGGCTGAAAAGATTCTCCAGGACCGTCTGCTGGCCAAACCGAACATCGAGCCCGTCTGGCACCATACCCTGCAGGAAGTGCTGGGCGACGACAGCGGCGTCACCGGAGCGCGGCTGGCGGCAACGCAGAACGAGGACACGCGGGATCTCGCAGTTTCCGGCGTGTTTATCGCCATTGGTCACCAACCGAACACGCAGATCTTCGAGGGTCAGCTGGACATGCGCGGCGGCTACATCCGCACGCACAGCGGCCTGGACGGCAATGCCACCGCGACCAGCGTTCCCGGCGTCTTTGCGGCGGGCGACGTGTCCGACCACGTCTACCGTCAGGCCATCACGTCCGCCGGGTTCGGCTGCATGGCGGCCCTTGATGCCGAGAAATACCTGGAGGCGCTGGGCTGAAGTCGACCGACCTCCAGCCACAGCTGGTCGGCTGCGGTCCGCAGAGCTGATACTTCACCCGGTTTTCACGCCGGTAGAACGTCCTTTTCATCATCAGCCGACTAGCCTCGCTTCATGTTCCATCAATCAGCCAGCCCATGTATCGATTCTTCGCACTCGCCCTCGCCGGCTTGCTCATGGGTGCCTGCCAGATGAACCAGCAGGCACCGGTAACCCTGGCCGACCAGGTAGACATCCCCCGCTTCATGGGCGACTGGTATGTCATCGCGACCATACCCACGCCCTTCGAGAAGGGCGCGTTCAACGCGCTCGAAAGCTATCGCCTCGCAGACGAGGGCTACATCGAAACGACCTTCACCTACAACAAGGACGGCTTCGATGGCCCTGAAAAGACCATGCGCGCGAAAGGCTTCGTGCGCGAGGAAGGCAATGGCGCCGTCTGGGGAATGCAGTTCATCTGGCCATTACGCGCGGACTATCGCGTCATGTATGTGGCAGACGACTACTCCGCAACCGTCATCGGGCGAAATCAGCGCGACTACCTGTGGATCATGGCTCGAACCCCGACCCTGCCCCAGGGCCAGCTGGACAGCCTGCTGGCCTTCTGCAGAAGCCAAGGCTACGACCTGAGCGAATTGCGCGTGGTGCCGCAAAGGGCTGCCGCCTCTGCATCTGCATCCGCATCCGCATCCGCATCCGCGAGGGATGAACCGGCATCCACCCGGGTCACACGGCTACAATAGGCCCCTCACCCAGTAACCGAAGGCGACGACATGACTCCCAGCTCTGCAGACGAATCCGGCTTCACATTGAAAAAGAACAGCGCCTGGAATCGGCAGGGCATCGCCCACTTCCTCGATGACGCGGTCGTTCCTCTGCGGCTGGGCGTGGAGTCGAAGAACAATCCGCTCATCGTCACCCTCTGGTTCGAATACCGCGATGCCGCGATCTGGTGCGCCGCTCACCGGGACTCTCTGGTAGTCAAGGTGCTGCAGGACAACCCCGTTTGCGCCGTTGACATTTCTACCAATGACATCCCCTATCGGGGCGTGAGGGGCGCAGGCAGCGCAGCCTGTCTGCCGGCGGATGGCGCGCAGATCCTCGACCGGCTCATAGAGCGCTACCTGGGCGGCAGCGACAGCCAGCTGGCCCGCTGGCTGAAGAGCAGAGAAGAAGATGAAGTTGCTTTGAAAATATCGCCTAAGTGGCTGACTTCGTGGGATTTCACCGAACGAATGGCAGACATCTAACGGGCTGCCGAACGTTCAGTAAACGGCCGAATAGATTAGAACTGAGAGGGCAGATCATCAGCGGATGGCTACTGGATTAATGTACATCTGCACGGCGCCCCGCACTTTGGCCTGGCCTAGCACAAACAGAAATTCGAACGCGCCGTCGGCCACCAGCGGCCCGGTGTTCATGGTTTCCAGCAGATAGATCCCGTTCTCTTTCAGATAAATGACGTGCCCCTGATAGGGTCGCTCGGGGTGCTGAGGCGGAACCACGTCCACGCCCCAGGTGTCGGCGCCTACCGCGATGACCTCCTTTTCCGCCAGGTAGCGGGCCACCTCTTCGGACTGACCCGGCTCGCCACTGACCCAGGCCTGGGGGTCCGCCTCCAGCTTGGCGTCCGTCCAGCCTGTATGAAACAGCACTACGTCGCCCTTGCGGATGGGCGTACCTTGCTTGACGGCTATGGCTTCCACGTCCTCAACCGTGAAAAACTGGCCGGCCTGCAGATGTTCAACCCCGTAATGCCCGGCGATGTCCAGAACGACGCCACGGGCGACAATAGGCGGAACCTTCTCGATGCCCAGCCGGGTGAGACCGTCGATCTGGGCAAAGTCTTTGGCTCGATTGCAGTTGTAGTAGACGCCGTCGTGGCCCAGGTGGCCCAGGCCATCCAGCTGTGAGCCGACGCCGAACCAGCCCTGAAACAGGTCGTCGTTGTAGGTAGCTTCGCCAAGCGGGCGGGCACCCTCTTGCTGGCCGGGCTGCACCACCTGCAGCGACAGGCCTCGCGGCGCGAATGCGGGCGTGGAGCTGTCGATGGTAATACCCAGGCTGTAAACCTTTCCGGTCTTGATGAGCGTCGACGCAGCCAGCACCGAATCTACGGTCACCAGGTTGGCGTTGCCGATCTCGTCCTCCGCGCCCCAGCGGGATGTTTCGCACGCAGGCTCGTCCGCCGACACCGCTCCGGCCCAAAATGCAGTCAAGAAAGGCGCAAGAATGGCCAACGACGGGGTCGTCGGCCATCGCGAGCGCCGCTGCGGGCGCACCCGCCCGTGTGACAACCGACGCAATCCGGACATGCCTTTCCCTCCTCTGCCTACGGGC
>JAHEEG010000026.1 GCA_024640825.1 Gammaproteobacteria bacterium
CCGTCGCGATTCAGAAGGCCATGGAGTCTGCGAGGCGGAACATGGTCGACGTGCAGCTGAACGGCTCGACGATCTGGTATCCGGTAACTGCAAGGCACGGGGCGTCAAAAGTTTATATGCAGCCTGCGTCTGAAGGCACCGGTGTTATCGCCGGCGGAACCATGCGGGCGCTGCTCGAAGCGGCCGGGATCCATAACGTGCTGGCAAAGTGCTACGGCTCAACCAATCCGGTAAACGTGATTCGTGCGACCTTCAAAGCGCTCTCGACCATCCAGTCTCCGGATATGGTAGCTGGCAAGCGCGGCAAATCCGTAGAGGAGATCGGTGCCTGACGCTGTTTTGCGGACGGAATTCGGGCACGGGCAAATCCAGGGGTAGTAGTTGTCATGAGTGATAAAAAGATACGCGTCACATTGGTTAAGAGCACGGCTGGCCGGCTGAAAAAGCACAAAGCCTGCGTCGCCGGGTTGGGTCTCAGACGCATCGGTCACTCGGTGGACGTCGAAGACACCCCCTCCGTTCGCGGCATGATCAATAGGGTCAGCTACATGGTGCGGGTAGAAGGAGAGTAAGGGTATGCGACTCAACAACATAAGCCCGGCGGAGGGCAGCAAGAAAGCGAAGCGCCGGGTCGGCCGGGGCGCCGGCTCCGGCTGGGGCAAGACCTCGGCTCGGGGCCAGAAGGGCCAGAAAGCCCGTTCCGGAAGCAGCATCCCTGCCGGTTTCGAAGGCGGTCAGATGCCCTTGCAGATACGGGTGCCGAAATTCGGTTTCCGCTCCAGAGTCGGACTGACCACGGCCGAGGTTCGGCTTGGCGAGCTAAGCAAAGTGGCGGGAGACCTGGTAGACGTTGCTGCGTTGAAGGCGGCCAATGTGGTCCCGCGCAACGCCAAGCGCGCTCGCATTATGCTGTCCGGAACCATCGAGCGGGCCGTGACCGTACAGGGCGTCAAGGTTACCCGTGGCGCTCGCGCTGCCATTGAAGCTGCTGGAGGCAAGGTAGAAGACTGATGGCTTCTCAACCGGGACAGTTGGCAGGCGTCCAGGCGGGTCTCTCCGAGCTTCGCGCGCGCCTGCTGTTTGTACTGTTTGCCCTCCTCGTCTATCGGGTCGGCACCCATATTCCTGTCCCGGGAATAAACCCCGAGCGCCTCGCTGCGCTTTTCGATCAGCAGCAAGGGGGCATTCTCGACCTGTTCAACATGTTCTCCGGCGGCGCGCTGGAGCGCATGAGCATTCTGGCGCTTGGTGTCGTACCTTACATCACCTCCAGCATCATCATGAATCTGATGAGCATGATGTATCCCGCCTTACAGCAGTTGCGGAAGGAGGGCGAGTCAGGTCGCCGGAAGATCACTCAATACACCCGCTACGGCACGCTGGTTATCGCGCTCATTCAGGGCACCTCGCTTTCCGCGACGCTGGCAAACCAGGGCCTGGCGTTCGACCCCGGGCCTATTTTCTATTTCGTAGCGACCACCACACTTGTCACAGGTGCGCTGTTCATGATGTGGCTCGGCGAGCAGATCACCGAGCGAGGCGTAGGTAACGGTATTTCACTGCTTATCTTCTCTGGCATCGTATCCGGCTTTCCTGCGGCCATAGGCCAGTCATTCGAAGCTGCGCGACAGGGGGATATCAACATCATCGCCCTGCTTGCCATAGGTGTTCTTGCTATCGGGGTGGTAGCTTTCATCGTCTTCGTAGAGCGTGGGCAGCGTAGAATCACGGTGAACTATGCCAAGCGTCAGCAGGGCCGGCGTCAGTATCAGGCGCAGGCCAGTCACCTTCCCCTGAAGATCAACATGGCGGGCGTCATTCCAGCGATCTTCGCCTCCAGCCTGTTGCTGGCGCCGGCTTCCATGGCGCAGTGGTTTGGAAATTCGCCGGGCATGAGCTGGTTGCAGGAAATTGCTCTGGTGCTTTCCCCGGGACAGCCGCTTTATATCCTGATGTTTGCTGCGGGGATCGTATTCTTCTGCTTTTTCTACACGGCCATCATGTTCGATCCGAAGGACGTGGCCGACAATCTGAAGCGTCAGGGTGCCTACGTGCCCGGCATCCGCCCTGGCCAGCAGACCGCCCGCTATATTGACGATGTTATTACTCGCCTTACGGTCGTTGGCGCGCTTTACATAACGCTGGTTTGTCTGCTGCCGGAGTTCATGGTCGTAGCTTTCAACATCACCTTTCAACTTGGCGGGACGGCGCTGCTGATCGTCGTCGTGGTGGCGATGGACTTCATGTCACAGGTGCAGGCGCACCTCATGTCCAGTCAGTACGCGAAGCTGATGGAGAAGTCGAATCTGAAGAACTATGGGCGCAGCGGAGCCAGGCGTTAGTCTGGAAATATGGTGTCGAATCAGGCGCCGAGGAAACAGCGATGAAAGTTAGAGCATCAGTGAAGAAAATTTGCCGGAACTGCAAGATCGTCAAACGCAAAGGCGTGGTGAGGGTGATCTGCAGCGCCGAGCCCCGACACAAGCAGCGTCAGGGCTGAGACGCAGGGTAATAACGGAGCATATAAATGGCACGTATCGCCGGTATAAACGTACCAGACAATAAGCACGCGGGTATCTCGCTGACTTATATCTATGGCATTGGCCGCACAACGGCACAGAGCCTGTGCAAGGCCGCGGGTGTGGACCCAGCCATGAAGATCCAGGACCTGAGCGACGAAAAACTTGACGCTCTGCGCGGGGAGATTGCCAAACTCAGCGTGGAGGGCGATCTGCGCCGTCAGGTATCCATGAATATCAAGCGTCTGATGGATCTGGGCTGTTACCGCGGTATCCGCCATCGTCGCGGTTTACCGGTTCACGGTCAGCGAACTCGAACCAACGCGCGCACGCGGAAAGGCCCACGGCGGCCGATCAGAAAGTAAGGGTGGAAATTTAAATGGCAGAGCGTAAGAAAGCCAAGCGCGTGGTAGTGGACGGCGTAGCCCACATTCACGCCTCCTTCAATAACACGATCATCTCGATCTCTGATCGTCAGGGCAACGTACTTTGCTGGGCGACCTCTGGCGGTTCGGGTTTCCGCGGTTCCAGAAAGAGCACGCCTTTCGCGGCGCAGGTGGCTTCCGAACGGGCTTCAAATACGGCGCTGGAATTCGGCATGAAGAGCGTGGACGTCTTGGTCAAAGGTCCTGGCCCCGGTCGTGAATCGGCAGTACGGGCGCTGAATGCCGCAGGGCTGAAAATCAACAGCATTGCTGATGTAACCCCGATTCCACACAACGGATGTCGGCCTCCGAAACGGCGACGCGTTTAAGAAGCAGACAGAGAGATACGTTATGGCTCGATACACTGGTCCCAAACTCAAGCTCGCCAGGCGTGAGGGCACTGATCTGTTCCTCAAAAGCGGCGTACGTCCTATAGATTCGAAGTGTCATATCGACTCGCCTCCCGGTCAGCACGGCGCTCGCCGCGGTCGTCTGTCCGATTATGCTGTGCAGCTTCGAGAGAAGCAGAAGGTTCGCCGGCTTTACGGGGTCCTGGAGAAACAGTTCCGCAACTACTACAAAAAAGCGGAGCGCCAGAAAGGCGCGACAGGTGAGAACCTGCTCCGTTTGCTGGAGGCGCGCCTGGACAACGTGGTTTACCGCATGGGATTCGGCTCTACTCGTGCGGAATCGCGTCAGCTGGTGTCGCATAAGGGCATCGTCGTAAACGGCCAGCTGGTAAACATACCTTCGTACCAGGTAGGCGCAGAAGATGTAGTCGCCGTGGTCGAGAAAGCCCGCAGCCAATTGCGGATCCAATCTGCCCTGACGCTTGCGAGTCAGCGCGGCGGCGTGGATTGGGTAGACGTCGATTCGAACAAGATGGAAGGGGTTTTCAAACGCCTGCCCGACCGCAGCGAACTGCCTTCTGAGATCAACGAAAATCTCATAGTAGAGCTGTACTCCAAGTAATCAGAGCTCAAGGAGACTCATGCAATGGCACAGTCGGTAACCGAATTTCTGACCCCTCGCCACATCGACGTACAGGAAGTAAGCCCGGTACGGGCGAAAGTCACCCTGGAGCCGCTGGAGCGTGGTTTCGGACACACGCTGGGCAATACCCTGCGCCGCATTCTGCTGTCGTCCATGCCTGGGTGTGCGGTGACAGAAGTGCAGATCGATGGAGTGCTTCACGAGTACAGCACCATTGAAGGCGTTCAGGAAGACGTGATCGATATCCTGCTTAACCTGAAAGGTATAGCCACCATCCTGCACAACCAGGATGAGGCTGTGATCACCCTCAGCAAGGAAGGCGCCGGTCCGGTTACGGCAGGTGATTTTCAGCTCACACAGGATGTTGAGATTGCAAACCCCGACCATCTGATCTGCAGCCTCAACGAGAACGGTTCGATACGCCTGGAAGCAAAGGTTACTCGCGGCAGAGGCTACGTCCCCGTGGATAGCCTGGCCGAGGAAGAAGAAAGCCGTCCCATCGGCGTCCTGCGCCTTGACGCCACCTACAGCCCTATGCGCCGGGTTGCTTACAGCGTTGAAAGCGCACGGGTTGAGCAGCGTACAGACCTCGACAAGCTGATTTTGGATATCGAGACCAACGGCACGATCGACCCGGAGGAAGCCATTCGTCGTGCGGCCACGATCCTCCAGCAGCAGTTGGCGGTATTCGTCGACCTGGAAAGCGAAGGAGAACCGGCAGCAGAAGTTCAGGAAGATGAGATCGATCCGATTCTCATTCGACCGGTAGACGACCTCGAGTTGACGGTGCGTTCTGCGAACTGCCTGAAGGCGGAAAACATTTACTACATTGGTGATCTCATTCAGCGGACTGAGGTCGAGTTGCTGAAGACACCGAATCTCGGGAAAAAGTCGCTCACCGAAATCAAGGACGTGCTCGCTTCCAGAGGGCTGTCGCTGGGGATGCGGCTCGAAAACTGGCCGCCTGCCAGCCTGAGAGGCGACGATAAGGTCGCCTGAAAGGTCACCTGAAAGGCCGCCTGTTTTTTGCAGCGCGGCGAGGATACATATAAGTAGCGGTTTCGGGCGGCCCTTTGACGAGGATAACCCCCTCCGCAACAACCGATCGTAGGAAAGAGCCATGCGCCATCGCAAGAGTGGTAGACAACTGAATCGCAACAGTTCCCATAGGCAGGCTATGTTCCGCAATATGGCGGTGTCGCTGATCGAGCATGAAATGATCAAAACGACGCTTCCCAAGGCGAAGGAACTTCGCCGCTTTGCGGAGCCTCTGATAACGCTGGCTAAAGAGGACAGCGTTGCAAACCGTCGCCTGGCTTTCTCTCGCACGCGCAGCAGTGCCGCCGTTGGCAAATTGTTTGTCGAGTTGGGCCCGCGTTATCAGGCGCGGCCTGGCGGTTACACGCGTATCCTCAAGTGCGGGGTCCGGGCGGGAGACTCCGCGCCTATGGCCTACGTCGAGCTGGTGGACCGTCCGGAAGTCGAAGATCTCGATGAGGATTTTGACGATATCGCAGAGGAAACGGCGGACGAGGCCGAAGCCGAGGCAGAGGCACAGAAGTCCTAGGCGCTCAGCGCTTCAGAATTGGCTTCAGAAACCGCCCGGTGTGAGAGCCCCGGGCCTTCGCCAAGTGTTCCGGTGTTCCCTGGGCGATGATTTGCCCGCCTCCCGAACCGCCCTCTGGCCCCAGGTCAATGACCCAGTCTGCGGTCTTGATGACGTCCAGATTGTGCTCGATAACGACGATGGTGTTGCCCTGATCGCGCAGACGGTGCAGAACAGTTAGCAGCTGGGCGATGTCGTGAAAATGCAGACCGGTGGTGGGTTCGTCGAGAATGTACAGGGTACGACCGGTGTCCCGTTTAGAAAGCTCTCTCGACAGCTTCACGCGCTGAGCTTCCCCCCCGGACAGGGTAGTCGCGCTCTGGCCGAGCCCGATGTATGACAGACCAACATCCATCAGCGTCTGCAGCTTGCGAGCCAGCATAGGGACAGCGTCGAAGAACGCCCGGGCCTCCTCCACGGTCATCTCCAGCACCTCGTTGATGTTTTTGCCCTTGTAACGGACTTCGAGTGTTTCCCTGTTGTAGCGTTTTCCTTTGCAGACATCGCAGGGTACGTAGATGTCGGGCAGGAAGTGCATCTCCACTTTGATTACGCCGTCACCCTGGCAGGCCTCACAGCGCCCGCCCTTGACGTTGAAGCTGAAGCGTCCCGGACGATAGCCGCGCGCGCGAGCCTCTTGAGTTTGGGCAAACAGCTCGCGGATGGGGGTGAACAGCCCGGTGTAGGTTGCCGGATTGGAACGGGGCGTGCGGCCTATGGGGCTCTGGTCGATGTCCACCACCTTATCCAGGTGCTCAAGACCTTGAACCTCCTGGTGGGGTGCAGCTGTTAATGTGGAGGCCTTGTTCAGCGCCGTAGCGGCAACCGGATAAAGCGTTTGGTTGATGAGCGTCGACTTGCCGGAACCCGACACGCCGGTAATGCAGGTAAACAGTCCGCAGGGAATCTCGACCGTGACGTCCTGCAGGTTGTTACCTGTGGCTCCCACCAGGCGCAGAACTTTCTCCGCATCTAAACGCGTGCGCCGTTTCGGGAGTGGAATGCAGCGTTGTCCGGACAGATACGCGCCGGTGATTGAAGATTTGCTCGCGAGAATTGACGCAAGGTCGCCGCTGGCCACAATCTCGCCGCCGTGGACTCCGGCGCCGGGGCCGATATCAATGATGAAGTCGGCACTGCGGATGGCTTCCTCGTCATGCTCTACCACCATTACGGTATTGCCCAGATCCCGGAGGTGGGTGAGCGTTTTCAGAAGACGCTCGTTGTCGCGCTGGTGCAATCCGATGGACGGCTCGTCGAGGATGTACATCACCCCCACCAGCCCAGCGCCGATCTGGCTGGCGAGGCGTATGCGCTGGGCTTCTCCCCCTGACAGCGTATCCGCGCTCCGATCCAGTGTCAGGTAGTTGAGGCCCACGTCGACGAGAAACTGCAGTCGGGCGCGTATCTCCTTGAGGATCTTGTCGGCGATCTTGCCTCGACGGCCCTTGAGCGTCAGCCCGCTGAAATAGCCGAGGGTCTCTTCTACAGATCCTGAAGTAACCTGCGGCAGGTTCACGCGGCCGATGAACACGTGGCGCGACTCCTCCCTGAGCCGGGCCCCATCGCACGACGGACAGGCGCGCACGCGCAGGTATTTCTGCAGGTTCTCGCGGACCATAGTGGAATCCGTCTCATGGTAGCGGCGTTCCATGTTCGGAATCACGCCTTCGAACCGGTGCCTGCGATGAATGATATCGCCGCGATCGTTGGCGTAGCTGAAGTCGATGCGCTCGCGCCCGCTGCCGTAAAGAATGGCGTCTCGGTGTTTCTTTTTGAGCTTTCTGAAAGGTATCTCGACCTCGAAGCCGTAGTGGTCCGCAAGGGAAGTCAGCATGTGGAAGTAGTAGACGTTGCGTCGATCCCAACCACGAATGGCCCCCTCTGCGAGCGTCAGCTCTTCGTCCTGGACGACCAGGTTCGGGTCGAAGTACTGCTTCACGCCCAGGCCGTCGCACTCGCTGCAGGCACCCGCCGGGTTGTTGAAGGAAAACATGCGCGGCTCCAGCTCGCTGATGCTGTAGCCGCAATGCGGGCAAGCGAAACGCGCGGAGAACACCGCTTCCTCGGCGCTGTCGTCATCCATGTCGCAGACTCTGGCAATGCCATCGGCCAGCTCCAACGCCGTTTCGAAGCTCTCTGCCAGACGCTGCTGAGCATCGGCCCGTACCCGCAGCCGATCCACCACGGCTTCAATGGTGTGCTTCTTTTTCTTGTCCAGCTCCGGAGGGCTATCCAGATCCACTACGATGCCGTCGATGCGTGCTCGAATGAAGCCGTTGCTCATGAGCTCCTTGAAAACGTGCAGGTGCTCGCCTTTGCGCTCGCTGACTACGGGCGCGAGGATCATGATGCGTTTGCCTTCCGGCAGCTTCAGCGCCTGATCCACCATCTGGCTGACGGTCTGGGCGTCCAGGGGCTTGCCGTGGGTTGGGCAGCGGGGCTCCCCTACGCGGGCGAAGAGCAGACGCAGATAATCATAAATCTCGGTAATAGTACCGACCGTAGACCTGGGGTTGTGAGACGTGGATTTCTGCTCGATCGAGATCGCCGGCGACAGGCCCTCGATATGATCCACGTCGGGCTTTTCCATCATGGAGAGAAATTGCCGCGCGTAGGCGGACAGCGATTCCACGTACCGGCGCTGCCCTTCCGCATAGAGGGTGTCGAAGGCCAGGGAGGATTTTCCGGAACCGGACAGGCCTGTAATCACCACCAGCCGGTCGCGGGGGATGTCCAGATCGATATTCCGCAGGTTGTGTGTGCGTGCTCCACGCACGCTGATATTTTCCACCATGGACACCTTTGCAGGGAGGCCGGGGAAAATAGACGGAACCTTACCCAGGCGCAAGCGGGTATCCTTACTCGCTGACGGCGATGCGCGCGTAGGTTTCGAGCGCGCCATGGGCTAAACTGACCGCTCGACAGGCAGTAGAGAAGAGACAGCGCTATGGCTCGGGGGATCAATAAAGTCATACTCATCGGCAATCTGGGCAGAGATCCGGAAACCCGCTATTCACAGGGAGGCAGCCCGGTCACGAATTTCAGCGTCGCAACCTCGGAAAGCTGGCGCGACCGGCAGAGTGGCGAGCAGCAGGAACGCACCGAGTGGCACAACGTGGTGTGCTTCGGCAAGCTGGCGGAGATTGCCGGCGAGTATCTGCGTAAAGGCTCTAAGGTATTTATCGAAGGCAGCTTGCGCACCAGCAGCTGGGAGCAAGACGGGCAAAAACGTTACCGGACTGAGATCATGGCCCGGGACATGCAGATGCTCGATAGCCGTGGTGGCGGTGGTGGTGGTAGCGGCATGGATACTCAGGCGCCCACCGGTTTCGAATCCCGGGGTCCTGCAGAAAATGCGCCGACCCTCCCGGCAGAAGACGATTTTGACGACGATATTCCGTTCTAAGAAACGGCTCCTCCGGCGGCTGCCCGGGGGAGAAGGCACGGGCGCGGTCCAGACCGAACCAAGTCAGGCCGATGCGATCATCGTTGACCAGAGTATCAGCAGCGTGGCCCCCAGCAACAGGCGATAGAGCACGTAGGGCATCATGCCCGTGCGCTCCACCAGGCGTATGAAGGCTGCGATGCACAGGTAGGCGGCAGTTCCGGAAAGCAGCGCACCTGCCGCAAGAGGCCCCCAGTGTGTGGCATTAGCCCCGTCCAGAAGATCCATGGTCGCCAGCAGAGATGCGCCTGCGATGGTCGGAATGGACAGTAGAAACGAAAATCTGGCGCCGCTGACGCGGGACAAACCAACCAGAAGGGCCGCTGTGATGGTTATGCCGGAACGTGAGGTACCTGGCACGATGGCCAGCACCTGCATGCCGCCCACAATCATCGCGTCGCGCCAGCGCAACGTGGTGCGCCAGCCGTGGCGTCGGTCGGCATAGCCCAGCAGCAGGCCGAAGCCGATTGTCGTGCAGGCGATCACCAGGACGCTGCGCAGCTCGGTTTCTACCCATCCTTTGAGCAGGTAGCCCACCACTACGATAGGCAAGGTGGCCACCACCACCTTCAACAACTCGTCCCCGTGCTGATCCAGGCCCTGACCCCTGATCAGGCGCCAGCCGCTGTTTGCGAACTGGGCCATATCCCGCCGGAAATACGCAACAACGGCGATCAGGGTACCCAGATGCACAGCGATATCGAAAGCCAGGCCCTGATCTGGCCAGTCGGTCAGAAGGGCCGGCAGAATGAGGTGTGCGGAGCTGGAAATCGGTAGAAATTCCGTTACTCCCTGGATCAGAGCGAGGACGATGATCTGCAGCCATTCCACCGCGGCGAGTCTACCCGCTGCTCTGGCAAATCGCGACTGATTCGCGGCCGCGTGATATGGTTGGCTAATGGTTGCAGATAAGACTCAAGCCAGCCCTGAGACTTCGGAGATCCCGCTTTTCCCGCTGCATCCGGTGCTGTTTCCCGGTGGCCGGCTACCGCTGCAGATTTTTGAACCGCGCTATACGGACATGATCAGTAATTGCATGCGTGATGGCCGACCGTTCGGCGTTGTGCTGATTCGCCGCGGTGCCGACGCCAGACTGCTTTCCGAGATGCCCCAGCCCGAGATCTTCGACGTGGGTACGGAAGCAAACGTCGTGGATTTCAACCAGTTGCCAAACGGGCGCCTGGGGATTGTCGTGCGAGGCGGGCGGAAGTTTCGGGTTCGTGGTACCCGCGAGCAGGAAGATCACCTATTGCTAGGCCGGGTCGAGTACCTGGCTGACGAGCCTGCGCTGCCGATCGATGCTGGACATCAGGAGCTGGTAGATATCCTGCGGGAACTGGTAAAGCACCCCATGATTGAAAAACTGGGCCTGGACATCGACTTCGACGACGCCAGATCCGTTGGCTGGCGCCTGGCGGAGCTTCTGCCCATCGAACCGGAGATAAAGCAGAGCCTCCTCAAGCTGCAATGGCCGCGGGAGCGACTGCAGGAACTGACCCGACTGGTGGACAAGCTTCGGGGTTGAACCTTGGCGTATACTGGCCGTCCCGGCCGTCCTACCTGGGGGCCCGGCCGTCCCATCTAAGGGCAGTGGCCGTTGATGACCTGGGGTTAACCTGCGCACGATGAACACTGGCATGACGGATATTCGAACCTACATCCTGCAGCTGGGTCAGGAAGCCCGGGCGGCTTCCCGGGTCATCGGGGCTGCGCCCACGGCGACCAAGTCCGCCGCCCTCCTTGCTATGGGCGACACGCTGGACCGGTCAAGAGAGATGCTTAAAGCCGCCAACGCCCTTGATATGGAGGCGGCCGGGAAGAACGGCATCGACCAGCCACTCATAGACCGGCTGGGTCTGGACGATCGAGTCATAGACCGCATGATCGAGGGCCTGCATCAGGTGGACAAGCTGCCGGATCCGGTGGGAGAGGTTACAGATCTGGTTTATCGGCCCAGCGGTATACAGGTAGGCCGCATGCGGGTGCCCCTGGGCGTCATCGGTATTATTTACGAGTCGCGGCCTAACGTAACCGTCGAAGCCGCCAGCCTGTGCCTGAAATCCGGCAACGCTTGCATTCTTCGCGGTGGCTCAGAAGCGTTTCACTCCAATCAGGCGATATCAGGCTGTATTGCGCAGGGGTTGAGCGCCGCCGGATTGCCCGATGCGGTGGTGCGTCAGTTGAACACCACCGATCGGGCCGCAGTCGGGGAGCTCGTCACGCTCGACGAATATGTCGATGTCATCGTTCCCCGCGGCGGCAAAGGGCTCATCGAGCGCATCAGTCGGGAGTCTTCCATTCCTGTCATCAAGCATCTGGACGGGGTCTGTCACGTGTTCATTGACAACGCGGCCGATATGGACATGGCGATTTCAATCGCGGTGAATTCGAAAACCGAGAAGTACGCGGTTTGCAACGCTATGGAAACGCTGCTGGTAGCCGAGGGAATTGCCGCCGAGATTCTGCCTCTGCTGGCCGAGCGTTTTGACCAGGCCGGCGTGGAACTCCGGGGATGCGAGAAGACCCGGGCACTTGTCCCGGCAGCGATTCAGGCCTCGGAAGCTGATTGGTACGAAGAGTACCTGGGACCGATCCTGGCGGTGCGAGTGGTGGGTGGCTTGGAAGAGGCGATAGCGCACATCAACAGGTACGGCTCACAGCACACGGATGCCATCGTCAGCACAGACTATGGTCGTACTCGCCGTTTCGTCAGCGAGGTGGATTCTGCCTCGGTACTGGTAAATGCCTCGACCCAGTTCGCCGATGGGTTTGAGTATGGGCTGGGGGCCGAGATCGGGATCTCTACCGACAAGCTCCACGCCCGCGGACCGGTGGGACTTGAGGGCCTCACCACGCAGAAGTACGTCGTTTACGGCTCCGGCGAGATACGCCGTCGTTGATCTGTCTGCTCGGTGGTACTTTTGACCCCGTACATCTGGGCCATTTGCACGGCGCCAGGCAGGTTTGCATCTCTCTAGGCCTCAGGCAGATCAACCTGGTGCTGTCCGCGCGGCCTGGCCATCGGGACGCGCCCGGCGCTTCCGTGTCGCATCGCTGGCGCATGCTGCAGCTGGCGTGCGCGGACGATGACAGGCTAGTGGCCGACGACCGGGAAGTTCGCCGCGCAGCAAAGGGTGAGCGACCGTCCTACACGGTGGATACCCTGGAAGAAATCCGTCGGCAGGCGCCCGATGAACAGCTCCTGTGGGTGCTTGGCAGCGATGCGTTCATGGAGCTTCCGACCTGGCACCGCTGGCGGGAAGTTCTGAATCTTGCTCATCTGGTAGTTCTGCAGCGCCCGGGGGCCAGCTTGGCCCCGCCCGGAGAGCTTGCGGATCTGCTGCGGACGCATCGCCTGTCTGACCCTCCGGAGACGCTGTGCGGTGGCATCTTCTGTCTTGAAGCGGAAATGCAGGACGTTTCCGCAAGCCGGGTACGGGCCATGCTGGCGGCTGGATCATCGGCGGGTGATTTGCTCCCCGCCACTGTCTACACCTATATTAAGAAACATGGCTTGTACGGAGTATTTAGTGACGTCTGAAGCCCTGCGCGACCTCGTCATCGATGCCCTAGAAGATCGTAAAGGCCGCGATATCGTGGCTCTGGACGTGACCCGGGCCACTAGCATCACCGACTACATGATTCTTGCGAGCGGCACATCCAATCGCCACGTGAAGGCCCTCGTCGACCAGGTTGTCGAATCCGCTGCAGCGGCCGGTCATCCTGCGGGCGGTGTGGAAGGCCGGGAAACCTGTGAGTGGGTGCTTATCGACCTGGGAGATGTGCTGGTGCACGTCATGCAGACGCAAACCCGGGAGTTCTACGATCTGGAGCGGCTCTGGTCTGATCTGCCTGCCGATAGCGAACAGGGCGTTTGAAGGTTCGCCTCATCGCTGTCGGGCAACGCCCGCCGGCTTGGGTTGTCGATGGTTTTACGGACTACGCCAGGCGGCTGCCGCGCGATATGCCTCTCACTCTCGTGGAGGTCCAAGCTGCCGGACGCGGGCACCTGCCTGCCGATCGCGCCCGTCGCCAGGAGGCGGAACGATTGCTTGGCCGTCTGGGTTCAAAAGACCACGTCGTGGCGCTGGATGTGAAGGGTGTTGCCTGGAGCACGGAAATTCTGGCAAAAAAGCTGGATGATTGGCGGATGGACGGACAGGACCTGGCTTTTCTGGTTGGCGGTGCGGATGGCCTTGACGAGCTGTGTCTGCAGCGGGCCGATGACGTCCTGTCACTGTCCGCACTGACCTTTCCCCACGCCCTGGTGCGAGTAGTGGTCGCAGAGCAGATCTACAGAGCCTGGACCTTGCTCACCGGGCACCCCTATCATCGCGCCTGACATGGCATCCAAGATCTCGCTCAAGGACAACGTCAGGGAACGGCAGATTTTCTTTGCCCGGGCTTTGCTTCTGTTTTTTGTGGCTCTGTGTCTCATCGCCGGGCTCGTATTCAGGCTGGTTCAGCTTCAGATCTGGGAACACGAGACGTATCAGACACGGTCGGACGACAACCGGATTCAGGTTCAGCCGCTAGCGCCCCCAAGAGGTCTGATATTCGATCGCCACGGTGTGCTGCTTGCCGAGAATCGCCCCATCTCCAGCCTGGCGCTAGTGCGGGAAAGGGTCCCCGATCTGGACGCGCTGATCCAGCAGTTGGCGAGCCTGGTCAGCGTCACCGAAGAGGACATTGCCGGTTTTGAAAAGCGTCTAGAGCGCGCTCGTCGTCCCTTCGAGCCGGTCGCGCTCAAACTCAACCTCAGCGAGGAGGAGATCGCTCGACTGGCGGTTCATCGTCATGAGCTGCCTGGCGTTGAAATAACAACCGAGCTCGTTCGCAATTATCCGTTCGACGGTCTGTTTGCACACGCGGTAGGGTCCGTTAGACGCGTCACCGAAGACGATCTCCAGAAGCTCGATGAAGTGCAGTACAGCGCCACGAGGTTTGTTGGCAAGCGAGGGGTGGAGCGGTTCTACGAACAGTCACTGCACGGTGAAGTCGGTTACCAGCGGGTTGAGATCGATGCCCACGGTCGAATCCGCCAGGTTCTCGACATCCATCCCCCGGTTGCGGGACAGAATATCAGCCTGCAGCTGGACAGCCGGCTGCAGATCTCGGCAACTGCGGCGCTTGGCCAGCGGCGGGGCGCTATCGTGGCCATCGATCCCCGTTCCGGGGGGATCCTAGCCATGGTCAGCAATCCCACTTACAACCCTAATCTGTTCGTTACTGGCATTGGCGATGAGGAGTATCGGCTGCTCAGCTCCTCCCGGGATACGCCGATGTTCAATCGAGCCATCAACGGGCAGTACGCGCCTGGCTCGACCTTCAAGCCGCTGGTGGGACTGGCGGCGCTGTCTATGGACGCGGTTTCCTGGGAAGACCACATTGAAGATAAAGGCTGGTTTCAGCTGCCGGGTCAGCAGCGCATCTATCGAGACTGGAGCTGGCGCGTGGGTAATTCGGGTGGTCAGGGAACGGTGGACCTGAGGCGGGCCATCTACCGTTCCTCGAACGTCTATTTCTACGATCTGGCTACCCGCATGGATATCGACGATCTGTCCCGGTTCGCCCAGCAGTTCGGTCTTGGCCAACGCACCGCGGTGGATATTCCCGATGCCAGCTCGGGTCTGGTGCCGAATCGGATCTGGAAGCAGGGCGCCAAAGGGGAGCTTTGGTATCCGGGTGACAGCCTTAATATGGGGATCGGCCAGGGTGACCTGCTGGTCACGCCGCTGCAGCTGGCAACCATGGTGACGGTTATTGCCAATCGAGGACATTGGGTGCGTCCCCGCATGCTGCTGTCCAGCGATCGCCCCCTGGTCGAGTTCGACCCGCCCCGAGCCATACCCGCGGTGCAGGGCCCCACGCCGGAAGACTGGGAGAATATGGTGGACGCCATGGAAGATGTGGTTCACCGGGGCAACAAGGGTTACCGCCAGAACGGCACCGCCTGGGCCCATATCGGGCGTGGTATAGCCTATCGAATGGCCGGTAAATCCGGCACCGCCCAGGTTGTCGAAATTCGCCAGGGCGAAGAGTACGACGAAGAGGAGCTGGATGAGTACAACAGAAAGCACGCCTGGTTCATCGCTTTTGCCCCCGCAGACGAGCCGCTTATTGCGGTCTCGGTGCTGGTGGAGAATGGTGGTGGCGGCAGCTCGGTTGCCGGCCCTGTGGCCCGGGAAGTCCTGGACGCCTTTCTGCTGCCCCAGCTGGCGAACCGGTGAGCACCAGAGATTTCGTCAGAAGCCTGCCTCACGGTGGCTCTGCCGCTGGGCTGCGTCTTTTGCAGATCCATCTGGATCCGCTCTTGCTGGCAGTGCTGTTTTGCGTGATCGGTTACGGCCTGGTTGTGCTCTACAGTGCGGTAGACCGGAATATGAATCTATTCAGCAACCAGGCCATGCGTATGGGGCTGGCGCTGGTGCTTATGGCGGCGGCGGCGCAGATTCATCCGCGCGTCTACCTGCGGTGGACCCCGCTCGCCTATGCAGGCGGCGTAGCCATGTTGCTGCTCGTCCTGCTGATGGGCGTAGAGGTCAAAGGATCCCGCCGTTGGCTGGACTTCCCCGGGCTGCCCCGATTTCAGCCCTCAGAGCTGATGAAGCTGGCGGTTCCAATGATGGTGGCTTGGTACTTTCACGATCGACCCTTGCCCCCCAGCTTAAAAGACCTGTGCGTCGCGCTGGTCATCATCGTCATTCCGGCCGGCTGCATCGTTCTGCAGCCAGACCTGGGCACGGGTATCCTGGTGGCAGGGGCCGGGCTGGCCGTGGTGGTGCTGGCAGGCATTCAATGGCGCATGATCGGGTATGCGCTGCTCGCGCTTGCAATCTCCGCGCCCTGGGTCTGGTGGTACGGGCTTCAGGACTACCAGAGGCTGCGCATTCTGACCCTGTTCGACCCTCAGAGCGACCCACTGGGGGCCGGTTGGAATATTATTCAATCCACCACGGCGATTGGTTCTGGCGGTCTGTATGGCAAAGGTCTTTTTCAGGGTACCCAAAGTCATCTGGACTTCCTGCCGGAAAGCCAGACCGATTTCATCATCGCTGTCATCGGCGAGGAGTTGGGTCTCGTGGGGATACTGGCGCTGCTCGCGCTCTATCTCGTGCTCATCGGCCGTGGGCTCTACATTGCCACTCAGGCCCCGCATACCTTTCAGCGACTGCTGGCAGGCGCGCTGACGTTGACTTTTTTCGTTTACGTTTTCGTCAACGTCGGTATGGTGAGCGGTCTGCTGCCGGTGGTAGGGGTGCCGTTACCTTTGGTGAGCTACGGAGGAACGTCCGCTATCACGCTGCTGGTGAGTTTTGGCATCATCATGGCCGTAAGGTCACATCGTGGCTGGTAGCCGCCGGCCCGCAAAGCGGAACAGGGACATAAACGCTATGATCAGTATCCGGACGGTGTTGCGGCCGTTTGCGGTGGTGGGCCTTCTGCTGATCGGCACGGGCTGTGCCGACTATACCGACCGCGATGACGTTCAGGCGTACATGGCTGAAGTATCGGCGGAGCACCATTTTGCTCCGGAAGAACTGCAGCGGCTGTTTTCTCAGGCCACACGGCAAAGCAGCATCCTGGAGGCCATCGCCCGGCCCGCAGAGCGCACCCTGAAGTGGCACGAGTATCGGGAAATATTCTTGCAGGAACCCAGGGTCGAGCAGGGACTGGAGTTCTGGAATGATAACGAAGAGGCGCTTCAGGCAGCCTGGGCAACCTACGGCGTGCCTCCGGAGTATGTGGTCGCAATCATCGGTGTCGAGACCCGGTACGGGCAGATTACCGGCGCCTATCGAGTGCTGGATGCTCTGACGACGCTGACGTTCGATTACCCGCCGCGGGCCCCGTTTTTCCGCAAGGAGCTCACTCAGTTCTTGCTCCTGGCTCGAGAAGAGGGGCGTGACCCGCTGGAGTTGAAAGGTTCCTATGCCGGAGCCATGGGATACGGCCAGTTCATCCCGTCGAGCTTCCGCAGCTATGCGGTGGATTTCGACGAGGATGGCAGGCGGGACATCTGGAGCAATACCTGGGACGCGATCGGCAGCGTTGCCAACTACTTCGCGCGGCACGGTTGGCAGCCGGACGGGGAGGTTGTTCGGTCGGTGACTGTGACCGGTACTGATGCGGACGGCCTAGCCAACCAGTCGCTGGAGCTGAGCCACACCGTTGATGATCTGCGAGGGCTCGGGGTGGAGGTCGACAGCTTGGACGGTGCCGAGCCCGCGGCTCTTTTCCGGATGGAACTCGCCGACGGCGCCGAGTACTGGCTGGGTCTGAATAACTTTTACGTAATCACCCGATATAATCGCAGCCGTTTGTACGCGCTGGCGGTACACCAGCTGGCGCAGGCCATTCGAGGCCGACGCGAGGGTCTGACGGCGGGAGTTTAGGCGGTGATTGGGATGCGCTGGCACATGCTGTTGGTTCTGCTGGTGTCCCTCGGAGGGTGTCAGTCCGATTCCTCCGCACCCGGCAGGTCAACTGGTCGCGCGCACGTGGACGGCCCGCCGTCCCAGTCCCGCCCCGATCTCGCCCACCTGCCCGACCCTGTGCCCAGAAAAGAGCCGAAGAGCGCTCGTGGTAACCCGCCGACCTACACGGTGTTTGGCAAGACCTATCGGGTGATGGACTCCTCCGCCGGCTACTACGCGACCGGTGTCGCGTCATGGTACGGGAAGAAGTTTCACGGCCGTCTTACGTCAAGCGGCGAGCCTTACGATATGTTCAAGCTGACGGCGGCTCATCGGTCGCTGCCGATCCCCACCTACCTGAAGGTCACCAATCTGCAGAACGGACGTGCGACCGTGGTTCGGGTAAACGATCGGGGCCCGTTTCATAGCGATCGCATCATCGATCTTTCCTACGCGGCGGCGGTCAAACTGGGCTTTGAGAACGGCGGTACCGCAAGGGTCAGAGTAGAGTCCATCGAGGAGGCGCCACGTTTTTTTCTTCAGGCGGGCGCGTTCAGGGAGGTGGCTGCAGCAGATGCTATGAGAGATGCGCTCGCGTCGCTTACCGGAGAGCCGGCCTACGTCGTGCAGGTATCGGCCGATCGTCTTTACCGAGTGCGTCTGGGGCCGGTGACCGGTCGCCCCGAAGCCCTGCGGTTGCAGGCCATAATCGTTGCAGCCAACTACAGTGAGCCCCTGATTCTTGAACAGTGATCGGGGACCGCGGTGCGGCTGGTGTTAACATAAGGAAACGTCAGCAGGGACTGCGAGCGACCTCCCTATGAGGATGAACAGCAAGACGAATACGCCAAAGATAAAAAAGATCACAAAGGTGAGAAAGAAGATTAACTGGATAAAGCAGACAGAAAAGAGCAGGACACGCTCGATGTGGTTGCGGAACTTCCGTGTGATTTGTGCTGGTCTGCTTCTCAGCACTGGCAGTCTGCCGGCGCGTTCGGCTGCGCCCATCCTGCCACCGCCCCCGGCGGTAGCGGCAAGTTCTTACCTGTTGATTGATGCAGATACCCAGGCGGTCTTGGTTGAGCACAATATTCACGAAACGCTGCCTCCTGCCAGCCTTACCAAGATCATGACCGCATTCATCGCGTCGGTTGAGCTGCATGATGGGCGCATCAGCATGCAGGATCAGGTGCCAATCAGCGTCAAAGCCTGGCGTACGCCGGGCTCGCGAATGTTCGTGCGAGAGGGAACGACTGTTCCTCTGGACGATCTCCTGCACGGCATCATTATCCAAAGCGGCAATGACGCCAGCGTTGCGGTGGCAGAGCACATCGCCGGCAGCGAGTCAGCCTTTGCCGACATGATGAACCAGCAGGCGGTACAGCTGGGAATGACCATGACCCAGTACCAGAACGCCACGGGTCTCCCCGCTCAGGACCACTACACCACCGCCTGGGATCTGGCGCTGCTCACTCGGGCGCTTATTCAGCGGTTCCCCGAACACTACGCCATCTATTCGGACCGATCTTTTACCTTCAACGACATCGAGCAGCCCAACCGAAACCGTCTGCTGTGGCGTGACCGGACGGTGGACGGCGTCAAGACGGGACACACGGAAGAGGCCGGATACTGTCTGGTAGCGTCCGCGCTGCGCGAGAACATGCGCCTCATCTCCGTCGTCATGGGCACGGAAAGTGAAGAGGCCCGGATGCGGGAGAGTCAGAAGCTGCTGTCCTACGGATTCCGCTATTACGAAACGCAGAAGCTCTATGACGCCCAGGTTCCGCTGAGAACGGTGGAAATCTGGTATGGTGAGGACGAAAGCGTCGAACTGGGCCTGACGGAAGAAGTTTTTATCACGATACCCCGTGGGGCCTACGAGGACGTCAAGGCGGACCTGACGATCGCGCGGGTGATCGAAGCACCGATCCAGTCAGGGGAAGAGCTGGGCGAACTGCGTCTGGTTCTGGATGACGAAACTATCTATCGGGCGCCGCTTGTGGCTCTGGCAGCGGTGCAGGAGGCGGACATCGTTACGCGCCTTGGCCACGCCATTTATCTGTTTTTCAGCAGCCTCCTGTCCGGTGACTGACAGTATACGAATCGAGTTTCCCTGTCCGTACCCGCTGCGGGTGATTGGCGAAAAGGACGAGCAGTTCCGCGGCGCCGTTTTAGGCATCGTCCGGCTCCACGCCCCTGATCTCGACGAGGCAACGGTGTCTGTACGCGACAGTCGCGACGGCAACTACTGCTCAGTTCGCTTCACCATAGTTGCCACCGGCGAACCGCAGCTGCGCAGTCTCCACGAAGCGTTGATGGCGGACTCCAGGGTGCGGATGGTGCTCTGAGATGAGCGCTGCAAACGAAGTGCTTGTGCGTGAGCTGGGGCTGACTGACTATGCCCGGGTGTTTGCCAGCATGCAGACCTTTACCCGGGACCGTGACGTCGACACTGCGGACGAGATCTGGCTGACCGAACACGAGCCGGTTTATACTCAGGGCCAGGCGGGTAAAGCTGAACACTTGCTCGCCCCCGGAGATATTCCGGTGATCCAGAGCGACCGCGGCGGCCAGGTGACCTATCACGGTCCCGGCCAGATCGTCGGCTACCTGATGTTCGACGTTCGACGTATGGGGATAAACGTTCGTGAGCTTGTTTCAGGTATAGAAAATGCCGTGGTTGCATTGCTGACGAGCTACGGTATCCGCGGTGAGCCGCGCCCGGATGCCCCGGGCGTTTATGTCGACGGTGCCAAGATCGCCGCGCTCGGACTGAGAGTCCGTCGCGGCTGCTCGTATCACGGGCTCAGCCTCAACGTCGACATGGACCTCGAGCCGTTCAGCCGCATCAACCCGTGCGGCCTGCAGGGAATGGAGGTGACGCAGATGGTCGACCTGGTCGAAGGCGTCGGGTTGCGTGATGTGGAAGATCGGCTGCTAGACGCGCTGGCCGCCGCCTACCACTTCAAGTTCCGCAGGTTGGGCAAGACGGGTTGCTGCTGAGGCGCAGCTTGCGCCAGTCCATGCGCTTGGCGTCGAAATACAGCACGTAGCCGGTCAGGGAATCCCCGACCCCGGTCAGCAGCTTGATCGCCTCCAGAGCCTGGCAGGTGCCGATAATCCCTACCAGCGGCGCAATCACGCCGTTTTCCGAGCAGCTAAGCGTCTCGTCGTCTCCCTCGGCGTACAGACATCGGTAGCAGGGCGAATCTTTCCGTCGGGGATCGAACACGGCAACCTGACCCTCCCAGCGAATAGCGGCGCCGGATACCAGCGGCGTTTTGGCGTGCCAGCAGGCGTCGCTGATGGCGTAGCGGGTGCTGAAGTTGTCCGTCGCGTCCAAGACCAGATCGCAGGCCGTTATCTCATCGCGCAGGCGGGTCGGCGATAGTCGCTCGGCTATGGTTTCCAGATGCACATCAGGGTTCAGTTCCTTCAGCGTCCGGCTGGCGGAAACCACTTTGAGCTCACCGACCGCGTCGCTGCGATGGACGATCTGGCGCTGCAGGTTGGAAAGATCCACGGCGTCATAGTCTGCGATGACCAGCGTGCCCACCCCGGCGCTGGCCAGGTACATGGCCAGCGGCGAACCCAGCCCCCCCATGCCAACGATCAAGACCCTGGCAGCCAGCAGCTTTTCCTGGCCCGCCACGTCCACCTCCGGCAGCATAATCTGCCGGCTGTAGCGCAGCAGTTGCTCGTCGTTCACGTGCGGCGACCTATGCTGACCCGATCGCACCCGGCCAGATCTGTCAACGTCTCTATCCCGGTCAGTCCCGTCTGCTGCATGAGGCGGCGCACCTGGTTGGCCTGGTTGTAACCGTGTTCCAGCATCAGCCAGCCGCCGGGACTCAGGCGCCGGAAAGCGTCGGGAACAATGTGCCGAATGGCATCGAGGCCGTCGGGCCCTGCGGTAAGCGCTGCCTGTGGTTCGTAGCTCAGCGCCGCCAGGTGCGGGTCCGACTCGGCGATGTAGGGCGGATTGCTGAGAATCAGTTCGTAAGGCCCGGGAAGCTCGTCGAACCAGTTGCTGGACATCCAGGTCACCTGCGCGCCGAGGGTACGGCCATTGCCAGCGGCCACCGCCAGCGCCGTGCTTGAGTTGTCGCTGCCGGTTACCAGACCGACACGGAGCCCGGCGCTGGCGACTGCGCTGGCGACTGCGATGGCAATGGCGCCGCTGCCGGTACCCAGATCGAGCACGCGATCGCCCGGCCGGATCCGGCCCAGCGCTGACTCGACGAGCAGCTCCGTTTCCGGCCTTGGAATCAGCACCGCGTTGCAGACGTTGAGGGTCAGGCCCCAGAATTCCTTGCGCCGCAGCAGGTAGGCCAGAGGTTCGCCGTCGCGCAGCCGTCCGGCCCACGCGTCCAGCTTCCGGCGGGGCGCAGCGGGCAAAGGGGTTTCCGGGCGCGCCAATACCTGCGCCCGGGTCATGCCCATCGCTTCGCAGATCAACAGCTCACGATCGAGCCGCTGCAGATCCTGATGCTGGCTCAGCCAGCTTTCCAGGCAGGTCACGGCTCGTCACCCAGACTGCGCAGCGCTTCGGCCTGATTTTCCTGAACCAGCGGTTGAATCACGCTGTCGAGATGGCCCTCCATGACCTCGTCGAGTTTGTACAGGGTCAGGTTGATGCGATGATCGGTGACCCGGCCCTGCGGAAAGTTGTAGGTTCGGATGCGCTCGGACCGATCTCCCGAGCCTACCTGGATGCGTCTCGATTCCGCCTGCTCGGATTCCTGCGCCGATCGGGCGCTGTCCAGCAGCTTGGCCTGTAGCAGGGACATGGCCCGGGCCCGATTCTTGTGTTGGGAACGTTCATCCTGGCATTCGACGACAATGCCGGTAGGCAGGTGGGTGATGCGGACTGCCGAATCTGTCTTGTTCACGTGCTGGCCCCCGGCCCCCGACGCGCGGTAGGTATCGATGCGCAGGTCGTTCTTGTTGATCGCTACATCGTCGATGTCGGCCACCTCCGGCAGCACGGCTACGGTAC
Organism: Gammaproteobacteria bacterium; assembly: GCA_024640825.1. Classification (GTDB taxonomy): domain Bacteria; phylum Pseudomonadota; class Gammaproteobacteria; order Pseudomonadales; family Azotimanducaceae; genus UBA7803. The sequence continues at coordinate 22,408 of JAHEEG010000026.1, forward strand.
AGGCGGAGGTATGAATGCGACCCTGTGATTCGGTTTCGGGGACGCGCTGCACCCGATGCGCCCCGGACTCGAATTTCAGCTGGCTGTAGACTTCCTTGCCCTCGATGCGGGTGATGATCTCCTTGAATCCGCCGTGCTCGCCAGCGCGCTCGCTCAGAATTTCCATGCGCCAGCCTTGGGACTCTGCGTACTTGCCATACATGCGGAACAGATCGCCGGCAAAGATGGCCGCTTCGTCTCCGCCGGTGCCCGCGCGGATTTCCAGAAAGACGTTGCTGGCATCGTTGGGGTCTTTGGGCAGCAGCAGCGCTTTCAGCTGCTGCTCTTCTTCGCTCAGAGCATCCTGTAACCGTTCGGAGTCTTCCCTGGCCAGCTCGCGCATCTCGGGGTCTTCGTCTTCTGCGAGCTCTTCCGTCTCCGCGAGCTCGCTGGTCATCCTCCGGAACGAATCGAAACTCGCAATGACCGGTTCCAGCTCCGAGAATTCCCGGGACAAAGCGGTGAACCGGTCGCGATCCGCCATGATCTCGGGATCGGACAGCAGAGCGCCCACCTCCTCAAATCGGTCGGAAAGATCGGACAGCTTGGCCATCATTGATGAAGAAAGCGGCATGGTCTGCAAATGTGTCAGTCGAGCTGGTACAGCGTTTTCAGATATTCCAGGAGGTCGTTTCGTCCGTCGGCACTGGCAGTGCGAATAGCTACCGTCGGCGGATGAATGAGTTTGTTGGTCAGAGCCCGGGCCAGGCTGCCGATCACTTTTTCCGCGTCGGCGCCGGAATGCAGGTCTCGCAGAGCTTTTTCCAGCTCAGCCGATTGAATAGATTCGGCGCGGGTCCGGAAATTTCGCAAAAGTCCCTGGCCGTGGTGGGCGCGGCGCTCGCGGATGTAGTGTGCGGCGCCGTCCTCAACCACCTGCTCCGCTTCCTTGGCTGCGCTATGACGCTGGCGGACGTTTTCTTCGATGATGTCCGTCAGATCGTCGATGGTGTATAGGAAGACGTCGTGCAGCTCGGCAATTTCGGGTTCCACGTCTCTGGGAACGGCGATGTCGACAATGAAGATCGGTTTACGGCGGCGCTGCCGGATTGCGGCCTCTACTGCGCCTTTCCCGATGATGGGCAGGGTGCTGCCGGTAGAGGCGATAACGATGTCGTAGTTGTGCAACTCGTGGGCGACGTCAGTAAGCTGCATGGCGACGCCGTTGTACCTGGCGGCAAGCTTTTCAGCGTTGGCCAGGGTTCGATTGGCGATGCCCAGACCGCCGATGCCCATCTCGGTCAGATGTTCGGCTACCCGTTGAATGGTATCCCCCGCACCCAGCAGCAGCGCGCGGTTGTTCCGCAGATCGGTGAATATCTGCTGGGCCATCACCACCGCGGCGTAGGCCACAGAAACCGGGTTACGACCGATATCGGTGTCGGTCCGCACCCGTTTCGCCGCCGAAAGGCCGACTTGCGACAGCAGGTTGAGCTCCGGACCCAGAGTGCCTGCACGCCGAGCCAGCTCGTACGCGGTTTTAACCTGGCCGAGGATCTGTGGTTCGCCCAGGATTTGGGAGTCCAGCCCCGACGCGACTCGTATCAGGTGCCGGGCCGCATCCGCATCCCAGTAGGTATAGGCCATGCTCGCCAACTCGTTCTCCCCGACGGGTCTATACCGGCTGAACCAGGCGGGTATGAGAGTTTCTTCGGCGGGATCGAGGGATGCGTAAAGCTCCGTGCGGTTGCAGGTTGAGACGATGACCGCCTCTGATAATGAGGGCACGGCTTCGGTCAACGCATGCAGCGCAGGCGCGACACCTTCTTCGGATACCGAAATCCTTTCACGCACGGTCACAGGGGCCGTGCGATAGTTCACGCCGTATGCCAAGATCGCCATAGAAGTGAGATGACCGGCCGGTGGTCTCGAGTTCGAATCAGCCGCCTACTATAACAGAGTCGAAGCTTTGTGAACCCTCCCAGGTACGAGTCTAAGTCCTTATATTTGGTGGCTTTTTTGGTTCATCTGGTTGTGGGATGTGCGTCACAAGAGAGACCTGCGGTTGCGCCGGGGGGCTTCGAGCTGCGCGGCAAGCTCGGGGTTACCGAGCCGCAGGAGAGCTTCTCAGCGCGATTTCTGTGGCGCCAGCAGGGTTCCGACTTCAGCATCGATCTCTGGGGGCCATTCGGTCAGGGCCGAGTTCGGCTTATGGGGAACGCGCGCGAGATGACCCTTCTCGACGGCGATGGATCGGTGATCACCCGAGGTGAGCACGAGGCGGTCATGCGCAGCAATCTGGGCTGGAGCCTGCCCCTTGGCGTGCTGCCGGACTGGGTGCAGGGGCGCCCCGCATCTGACTTGCCGGTGCAGCTGCAGACGCATGACGACACAGGGCGACTCACCGCCTTCAGGCAGCTCGACTGGCAGGTCGAGCTGGACCGGTTTCGGGAAGCCGGCGACCAGCGCCCGGCGAGGCTGCTGCCTTACCGGGTGACTGCTCAGCGAGGCGCTTACCGGGTGCGCCTGGCGATATCGGAGTGGCGAATTTAAGCCGTTGATTTATTGAGCAAATCGGTTTGACAGGCGCTGGCCGGGTGCGCACAATACCGCCCCTCGCGCGCCAGGGTGGGTCCGCACACCAGACGAAACATTGCTTTTTCAGTCTAGTTTTTGGGGTGTCGCCAAGTGGTAAGGCACCGGGTTTTGATCCCGGCATTCGCAGGTTCGAATCCTGCCACCCCAGCCATTTCAATAAGTTGCAGGTAGTCGGACGCAGGGTGGCGATGCGCGCTGGCTCATGAACGGCCGTTAGGGGAAGGCAACGTGTCAAATCTCATGATCTTTGCAGGCAGTTCCACGAAGCTGCTCTCTGATCGCATCGCGAGCGAAATGCGCATGGAGTTGGGGAAGGCTCAAGTTGGTCGCTTTAGCGACGGCGAGATTCAGGTCGAGATAGACGAGAACGTTCGAGGGCAGGACGTATTCCTCCTGCAGTCCACATGCGCGCCCACCAACGACAACCTGATGGAGTTGATGATCATGGCTGACGCCATGCGTCGGTCTTCGGCTCAGCGGGTGACGGCCGTAATTCCGTATTTCGGGTATGCCAGGCAGGATCGTCGTCCGCGTTCAGCCCGTGTCGCCATCAGTGCCAAGGTCGTTGCCGATATGCTCGATGCGGTTGGTATCAACCGGCTGCTCACCGTCGATCTTCATGCCGATCAGATCCAGGGCTTCTTCAACATGCCGGTAGACAACGTCTATGGGTCGCCGGTTCTGGTCGATCACATGCTCACCCGCGACTACCAGGATCCGATCATCGTCTCACCGGATATCGGCGGCGTGGTGAGGGCGCGGGCGATCGCCAAACAGGCCCGTGATCTTGATCTCGCCATCATCGACAAGCGACGTCCCCAGGCCAATGAAAGCCAGGTTATGAATGTCATCGGCGACGTAGCGGGGCGCACCTGCATCATGGTCGACGACATCGTGGACACCGCCGGGACCCTGTGCACGGCGGCCGAGGCGCTCAAGGAACAGGGCGCTGTGAAAGTGGTCGCGTACATTACGCATCCGGTGCTATCCGGCAAGGCCATCGAGAAAATTTCCGCTTCCCAGCTCGACGAGATGGTCGTTACCGACACCATTCCGCTCAGCCAGGAAGCCATCAGCTGTGGACGCATCACCCAGCTGAGCTTGAATCGTTTGCTCGCCGAAGCCATTCGACGGGTAAGCAACGAAGAGTCCATCAGCGCGATGTTTCGCTGAAGATGGACAAACGGCTGCCGGGCTTGGTCGCGATCCGTCGGCTTCCAGCAACAGTTATCACACTATCAGGAGACAAAAATGTCGCAGCAGATTGAAATCACTGCCGAGCTGCGCCAGGACGTGGGGAAAGGTGCGAGCCGCCGCCTGCGTCGCACGAGCGAAAAAGTGCCTGGCATCATCTACGGCGCGGGAAAAGATCCCCAGTCTCTCACGCTGAACGGGTTTCAGCTGAGCAAGGCTATGCAGCAGGAGTCGTTCTTCTCGCAGATACTGAATGTGAGCGTAGAAGGTGATTCCCAGCAGGCCATTGTCAGAGACCTTCAGCGGCACCCGGCCAGCGAGAAGGTGTTGCACATTGACTTTCTGAGAGTCCGGGCGGACCAGCTTATCGACGTGAATGTCCCCATACATTTCATCAACGAAGAACAGTGCAAGGGTGTGCGTCTGGAAGGCGGCGTCGTCTCTCACAACCTCACCGATATCGAGATCAGCTGTCTGCCTGCGGATCTTCCTGAATTTATCGAGGTGGACATTGCGGAGCTTGGCGTTGGCGAAGCCATTCACCTGTCCGACCTGGTCGTGCCCAGCGGTGTGACCATCGTTCAGCTGGCTCTGGGAGAAGACCACGACATCACCGTCGTGACTGTGAATGAACCTCGCGTCAGCGCAGCGGATGAGGAGGCCGAAGGCGAGGAGCAGGCCCCCGAGCAGCCTGAAGCAGACCAGGAAGAGCCCGGCGAAGACTGAGCCTAGGTCTACGGGGGCTGATGATGACGGCCATCCGTCTGATCGCGGGCCTGGGAAATCCGGGACCGCGGTTTCGGCACACGCGGCACAACGTCGGCGCCGACCTGGTTGGCGCGCTGGCGGATCGTTTTAGCATAGCGCTGACCGAACAGAGTCGTTTTAAAGGGCTGCTGGGCCGCGGCGAAATATTCGGTCATGATGTGCGCCTGCTCGTCCCGCTCACCTTCATGAACCTTTCCGGCGAAGCCGTGGGCGCCGTGGCGCGTTTCTATCGCATCGAACCCAAGGAGATTCTCGTTGCGTACGACGAGATGGCCTTCGAGGCTGGCGTTGTGCGCCTGAAGACGGGCGGTGGAGACAACGGTCACAACGGCATCCGCAGCATCATTGCCAGCCTGGGTAATGTCCGCGGTTTCCATCGGCTGCGCATTGGCGTTGGCCATCCCGGAGATAGAAATCAGGTCACCGCTTTTCTGACCTCGGTGCGTATGCCCGAAGACGAGCGGGCGCTGGTGGCTCGCGGCTGTGACCTGTCGGAGTCTGTGCTCCGGCTGCTGCTGGGCGGCGATCTGCAGAAAGCCATGACAGAGCTGCATACACCAGGAGAGGATTGAATGGGATTCAAATGCGGCATCGTCGGCATGCCCAACGTGGGCAAGTCAACGCTGTTCAATGCGCTCACCAAGGCGGGTATCGATGCGGAAAACTTTCCCTTCTGCACCATCGATCCCAATACCGGCGTGGTGCCGGTTCCGGATTCCCGCCTGGAAAAGGTTGCCGAGCTTGCGGGGTCTGCCCGGCTCGTCCCCACCGCCATGGAGTTCGTGGACATTGCCGGGCTGGTAGCTGGGGCTTCCAAGGGCGAGGGGCTCGGCAATCAGTTTCTTGCCCACATCCGAGAAACTGACGCGGTGGCTCACGTGGTTCGCTGTTTCGAAGACGAGAACGTGGTCCACGTTGCCGGCAGGGTCTCTCCGTTGGATGACATCGAAGTCATCAACACTGAGCTCGCCCTGGCGGATCTGCAGACGGTGGACAAGGTTCATGAACGCGCGCGGCGAGTTGCCAACTCCGGTGACGCAGATGCCAAGACCCTGCTGGCAGTGCTGGACAAGGTGCTCGCCGGCCTCGATTCGGGGCAGCCGGTGCGCGCCCTGAACCTGAGCCCGGAAGAGCAGGCTCTGCTGCGGGAGTTTCACCTGATTACCGCGAAACCTGTTCTCTACATCGCCAACGTTGCTGAAGACGGTTTTGAAAACAACCCGCTGTTGGAGCGGGTTCGCGAAATTGCGAACGCCGAGGGCTCTGAGGTGGTGCCGATCTGCAATAAGATCGAGGCCGAAATTGCCGAGCTGGAGGAAGACGAGAAGGCTGAGTTTCTTGAGGCGCTGGGGATCGAGGAGCCCGGGCTGAATAGGGTGATTCGTGCCGGCTACCGCCTGCTGGGGCTGCATCACTATTTTACTGCGGGCCCCAAGGAGGCGCGGGCCTGGACCGTACCCGTTGGTACTCGAGCGCCCCAGGCGGCCGCAGTCATTCACACGGATTTCGAGAAAGGTTTCATACGTGCGGAAGTCATAGCCTATGATGACTATGTGGCTTTCGGTGGCGAGCAGGGAGCCAAGGACGCCGGCAAGTGGCGATTGGAAGGAAAGGAATACGTGGTTCAGGATGGTGACGTCATTCTCTTCCGCTTCAATGTTTGAGAGCATCGCATGACAGACCTACAGACCAATTCGCAGTCGGAACCGGATGCCCCCGGAACAACCGCTCATTACGGCGGCTCCATCCAAGGCACTCTGGCCGGAGACGCGCAGCTGGATGTGATGGAAGTTATCCGAGAAGGCTGGGACTGCACTCTCGGTATCAAAGGCATGGTCGTCGCCGGTGTGCTGCTCGTTTACGCTGCAGTGGGACTGGTTTCCGTGATTTTGGGCCTGATCTTCGGTTTCGAGAATCAGCCTTTCTATGCGAGCACCGTGAGCCAGCTTGTGGTAATGATGATTCTCTATCCCTTTATGGCCGGGGTATTCATGCTGGGTCTCAAGCGCAGTGTTGGCCAAGCGGTGGAGTTTCGCGAGCAGTTCTCGATGTACGGCATGACCCTGCCCATTCTGGGCGTGGGCGTGCTGCAGAGTGTGGCGACCTCCATTGGCCTGGTGTTTCTTATTCTGCCCGGGCTGTACCTGGCCATCGCGCTGTCTCTGGCGATCCCGCTGAAGGTCGAAAAGAACCTGGCCGTTGTCGAATGCCTTACTACGTCGCTCAGGCTGGTGAATCAAAACTTTCTGCAGGTAGCTTTGCTGGGGCTGGCATCGACGGCGCTCATGGTGGTCGGCATTTTGAGCCTTATCGGCTGGATCTGGACCATCCCGTGGACCATTATGATTTTTTCCATTACCTATCGGCAGCTGGCCGGCTACGACCCGGCGGGTCAGGCAAGCGGTCCGGCAACGGTCAGCTACTAGCGTCGGCCTTGGCTTGCCGGTTGTTTCCGGTCGGCCGCGTCCCGGGCCATCAGGGGCGAGCCAGCAGCGGCGCCAGAAAGTACTCTTCCACCAGGACGCGTCCGGGGTGGCGTCCTCTGCGTTGCCATAGGCAGGCGCGACCGTAAATCGCAACCGGGCGGGCCCGCCAGAGCAGCGGGACCGGTTTTCCCTGTCGCAGCCAGCGCGAGTCCTGAAAAAGAACTTCCGCCAGCGGGGTTTGCTGTAACCGGCGCAGCACGTTGGCCATGGGGTCGTTGAAAGCTGTAACAGAGCGGGCGAGCATCGTTAGTTCGTCCTGCACGGTTAGCGCTATCTCCCTTACGTATGCGGGCCGGCGGGCAGGCACCCGGAGCCATTCCGCCTCCCAGCGGGAGAGACGATCGGAACCTTCGCTTAAGAGAACTACCTCAGGGGGCACGCCGACCACGCTGCCGATTTCGCGGGTCATGGACGAGTTCAGCTCGATCCAGCGTCGGTGGCTTTGGGGAATTGTCATAGGCGCAGCCACGGGGCGGATCTGCGATGGCCTAAGGATCCGCCGCGCAGGGCGGCTTTCAGGGTATCGCTGAGACTTGGGTGTGCTGTTGGCTGTTGACATCGGTGAGTGCGCTTCGGATCGCGCCGTGCTTCATTTTAGTTGTGCGGGCGTAAGTTGACAGGGTGTTTTCAGGGCGCCAGAATTTGCGCCCTTGATTTTCCTTCCGCCGTGGCGTTGGCCGTGGCTTTCAGGGCGATCGCAGTGGCTACGTAGCTCAGCTGGTTAGAGCACAGCATTCATAATGCTGGGGTCGGTGGTTCAAGTCCACCCGTAGCTACCATTTATCCAAATAAATTATCTACTTAGGTGTGGAGGGGTTGTTTGGCCCTCTCTGCTCATTATTCAGACAAGACCAAGACGGGGTTGGAATGCCCGTTGTCGTGCATCGAAGGTGACGACAGTTCAGTCGCTAACTGTCCCTGATAGCTCATCGCGGGCAGTTAGCGGCTTCGTCTGGCGCCTGCGAGCTTTTGCGCGGGCGGCAGAGGATGTGAAGGACACGCTGGATGATGCGCTGAGGTTTACGGGCTTGGATACGGTGAAGGTCAAGCACAACCCGCGGCTACTCTCAGACAACGGTCCCAGCTGCATTGCCTCAGACCTTGCGAAGTACCTTGCCGAGCAGAACATGGAGCATACGCGCGGTCGACCCTATCACCCGCAGACTCAGGGTAAGATCGAGCGCTATCACGGGTCGCTGAGCAATCTCACGCCGGTCGGCGTGTGCCACCGTCGTGGCGAAGCCATATTAGCCAGGAGAAAACGGATCAACTTGAGCACGATGTCCATGCGTCGCAAGATGCATGCCCGTAACCGCGTGAAATCACTCGCCCTGACGAGCTGAGGTGTCTCCTAAAGCAGCTTGTCAACTGTCCGAAAGGTTCTGACTACGTACAGTTGGTATACATTGACTTGTTTCTAGGCCACAGCGCTCTGTTTGTCGCGCAGTTGCAGATTCACCAGCGAGATTGAAGAGCCGCGTCGTCCTCGACCCCCTCGACTTCATCGCGCGCATCGCGGCTCTGGTCCCTCGTCCAAGGCTCGACCTCAACCGCTTCCACGGTGTCTTCGCCCCCCAACTGCAATCACTGCCAGCACATCGTGCCAAGGCCCGAACCCGAACAACCAAAGTCCGACAAACCCCTACCGCCCATGACCTGGATGCAGCGCGTAAACGGGTGTTTGCCATCGACACAGAGCTTTACCCGAAGTGTGGCGGCAAGCTGCACGTCATTGCCTGCATCGACGAGCCTGGCGTCATTGCCAAGATTCTCGAGCACATTCGCGCACGCCGCTTCGCCCGGTGGTTCTTCCTGTGCGTCGGCAGCAATAGGGTTCTCATCCGCCTGCGGGAACGCCAGCCGACGCCGCTGGCGCAGCGCTTTGTCGACAGGCTGCTGGATAGCCAGGAAATCTCATGCGTCGACGATTGCGGCGTTGCGCGGCGAGAAGCTCGTTCGCTACACTATTGCGATGTAACCAACCACGGATGCGCCGATGCATCGCCTTGTCCTGCTCGTCAGCGTCATCCTGCTTCTGTTCGCGGCCACGATTCCGGCTCACGGCATGTGGGCCTGGATGCGGGACGCCGCTGTTGCGGAGTTTGAAGACTCCGACTGGGACATCCTCAAGGCAGAGGCGAAGCGCGTCCTGGATGATGTTGAGAGCGGTGTGCGCGTGGACTGGCGCAACGAGGAAACCGGGAACAGCGGTGCGTTCAAAGTGCTGATGACGTTTACCCACGAGGGCATGACCTGTCGCCAGCTCGCGGTTCTGAACCTTTCCAGAAATGGCGTTCGCGGCGTGGCCAATTACACGCTGTGCCGCCAGCCTGACGGTCAGTGGGCTTTCGTCTCGGGCAGTGAGATCGAACCATGAGCGTTGCGCGATCCATGTCAGTCCTGATGCTGCTCTGCAGCCTTTTGTGCCTCGTGGGAGGGTGCCAGTCAGACCGGTCGATTCGCGGCGGCGCCGATGATTCGCTTCGCACATCCGATGGCCTGTACAAGGTGTAGAACCCTCCGGTGGACGGCGTCTGGGCACGCCGTGACCCCGATCTGAGCGGCTACAGCAAATAGCAACCGGCTGGAGAGAAAATTTATCCAGGATCTGTGGATCTGTGGATCTGTGGATCTGTGGATCTGTGGATCTGTGGATCTGTGGATCTGTGGATCTGTGGATGGCGGGGCGTGGACGGGGCATCCTGAAGCGTGCCCGACGCGCCACAAGGCAGGACTCATGCCATAATCGAAAAAATCCAGCAGTCGAGGCAAGGGGAACATGGGCAAACTGGCCGTCTATGCCGGGGTGATTCTGCTGGGAGCCTGCACCGGGCCCCAGTTGATTCGCGACGATTCGCCTCGCAGTGCCAGCTACTCGCTGCCGCCGGCAACCAACGGCATCCTGGCCGAGCTTGCGCAGACGATTGAAGAGGAACACGGAGCCGAAGCCTCAGGGTTCCATGCCTTGGACAGCAGCTACGACGGCTTGAAGTGGCGCATCGCGCTGATCGACTCCGCGCAATCATCTCTGGATATACAGACCTACCTCTGGTACCCCGACAACACCGGACGCTACGTGCTCGAACGCGCCGTGCGGGCTGCACAGCGGGGCGTTAAGGTCCGCCTGGTCGTCGATGATCTGCTCACCATCGGTCAGGAGGCGCTGATGGCAGATCTGCATAACCAGCCGAACATCGAGCTTCGCCTGTTCAATCCCTGGGAAAACCGGGGGCTGCTGTCTCGCGCGGGGGAGATGATTGCAGAAATGGAACGCCTCAATACCCGCATGCACAACAAGCAGATCATCGCTGACGGCAACGCCGTCGTCGTCGGCGGACGCAACCTGGGCGATCACTACTTTGGCCTGAGCGAAGCGTACAATTTTCACGACCTGGACCTGCTCGGATTCGGCCCGGTCGCCCGCCAGGCCAGCCAGGTATTCGACAGCTTTTGGAACAGCGAATGGGTCGCGTCCGCCGACCAGCTCAGCACCGACCCGGACCCCGAGCAAGCCCGGGCGAGGTGGGAAACCATTCAGGCCAACAACCGCTCGGCGCCCGAACTCGAAGCGTTTCCGCGCGAGGTGACGGACTGGCGCGACGACCTCGAGGCTCTGGCACCGACGCTTCGCATCGGCCGCAGCCGAATGACCTACGACACGGCGACAGCGACGGGTATCGAACAGAAGGTAATCGGTGAGATGTTCGAGAGCTTGAGCACCGCACAGAGCGAGGTGCTCATCACCAACGCCTACATCATCCCGGGGCAGCCGGTCATCGATTTCCTGACCGAGCTGAACCAGCGCGGCGTCCGTGTCCGGATACTCACCAACTCCCTCGCGTCCCACGACGTTCCGGCAGTCAACAGTCACTACAAACCGTGGCGTGACGATCTGATCCACGCTGGTGTCGAGCTGCACGAGATACGTCCGAACCCGGCTATCCAATCGTTGGTGGACGTCCCGCCGACGGCGGGGCAGTTCGTCGGTCTGCATACCAAAGCCTTCGTGGTCGATCGCAGACTTACGTTCATCGGCTCTATGAATTTCGACCCCCGGTCAGCCAACATCAACACCGAGGGAGGCGTGTTAGTCGAAAGCGAAGCCCTCGGCGAGGACATTGCCCGATTGATGGAGAGGGACATGGAGCCAGCCAACGCCTGGCATGTTCTGCTGGACGAGGAGGGCCTACCCTACTGGGTCAGTGATGCCGGCGTGCTGCACGAGCAGCCCGCTCGCGATGGAGGGCAGCGGATCATGGATGTCATCTTTCAGATGTTCCCCGAGGAGCAGTACTAGCGCCCAGCTGGTTCGCGCATGACGCCACCACGGAGATCCGTTCTCTATGTCGCCATCGTGGTGGTGTCGATGCCATAGTGCCCCCTCACCCCCAGCTAAGATCGCAAAATTCAATCTGCTGTTCCACCATGCGGCGCGGTCGCGGCAAAGTTGATATGCTACCCATCGAAGTAACTATACTTGCCTGATCGAGCGGTGTTCGCGGCGCGCCCCACGGTCCGTTGAATTCGACCGGCCCAAATTGCCGCTCGAACTTGCACGGAATGCTCTCTATGCGCCACTTTTTACAGATTGCCGCCCTGGTTGTTCTTCTCGCCGGCTGTGCGACCCTACCCTACCCCCCACCCGACCTGCATCGCGCGGCGTTTCTTGAACGAAGCGTCACCCAGACGGCGGGCACCATAACCGCTACCGTGGCAGTTCCGGACGAGGCGGAAACAGAGGCCCTCTTCGGCCTGCCCCTGTACGAGGAGGGCATTCAGCCCGTCTGGGTAGAAATACACAACGCCGGCGCCACGGGTTCGCGCGTGTCCCTCTGGA
>JAHEEG010000279.1 GCA_024640825.1 Gammaproteobacteria bacterium
GTACAGCTGCAGCTGGTTTATCTTCCAGGAGGCCAGCATGTCGATCAGGTCTGTGAGCGTCTCCATGGTGGGCACTTTGTCCCGGCTGATATCGACCATCAGCCCCCGGTTGGGGAAGTCGGGCCAGTCGTTGAAGCGCAGCGCCGGCAATGTTGCTCCGCACTGATCCAGCAGCTGGGTCAGGGTCATGACCGCGTAGAAGAGCCCGGCTGGGCTGCCGGCTACCACGTCAATACCGTGAGTGCCGATAGTCAGCTGATACCCTTGGGTGTGCTGCGTGGCCCCTTCGACCACGCTGAGAGTGGCTCCCGTCTGGGCTGGCGGCCCGGCTGAACCCGCCACCAATCCCCAGGAGACACCCGCCGCTTCCTTCAGAGCCGCCTGCAGGCGGCTGCCGCTGAACCGCAGGGCACCCACATCGGGCCCATCCAGAACGATGTACCTGCCGTCAGTCAAGATGAGCTCTCCCTCCAAGCGAGAGAGGCTGCGGGGTGCTGGATACAAGAGAAAGTCGTTACACATCTTCAACTCCTGGCTGCTGACTTATTCAAGGTTGGACCGTCCGACAGATTGTAAACCAGCCCGGCGTGTCCGTCTATTGGAACCGACCGGGCAGATATGGCGCACAGCCCTTAACCCCCTGGAAGAGAGTGTCGCACTCGTGTAAAATGGTGTGAGCGTTCATGATATTGGTTAATGAATAGGTTGGCGGCTGATGGCGACTCCGATCCTAACCACAAAGTTGTTCGTCCCTCCCCTTCGGGCTGACGCGCTGCTTCGCGCGCGGCTCATTGAACGACTCGATGGCGGCACAGCCAATCCGCTGACACTGATCTCCGCCGCTGCCGGCTCCGGCAAAAGCACGCTGCTCTGCCAATGGTTGGTACAGCGCCGCCAACCTGCCGCCTGGCTGTCCCTGGATCCCGGTGATAACGATCCCAATCGACTCTTCAGCTACATCATCGCCGCGCTGCGCGCGGTGCGGGTAGGTATTGGCGAAGCTGCGGAAGAGATCTTTGAAGCTTCCTCTCCTGGCTCGCTGGAGCCCGCCTTGATCACTCTGATCAATGAGATAGCCGAGGTTCAGACACCGCTTATCTTGGTCCTTGACGACTATCACAATATCACTGATCCGCGGGCTAACAGGCTGATGACCTTCTTTATCGAACATCTACCGCCAAACTTCAAATTAGTCATTGCCAGCCGCATCGATCCTCCCTGGCCCTTATCCCGCTACCGAGCCCGCAACCAACTTCTGGAAATTCGCGGCCTTGACCTGCGATTTCGCCGGGAGGAAGTTGCCCAGTTTCTCAGCAGGTGTATGGGACTGGAGCTGTCCGCCGCTGAGCTGGCTTCACTGGAAGAGAGGACCGAAGGTTGGATCGCCGGCCTCCAACTTGCCGGCCTTTCTATGAAGGGACGCGGCGACATCCCTGCCTTTGTGGAGAGCTTCGCCGGCAGCCATCTGATAGTCGCCGACTATCTGATTCAGGAAATCCTTGATCAGCAGCCAGAGCCGGCACAGACCTTTCTGCTGCGAACATCGATCCTTCATCGACTGAGCAGTGGGCTGTGTGCGGCTGTGTCCGGTATTGGAGATGCACAGGCCATTCTGTACAGCTTGCACCGGTCCAACGCCTTTGTCATTCCACTAGATGATGAGGGGCATTGGTACCGCTACCACCATCTGTTTGCCGATCTGCTCCAGACCCGGTTGACTCAGCGATACGCTGCAGTTGAAATCGCCGGGCTGCACACACGGGCAGCCGGCTGGTATGAGGACAACGGGCAGATAGCGGAATCGGTGGACCATATCTTTGCCGCTGGCGACATGGAACGGGCAGCCATCTTGGTTGATCGGGCGGCCCAGTCGCTGAACTTCTCCCAGCGATATACACATCTCAAGCCCTGGCTGGATCGGCTGCCAGAGGATGCGTTCAAGAGATATCCCCGCCTGGAGATTCACCGGCTGCTGATCGACCTTGGGCGGGGCACTGTGGATATGTACGAGGAGACGCTGCGCCAAAAAGAAAAGCTGGTCCGCTCTCTGCCGGTATCGCCGGAAAACGATCTGCTCAGACGAGAAGCGATGGTCAGCCTGGCCAACTTCTACGCCCATCAAAACAGCGCCCATGCTATCGAGATCGCCCAGGAAGCGCTGGACCGGTTGCCTGAAGACGCGCTTGAGATGCGGGCATACCTCCATTCGGTGTTCTACCGCGCCTACGGCATGGAAGGGGATATCACCCGGTCCGCGCCGGCCTACCGGGAATGTTTTCGGTTGGCCAAGGCATCCGGCCAATACGGTATGGTGGCTAACACCAGCATGGTGCGCGCTTTTGACCTTTGCCAGTACGGACGGCTGGACGAGGCGGCTGGCTACTGCCAGCAGATCATCGATGCCGCCCCGGCAGACGGACGCGCGCCATTCTATCCTGCCGGGCCGGCGTATATCGGTTTAGCCGGTATTCACCTGGAGCGGAACCAGTTGGTTCAGGCAGAGGGGCTTCTCACCAAAGGGCTGGACCTTTGCCGGCAAGGGGCGATCTACGGGATGTACACGGGTTATATCCAGCAATCTCGGCTGCTCCAGGCTCAGGGAAAGCTGGAGCAGTCCGCTCAAGTACTGCAGCAGCTAGAGCAGAACCTGCAGCGGCGCGATTTCACCTTCACTGCCCGGCAGGTGGCCCTGCGGCTGGCCCAGGGGGATGTGGTCGGTGCCGCAAGCCTGGAAGGCCCGCTCATGGAGATTTTCCAGGGCAGCGTCTACGCG
>JAHEEG010000280.1:0-567 GCA_024640825.1 Gammaproteobacteria bacterium
CTGAGAACACCGTCTTCGTTTCCGGGATCGGCTGTTCTTCGCGCCTGCCCTACTATGTGGAAACCTATGGCTTCCACACAATTCACGGTCGGGCACCCGCCATCGCCACCGGCGTCAAGCTGGCTAACCCCGAAGCGGACGTCTGGGTGATCACCGGCGATGGGGACGGACTCTCGATCGGCGGCAATCACCTGATGCATGCGCTCAGGCGGAATGTGGACCTGAACATTCTGCTGTTCAACAACGAAATCTACGGCCTCACCAAGGGGCAGGCTTCTCCCACCTCGCGCCTCGGTACAACAAGCCCGTCAACACCGCATGGTTCGTTCGATGCACCCGTCCACCCCGGCCTGCTGGCGCTGGGTGCAGGGAGTGGATTTATCGCCCGCGGCGTGGACATCGACCAGAAAGGTCTGCCCACCATTCTCACGGCAGCCAACGAATATCGTGGCGCAGCGTTCGTCGAGATTCTCCAGAACTGCATCGTCTACAACAAAGACGTGTTCGACGACGTGGTGAATAAGAAGCAGGCGGCAGAGACGCAGATCCATGTGCAGCATGGCGAGC
>JAHEEG010000280.1:577-2771 GCA_024640825.1 Gammaproteobacteria bacterium
TATGGCAGGGAGCGCAATAGAGGACTACGTCTGAACACCAGCACGCTGAGCCTCGAGGCCGTGACCATCGGGGAAGACGGTATTACGGAAGCAGACGTCCTCGTTCACGATGAAACCAACCCCACCCTGGCACAGATGCTGCTGCTGATGAGTGCGAGCGCACCGCTGCCTACCGCCATGGGCATCATCCATCGGGTCGAACGCCCCGCCTTCGACCAGGCTTTCTGGCAGCATAAGCCGAAAGATCGCCGAGCCCGGGTGCTGGACCTGCTCCGGCATGGCAACATGCTTGACAGACGATCTGATAAAAGAGCCGGCTAGCGTCTCCTTTACGCCCGGCGACCGCCGGGCGGCGCCCACTTTTCCTCGATTCCATCACATTTTGTTACGGTAGGTAACGAACTGCTGGACTTTCCGGCGTTGAGCACTAAAATGCTCTGACCAAATTGGTCTGACCATACTGGTCTAGGCAAATCGTTCCAGGCAGTTCGCACAGAAAGCCCATGAGTAAACACGAAGAAATCGCCGACGCCCTGACCCGCGACATCCTCCTCGGACAGTATCGCGTGGGCGAACGGCTCCCGTCGGAAAGAGATCTGTCAGCCAGATTTGACGCCAATCGCGGCGCCGTCCGGGAAGCGATGAAAAAGCTGGAGCAGCTGGGCATCACCAACATTCAACCTGGCGGTGCCCGGGTCAATCCGCTGAAGGAGGCCAGCCTCGACGTCATCGGCTGCCTGCTGGATCTGGGCGACCTCCCCGACCGGGTGCTTGTGGACCAGATTCTGGTGGTCATCAACGCACTGACCCAGACCGCCGCGATCTCAGCCGCAAAACGCCTGAGCGAGGAGGAACTGCTCGAGCTCCGCGAACGCATGCGGCCGATCCAGACAGAAAAACTCGAGGACGATGCTTACTTCGAGGCTCAGACAGAAATGTTCGAAGCGATGATGACGGCCAGCGGCAACCTGCCGGTACAGATCATTGCCCGATCGTTGCTGCAGCAGTTCGGTCCGCGCATGACGGCGCTGCGCGACTATGTAGATCGAGACAGCGAAACCCACGCTGTCCTTGCCCGCCAGCTCGACGCGGCACTTGCTGCCCGGGATCTGGATGCAATCCGTAAGCGTCATTCCGAAATCGCCGAATTCCACCGCGAGCGGATGCAGAAAGCATTCGATGCCTTTGAAGCCGCTCACCAACCTGCCAGTCTGGAGGTCTCCGCATCATGATGCGCAAGTTTGTCGTCCCCGCCCTCGTCGTCGTTGCGTCGATCTTCGGTGCGGTCACCCTGCTCGCAACCAGCCCGCAACTCGAGCCCAGCAGCGTGGAGCCCGTGGCGACCGCGGTCAGGGTCCGCGAGGTCAATCCGGAACCCATTCAGCTCACCGTGCACTCTCAGGGCACCGTGGTTCCGAATACCGAAAGCGAACTCATCCCGGAGGTCTCCGGGCGGGTGGTCTGGATGTCGCCTTCACTGGTGAATGGCGGTTATTTTGAAGCCGGCGAGCCACTCCTGCGCATGGAAGACAATGACTACCGATCCACACTGGCCCGGGCTAAGTCTTCGCTGACCCGCGCGGAAGCAGAGTTCGAGCATGCCCGCTTCGAGTATCAGCGGCTGAAAAGTCTGGAAGACCGCCAGCTCGCCAGTCAGTCCCAGATCGAAAATCAGCTGCGCGCTTATCGGGTAACCGAAGCAGCTATGCAGGACGCCAGAGCCAGCTTCAATCAGGCAAGTCGTGATCTTGCTCGAACCGAAATCAAAGCCCCCTTCACAGGGCTGGTCCGCAAGGAGTCGGTAGACATTGGTCAGTTTGTCAGCAGGGGTATGTCAGTCGCCACGATCTACGCCGGTGACCAGGCCGAAATCCGGCTGCCGATCGCCGACCGGCAGCTCGCCTTCCTGAATCTGCCACTCGGACATCGAGGCGAGCTGCCGCTCAATCAGCAGCCGAACGTCACCTTGAGCGCCGACTACGCCGGACGAACACTCACCTGGCAGGGAAAGATCGTTCGCACCGAAGCACAGATTGATACATCCAGCCGGATGGTCCATGTGGTGGCCCGGGTCTCCAATGCGGAGCAGGATGTTCCGCTGAACGTGGGTCTGTTTGTGAACGCCGAAATCGAAGGCCTGCTGGTAGAAAACGTCGTCGTCATGCCGAGAAATGCCCTCCGTAATGGAAATCGA
>JAHEEG010000139.1 GCA_024640825.1 Gammaproteobacteria bacterium
TCGACATACTCAGCTAGTTGCGACAGGACTCGCTCGTAGTTTCCCGCTTCCAGGGCTACCTTGAGCTCTTCGAGAAGCCGGGACATAGTCGGCCAATCTGGCGCGGATTCCTCAGCCCCCAATATTTTAGGGTGGCCGGTGGTCCATGAGGCGGTGCCTATCAGGAGTTCCTCGTAGAGCTTCTCGCCGGGGCGGAGCCCAGTAAACTCGATTTCAATATCTCCTTCGGGATTTCTTTCGTCTCTTACAGTGAGCCCGGAAAGCCTTATCATCTTCAACGCCAGATCGAGAATCCGTACGGGCTCACCCATGTCCAAGACAAAAACATCGCCCCCGCTGCCCATAGAGCCCGCTTGAATGACCAGCTGAGCCGCTTCCGGGATGGTCATGAAGTAGCGGACTACATCGGGATGGGTGACCGTAATGGGGCCGCCGTTTTGAATCTGCTTGCGGAACTTGGGAATGACAGAACCCGATGATCCGATCACGTTGCCGAACCTGACCATGGTGAAGCGTGTCCGTTCTCTGTCCTCTGACGAGGACTTTTCCGCCTCTGGACCGGTTCCTCGGGCGAGCGCCTGCAATATCATCTCGGCCAGTCGCTTGCTCGCGCCCATGACGTTGGTTGGTCTGACCGCCTTATCGGTTGAAATCAGCACAAAGTTCTTTACGTCCGTGTCCAATGCCACCTGCGCGGTATGCAGGGTTCCGAAAACGTTGTTCAACAGTCCCGCAGCTACGTTGTGCTCGACGATGGGCACGTGTTTATACGCTGCCGCATGGTAAATGGTGTCGACATCAAACCTCTCCAGGACGCGTCTCAGTCGTTCCGGGTCGATTACGGAACCGAGAATCCCGATCAGATCGATATGGAGTTCACGTCTAAGGATATCCGCGCGAAGCTCTTCCTCGATCTGGAACAGGTTGTATTCTGCGTGTTCGAAGAGAATTATTCGTTGCGGCGCGAGTTCCACGATCTGTCGGCACAGCTCAGCTCCGATGGACCCGCCGGCACCGGTCACCATCACCGTTTGCCCGCGGATGCAGCGTTCCAGTAGGTCGGGCATGGGTTTGATGACTTCTCTGCCCAGCAGGTCCTCGACAGGAACTTCCTGCAGCTGCGCCAGATCCTTTCGGCCGGTCGTAAGCTCATAAATTGACGGCACTGTTCGGATGTGGATGGCATAGCGCTGCAGGTTCTCCAGGATCTCTCGGCGTCTTGTCGGCCCGATCGACGGGATGGCCAGAAAGACTTCCTTTGCCTTGGTGTCTGCGACCAGCTTTTCCATGGCAGCCGGGCCGTAGATCCTCAGGCCACCAATACTCCGTCCCTGGAGGTTCTTGTCGTCGTCAACGAAAGCGACAGGAACTATGTCTCTGTCGTGTTGCAGACTGCGGAAGAGCTGGAAACCGGCGGCGCCGGCCCCGTAGATGGCCACGCGCCGTCGGCCGGTGAACCTTTCGGAGTTCCGTCGCAGGAGCGAGAAACGGCGAAGTCTTGCTTCGGGCACGAGAAACGACCTGGCCGCGAACCGGGTCCCACCTACCAGCAGCCCAAGAATCACCCAGTAGTTGACCACCAGCATGCGTGGGATCAGGAGATCGCTGCGTGCCCAGTAGATGACCAGCGCCAGCAACAGGGCGGCCACGCTGACGGCGTTGAATATGGAGGTGACGGCATCCCGGCCCATGTACCGCAGCACTGCGCGGTACATGCCGAATCGGATAAAAATGGGTATGGCGATGGCGATTGCCGCGGCGAACAGCCAGGCATAGTCGAGGGGATTGATCATCCTTTCGGACCCTAGGCGTACCCAGAAGGCTAGCCAAAGGGCGGTTGGCACCAGCAGCATGTCAGCGCCGATTGCAATCAGCCGTTTTGCCGGGGTGCTGAGCTCGATAATCCGCTGTCGAAAGCTATCCAGCATGCGGGGTTATGCTCGACGTCTCAGCTTTCGCTGAATTAGTGAGTATTGTAAAGCAGGATTGAGCACTCGGTCATATCTCGTTCAGGTTTGAATCTTCATAATTCCCCGCTGTGTTCAGCAGGAAGCCGAATCCAATGAAAATTCATCGACCTATTCTCCTGGCTGGAGCCCTGGCTCTGGCCGCCTGTACCACCAATCCCTATACCGGCGAGCAGGAAGCCTCCAATAAGGCCAAGGGCGCGGCCATCGGTGCTGCGGCGGGTGCCGTTGTCGGTGTGCTAACCGGTGACAACAAAGACGAGCGGCGTAAGCGTGCGCTCATCGGCGCGGGCGCGGGCGCTCTGGCCGGTACGGCCGTGGGCGCCTACATGGATGCCCAGGAAGACAAGCTGCGCCAGCAGCTGCAGGGCACGGGCGTCAGCGTCACCCGAATCGGTGACGACATCGTCCTGAACATGCCTGGCAATGTCACCTTTGATGTGAACCGCGCTGATATCAATGCCAACTTTTATGAGGTTCTGAAGTCGGTTGCGCTGGTGCTGGACGAGTACGACCAGACCCTGGTGGATGTGGCGGGGCATACGGACAGCACCGGCGCCGTGACCTACAATATGGATCTCTCGGAGCGTCGGGCTGACAGCGTCGCGCGCTATCTGGAGAGTCAGGGTGTCGATACAAGGCGGGTCTATGCTCAGGGTTACGGCCCGCACTATCCCGTCGCGGATAACAGCACTGCAGCCGGGCGATCTGAGAATCGGCGGGTTGAGCTGGCGTTGAAGCCGATCACCTAGGGTTGCAAGCTAAGCTGTTGGGACGCCAGGGGGGCGGGATCACTCGGCGAACAGCTCGCCGTCCAGGTCCCGCTCTTCACAGAAGTCCTCGAACTCGTCCCGCAGGCGGGCAATCTTCACTCCGACCGGCACTTCGACTGTCATGGAGAGATTGAAGATCTGCGTGCCGGTGTGGGCCGCCCGCTCGGTTTCCGTCTCCAGCTCCCGTATGTTGACCTGCCGGCTGGAGAAAAACCCGGCGATGCCGCGGACGATGCCGGGGTGGTCCATTGCTATCACGCGTACCCGGTAGGGCAGGCTCTGGCCGGGCGTTCGGTCCACGGTGCGGCGAAACAGACAGACCATTTCTGCCGACTCGGAGAATGTCGTGAGCCTGGCCTCCAGTTCGGACAGGCCTGCCTCGCTCCCAGTCACCGACATCAGCACGGCAAATTCTCCGCCCAGCACTGTCATGCGGCTGTCCTCTATGTTCAAGCTGAGCTCGTGGACGATCTCGGTCAGCGCGTTGACGATGCCCGGACGGTCCCGGCCGATGGTGGAAATGACTGCCCTGGCCATCAGCGAAAGTACCCTTGCACGTAGTCGGCGAGCGCCGCGACGGCTATCCGCTCCTGGGTCATGGTGTCCCGGTCCCGCACGGTGACGGAGTCATCCTCTTCGATGGTCTGAAAGTCTACGGTCACACAGAGCGGGGTGCCGATCTCGTCGTGGCGGCGATAAGCCTTGCCGATGTTGCCGGTGTTTTCATAGAGAATTCGTCCCAGACCCAGCGCCTGCAGGTGCTGCTTGATGCCCTTGGCCTTGTCCACGATGCCCTCGTGGTTGCGTTTCAGAGGAACGACGGCGACCTTAATCGGAGCCAGATGCGGCCTGAAACCAAGGACTGTTCGCTCGGAACCATTGTCCAGCGTCTCCACCCGGTAGGCCTCGTTCAGCACCGCGAGAAAGCCGCGGTCTACGCCGGCAGAGGGTTCTATGACATAGGGCACGACCCACCCGCCGCCGTCGGGATCCTGCACGGCCAGCTTTGCGTTGGAGTCTTTGTTCGGTGTCACCCGCGCGCTGATCTCATAGTCCCCCTGGGCTTTGGTGTGGGATCCCAGGTCGAAGTCGGTTCGGTTTGCGATACCCTCGAGCTCCTCCACGCCGTGGGGGAAGTGATACATCAGATCCACGGTGGCTTTAGAGTAGTGGGCGAGCTCATCGGCCGGAACGCGGTAAAGCTCGATACGGTTACGGTTGACGCCCTGGGCATCCCACCACTGCAGCCGGTTTTCTACCCACTGCTCATGCCAGGCTTCGTCGGAGCCTGGCTGGACGAAGAATTCCAGTTCCATCTGCTCGAACTCCCGCACTCTGAAGATGAAGTTTCGGGGCGTGATTTCGTTGCGGAACGCCTTGCCGACCTGGGCGATGCCGAAGGGCAGGCGTCGGGATGTCGAGTCCAGGACGTGTTTGAAGTTGGTAAAGATAGCCTGGGCGGTTTCCGGTCGCAGGTAGGCGAAGCTGGAACCGTCGTCCACCGGACCCATGGCGGTCTTGAACATCAGGTTGAAGGGTCGCGGCTCTGTGAGATCCGTGGATCCGCACGCGGGGCACTTCTGCTCGTCGAGATGGTCCGCGCGGTGCCTGGCCTTGCAGCTCCGGCAATCCACCAGCGGGTCGGTAAAGGTCTCCTCATGGCCCGAGTACTTGAGGGTGAGGGGGTTGGTGAGGATGGCGGCATCCAGGCCTTCCACGTCGTCGCGCTCGTAAACCATGGCCCGCCACCAGGCGGCTTTCAGGTTGTTCTTGAGTTCGACGCCCAGCGGTCCGTAGTCGTAAAGCCCCTGCAAACCGCCATAGATGTCGCTGGACTGGAAGATGAAGCCGCGCCGTTTGCAGAGAGAGACCAGCTCTTCCATGGATGATGCAGGCACCTGTATTTCCTCGATAATCCAGCAGTTTCAGGGGTGCGCACTATACCGGAAGTCGCTGTCCAGGTCTTTTCCCGGCAGTGTGCCGTACGCGTGATTCTGGCCGCGTCTGCCAGACGCCCTGACCAACATGTGCTGGGAGCAGGTTATGAAAGCGCACTTACAAGCCTCACGAAAATGAAACAGCGTGGAACAAAATGTGCCCAACCCTGGCCGAGCCTTCTGGTCAAATGAGCTAAAGGGAAAGACCGGTCTGTAGGGTCTGCGCTTCTGACCGCTGAAAACAAAGACCGAAAAAAGCAAAAAGCTGAAATTCGAAGTAGCCGGGATGGCAAGGACACACGTATGCGGCAGAATGACGGGATCGACCACCAAAAGACCTTCTTCAGGGCGCCTGAACGATTCTTTCAGGTGGATGGGAAGTGGTACTTCGCGGCGCGTGAGGGCGAACAGGGGCCCTATCGAAGCCGCGAGAATGCGGAGCGCGAAGCCTATGCGTTCATCCGGTCCCAACCAGCCCTGCGGGAGGGTCCGAAAAAGGCTCGGTGGTCTGAGCGTTACAACATACCCCTATATCGCCACGTCCTGGGTCTGTCTATCGAACAACCCAAATTTGAAGAGCTGGTTATTCAGTTCGACGATTGACTCTCCGCCTGCCTGAGGTGCCCCGGCCTCGGACCTCCGGAACTTCATGAGTCCCGCTGGGCTTCGCTGACTGGAGTCCGTTCCTCCATCGCCGTATATTCCAGGTTGTTTTAAGAACCGGGGAGAAAAGCCATGGCGGGGAACGGCGAGATCACGATGAAGCTGGTGCCGGAAGACGATTACATGCACCCGGTGGAAGCGGCGGTAAACTTCAACGAGAGCATGTATTTCAACGTTTTTGATCGCGCGAGCAAGCTGGGTGGCTGGTTTCGCCTCGCCAACCGCCCGAATGAGGGTAAAGGCGAGATGACCTGCTGCATCTATCTGCCCGATGGCCGCATAGGCTTCATGTTTGCCCGACCGGAACGCCATGACAATGAGGCGCTGGAAGGCGGCGGCATGAAATTCTCCGTCGTTGAGCCCCACAGTCGGCTCGACGTCAGCTACCGCGGTAAGCTCTGTGTTCTGGCTGAGCCTCAGGACATGATGAACCCGGCCAGGGCTTTCAAGACCAACCCAAACGTCGAAGCCGAAGTGAACCTGCGGTTCGACGGGGTGTCTCCGGTGTTCGGCGGTGAGCCGGTCAACGCTGATGGCACCCCGATCGAGCAGAAGGCGGAGGAGTCCTTTGCCCGTGGGCATACGGAACAGCATACGCGGGGAGCGGGCAGCATCCGGGTGGGAGATGAAAGCTTCATCGTAAACGGGCTGGGCCTGCGGGATCACTCATGGGGTCCGCGCTACTGGCAGGCCATCTACTGGTACCGCTGGCTGCCAATGAATTTCAGCGAAGACTTCGCCATGATGGTGTCCATTACCTGTCGGCCCGGTGAAGAACCTCGTGCCGGCGGCATGGTGTTGAGAGGCAATGCGTATGTCCCGATTCGTGACGCCCGCATCGAGACGGTGTACGACGCTAATCAGTGTCAAGAGACCTTCGGGGTCTGGGCGAGGACCGATGAGCGGGATTATGACGTCAAGGGCAAGGTCATGTCGCTGATTCCACTGCGCAACCGCCGCCGCTCCGCGGATGGCGAAACCCTGATGACGCGCATTACCGAAGGCATGACGGAGTTCGAATGCGACGGGCAGGTTGGTTATGGTCTGTCGGAATACCTCGACCAGATCGTCGATGGCGAACCCGCTGGCTTGAAGGCGGGTTTTTGAGGTGGGTTCGGATATGGGCTGGAATTATGGCGACATTCTCGATGCGGTAGGGCGCGTGGTGCCCGCCGATAAGCCCTGTCTCGTCCACGGCGAGCGGGTTATCAGCTGGGGTGATTTCAACCGGCGCACCAACAATCTGGCGCGGCGTTTGATTAACCGAGGCGCACTAGCTGGAGATAAAGTCGCTTTCTACATGCGCAACGGCCCCGCCTACAGCGAGACCCTGGGAGCCTGTTTCAAGGCACGGCTGGTCCACGTGAACGTCAACTACCGGTATGTCGACGAAGAACTCTGGTACATCCTGGACAACTCGGATTCGAAGATCGTGGTGTATGACGCGGAGTTCGTCGACCACGTTGCCGCGCTGAGGCAGCGACTTCCGGATGTGGAGCTTTGGATTGAAGTGGCGGATGGCGAGATGCCCCGAGCCGACTTTGCGGTGAGTCTGGAAGACCTCATGGAGATCGGTGACGGTGAGCCGCTCAAAATTGACCGGTTGGGAGACGATCTGCTGCTGCTCTATACAGGTGGAACGACCGGCATGCCCAAAGGTGTGATGTGGGCTCAGGACGATATCTGGCACGCGGGAGGGGGCGGAGCCAACCCGGCTAACGGCATGATGCCGCCGGAAGACCTCGATGCCCATTGCGCCAACGTCGAGAAATCCCCTGGGGGTTCGCTCATTCCCTGCTGTCCGCTGATGCATGGCACAGGGCTGCTGACCAGCATGGGCGCACTGGCCAACGGCGGCGCGGTTGTCACCCTTACCGGCCAGAGCTTCGATCCGGCAGAGCTGTGGCGAACGGTTCAGGATCGACAGGTCGCTTCCCTGGCCATCGTTGGCGATGCTTTCGGCAAACCCATGCTTCGCGAGTTGGACGACCACCCGGGTCGCTACGATCTGACATCCCTGCTGAGCATTATTTCCAGCGGTGTCATGTGGAGTCCGGAAGTCAAGCAGGGTCTGTTGAAGCACAATCACCGGATGGTCCTCACGGACTCGTTCGGAGCGTCCGAGGCCATTGGCTTCGGACGGTCTGACACCACCGCTGACGGCTCCACAGAGGTTGCTCAGTTTGCCATCGGCGAGAACTGCAAGGTTTTTACCGATGATCTTCGAGAGATAGAACCCGGCAGCGATTTGGCTGGGTTTGTTGCTCGTTCCGGGCCGATTCCGCGCGGCTACTACAAAGATCCGGAGAAGACCGCCAAGACGTTTCCGGTGATCGATGGCGTGCGCTACTCGATGCCCGGCGACTACTGCAAGGTGGCCGCGGACGGGACGCTGATTCTCCTTGGTCGAGGCAGCGTCTGCATCAACACCGCTGGTGAGAAGGTTTACCCGGAAGAAGTCGAGGAAGTGCTGAAGACCTATCCCGGGGTCGTTGACGCCCTCGTGGTGGGGGTGCCGGACGAAAAGTGGGGCCAGATGGTGACTGCGGTGGTGCAGCGGGACGGCAATCTGACGTTGGATGAGGCTGCGGTACAGGCGCATGTGCGCGCCTGCCTCGCAGGATATAAAACCCCCAAACGAGTGCTGATCAAAGACGATCTGAACAGAGCCAGCAACGGCAAGGCCGACTACAAGGGCATTGCTGAATATGCCAGGGCGCAGCTTGGTATCAGTTAAATCTGTTGAAGGATCTGTGCCGGGGAGCACGCTCCCTGCGCAGTCAATCGGCTTTCGAGGTAACAGGGTTCAAAGGAGCAATCATGGCCAGCAAGCTGTTTGATCTGACGGGCAAGGTCGCACTCGTCACGGGTTCCAGCAAGGGCATTGGCAAGGCCATCGCCGAAGAAATGGCGCGGCACGGTGCCCAGGTAGTGATATCCAGTCGCAAAGCGGACGTCTGCCAGCAGGTGGCGGACGATCTGAACGCGGAGCTGAAAGGGGAGTCGGGTGGCGCGGTAGCTATCCCAGCGCATGTGGGTCAGCGGGAGGAACTGGAACGCCTTGTCGCAGAAACCCGTGAGAGGCTGGGTCCTGTAGACAGCCTGGTCTGCAATGCTGCAGTGAACCCCTACTACGGGCCCATGAGCGAGCTGCCCGATTCCGCGCTGGACAAGATTCTTGGAATCAATATCAAGTCCAACCACTGGCTTGCGCAGCTGGTGCTTCCGGACATGATCGAACGCAAGGACGGCACTATCATGATCGTTTCTTCTGTCGGCGGCCTGCGCGGCAGTCGCGAACTCGGCGCTTACTGTATTTCCAAGGCGGCCGATGTTCAGCTGGTACGCAACCTGGCGGTAGAAAACGGCCCCCATAACATTCGAGTCAACGCCATCTCTCCGGGGCTTATCCGCACCGACTTTGCCCGTGCGCTCTGGGAGAACCCGGACATTCTCAAGCGGCGCACGGTTGGTGATCCGCTGCAGCGGATCGGCGAGCCGGAGGAGGTTGCCGGGATCGCCATATATCTGGCCTCCGCAGCTGGTTCATTCACCACCGGACAGAACTTCGTCATCGATGGTGGCAGCACGATCGCCTGAATCTCAGAGGCTTCCCTCTGAGTTCGCGGGCTGCTTGCGTCTCTGAGATGCAGGCGCGTATCCTGATTGTTATCGTTGATAACCGGGGAGGGGTCAGATGGCTGAACAGATGAGCGCCGCTCAGGGCGGAACCAAGACATGGTGGTCCAGGGCTATTCTGATTGGCGCCGTCGTGGCCGTCGTTCTGCTGCCCCTGGGGGCTCTGGGTTCACGCTTCGGTATCTGGAGTTTTTCCGGTGGCTTCATGCTGCTGGCAGGAGGTACCGTCCTGGCAGCCATTGGCCTCGTGGCCGGCATCGCGGGCATCATCGCCGCTAACCGTCGCGGGTTGAGTGATGACAAGCCCGCCGTGTATCTGGGTACCCTGATCAGCGTGCTGATCATCGGCATCATGGGGTTGCAGTTCTATACGGCTTCATCGGTCCCGCCCATTCATAACATTTCCACCGACCCGAACGATCCGCCGCAATTCGAACGCATCGTGCTGTTACGCGGTGAAGACAGCAACCCTCTGGAATATGACGCTGACAAGCTCGGGCCTATGCAGCAGCAGGCCTATCCTTGGGTGCAGCCGGCGGCAACCGAGCTGGGGTCTGATCAATCCTTCGATCGTGCTCTGCAGGTACTGAGAGAAATGGGTCTCGATATTGTCAGTTCGGACAGAGATTCCGGGATCATCGAAGCGACAGCAACGACGTTCTGGTTCGGATTCAAGGACGATGTCGTAGTGAGAATCCGGCCCGCTAATGGCGGTTCGGTAGTGGACGTGCGCAGCGTATCTCGAGTGGGTGTGAGCGATCTCGGCGCCAACGCGAGGAGGATCGGCGAGTTTCTTCAACTGTTCGCCGCAGGCTGACCGTTTGCCGCAGGCATCCTGGGGCGGAATTACAGGC
>JAHEEG010000281.1 GCA_024640825.1 Gammaproteobacteria bacterium
TGTCCCGCCTTCGGCCTCGCGCAGATTGATACGAATCAATCGGCCCAAGACTTTGCCGAGCAATGCTTCAGACTGATAGCGCACCGCCGGCAAGGTGGTGCCTGCACCAATCTCGATAATCGCAACGCGTGCGTCTTCTTGTTGCAATTCGTTGCTCCAGGCCTCGTAGCGGTGCTTCTGCGCCTCGGTCGTTGCGCGTATCCATTCCCAGTCGTTAAACATCATGATGTTCGGCCGGGCGACGCCATTGCATTCCGGGCAATAATGGATCGATAGTTCGTCGCCAAGCTGCTCGTGCTGCCACTCATCCAAGGTGTTCAACCAGGTCTGATCATGGCAAGGCTCACAGCACTGGCGACGATGAACATTGCCATGGCATTCGACAATGCGATCGTTCGGGTAGCCCGCAAAGTGAAAGTGCCCATCCACATTGGATGTGTAGGCGAAGTAGCCCAGCTTCT
Source organism: Gammaproteobacteria bacterium (assembly GCA_024640825.1). Classification (GTDB taxonomy): domain Bacteria; phylum Pseudomonadota; class Gammaproteobacteria; order Pseudomonadales; family Azotimanducaceae; genus UBA7803. The sequence goes on from JAHEEG010000281.1 coordinate 462, forward strand.
TTGCCTGGCCCCATTTTTTCAACAGGTCGTAACCACGATGTGGTTTTGCCCCGCGGTATAAGCGCTGACGTTGCCCGTAAAATCGCCAGGCAAGCTCGGGTTCGTTTTCGAATAGCGCGGGATTGGCCGCTCGCTCAAACGTGAGTCCCAGTTCCTTCAGGTAGGGGTGTTCTCGCCACAGCCCTTCATTACCACGGTAGTCCGGCAAGCCCGAGTCGACGCCCATGCCGGCGCCGGCGAGGATGATGAGTGCGTCGGCCTGTTCAATGGTCGATGCTGCTTCCTTTATTGTTTGCTGCAGATCGTTGCTGTCGTTGCGAAGCATTTCCCTTGTCCCTGGTTGGTTTAGTCAAACGACCTGTATCGTTTGGCGTCATCCAGTTCGTAGAGTTGCGCCGGTCGATGCGAACCTTGTCGCTTTTCACTTAGGGGTCGAATCAGATTCAGTGACATCAACCATTTCTGAAAGTTACGCTTGTCGATCGGCCGCCCCTGCACGGACTCATACACCTGGCGCACATCCGAGATCGTGAACTTCGGCGGCAGAAACTCGAACGCTACGGTCGAATACTCCACTTTGGATCGAATTCGTTGCACGGCCTTGTTGACGATACCGGCATGATCGAAGGCGAGATCAGGAAGGTCTTCCAGCGCATGCCAGGCCGCATCGCTGGCATCGGTATCAGCCCGTAACGTGACGTGATCAGCCGGAGCCAGGGCAAAATACGCCACGCTGATGACTCGCTCTCTCGGATCACGCTCGACCTGGCCGAATGTCTCCAGCTGTTCCAGGTAGAAACCCCTGGCACCGGTTTCTTCCTCAAGCTCTCGGACGACGGCCTGCTCGAGATTTTCATCCAGGTGAACAAAGCCACCGGGCAATGCCCAGTCACCTTTAAAAGGATCCAAAGCCCGCTTGATCAAGAGGATCTTCAGGCGATCGTCCTGAATCGTAAACAGGCAGGCATCGACGGTGACCGCAGGATGCGGGTATTCGTAGGTGTAGGTCATGACTTGCTTCACGTGATCTCTACACTAACCTTAGTGTCGATGTCACGCTAAGTCAATGAGACCAATGGCTCTGCCGCTGTTATCCAGCAATTACGAGGGTTTAAGGCGCTTGGGCCTCAGAATTCAACGGTATATGTAAAACGGCATCTAAATAACGGCAACCGCTGCCGGGCAGGCCCTACCCTGCCCGGCATTCCCTATTCCAACTAGTGCCTGGTCCTACCCTGGTCGCGAAGCACCGCCATGTGCAGCAGCCGCCCATCGACATCCAGTGCTGAGCCATTAAGCCGTCCCATCTTAGTACGCAGCTCTTTGCCTCTGCCAACCGCCGGATACTCGTCCCATTGAGACTCGGCGATACGATGCAACAGGTCCTTTAGGGCGTTCTTGTCCGGGACCATCGTCGCGATCTTGCTCTCGAACACGACTTCGGCGGCATAGGCGCGGACCAGCTTGTCGAAGAACTGGTGAAAGACACCCGGGTCTTCGAATAGCTCGATGCCAGCCGTATTGCCGTCAATCGCGCAGGCCAGGCCCACCTGGTCGGGTTGTGGACGAAACTCCTTCAGGTACCGGTCAAGTGACTCGCGCCTGGCATCGTAGACATCGTGCAGAGAGTCTGTCAGAGAATGCGCCCCAAAATCAGCGCATCGCTCGCTCACGGCCTCCCACACTGCGCCCTGGTCCGAGCGACGGTCTGTGCCGGTCATCTTCAAGGAAGATGCCACCGAGGACATCTTTGCGGCACGCGATGACAGGAATTCACTGTACTCGCTCGAGCGGAAGTTACGCTGCTGGTAGCTCCAGCGACCGCGCTCTACACAGCTCACCGGGATCACGATCTCGGTATTTGCTTTGACGTAGATACTCGAGTTGAGGACACGATTCTGCTTCGCCCCCAGGAGTGTCTCGCCATCGGCGGCGAACACGTCCTGGTCCAGTTTATTCTTCAGGCGCAGCTCGGCAACGCTACCGCCTTCCGAGACCTCTGAGATCTCGATGCCACTCCGATCGAACGCCTCGTTCAGTGTCAGGTAATCGCGTTTTCCATGTGTTTCCCCCATCAGTGGAAAGACGGCCAGGCCGCCGTAGACCATGGGTTCGCCGACCTTGATGCCGGCCATTGCTTGTTCCAGATTCATTTTTTTCACCTCCGTATGAGCACCTGTATTGGCGCTTATATCCCCCTAGACGGCGGGCGGCGGTGAAATCTTAGAAATTAGTCAGAATTTTTCTACCTTGATCTGCAGGAACTGCGGTACGTCCGTTTCGATACGAAGTATGCCGCTT
>JAHEEG010000282.1 GCA_024640825.1 Gammaproteobacteria bacterium
AGCTATACCGCCATAAGGCACGGTTGTATCAAAGGTGCCGTTGATCATCATCACGGGCACATGGTGATCTGGATCGCAATTGCTTGCTATGCTGTACGAGAGCACACCTGCTACCGATCCAATGGCGGCAATCCTGCCGCTGAGTTCGCATGCCAACCTGAGGCTCATGAACCCTCCGTTTGAAAAACCACTGGAATAGACTCGCTCCACGTCGATGCTGTAGTGTGCGGACAACGTATCGATCAATGCGGCGATGAATCCGACATCGTTCACGTTTGGATTCGGTCCTGCATCGGGGTGATCGTAGATCCCGCTATTCCAGGTTGCATACAGCGCATTGGGATAGACAACAACGAAGCCTGCCGTATCGGCTACCGCATTCATTCTCGAATAGCGCATCTGCTGCTGGGCGTCGAGGGTGTAGCCGTGAAGAGCCAACATGAGTGGCAATTCGTCGATACCGTTGTAGTTCGCCGGGAGGAATACGAAGTAATCCCTGTTCGCCCCCTCAAATTCGAAGCTCCCTGATTCCATCTGGGCGAAGCTGAGCGCAGGCACCAGGAGCAAGGCATAGAGGACAGCCCTTCGCGGGCTGACGGCCCTCTGCAGGAACTCAGAGCGAGTTCTCCAACGATCAACCGTCGCGGTCCGCCGGATTCGGGAGGTAGTCATTTGTAGTAGCACCGGATCTCTCAGCCAAACCTCGTCCGTGCCACGGCTCGCGACGCACCGGACTCCCATCCCCGGCTCTGCCGCGGTACGGCCCACATCTACATACTGCAGTTTGCCAATCCCAGACTGCAGTAGCCATCGGGCGATTCACGCAATTGCTGTAGGCAAATATCCCTCATTCGGTTGTGCCACATAGGCTTCAGGATCACGCGTGGACATCAGCCTTGTCTTCCCCATAAGGCGGATATACGCGAAGGACTCGCCGGGTTGCCATCTCGCACAACCACACGCCCAGGGAGAGGAGGAGTCGTTCGTGGAGGCGCATCGGCTTTGCCCCCTGACACGGGTTCCAGCACTGCTGTGGCCTACTGGCCACGAGGAGGTCCGAATTCGGAAGGAGCTACTGCGCGACAAGCTCTATTGTCTTGGTCCACTTGGCAGTGCTCTTTGAACCGCCCCGACTATTTCGGAGACCGGTTTATGTAAGTGCCTCGGCCGACGGGGCGTTGGCACGGTGGTTCTCGTAGGCCTCTTCGTACTCCACAGGGGGAATATAGCCGAGGCCTTCCATGAGGCGGTGGCGATTATACCACCAGACCCACTCCAGCGTTGCGATCTCCACGTCTTCCAAGCCTCGCCACGGACCGCGCTGCCGGATGAGTTCCGTCTTGCAGAGACCAATCACCGTCTCGGCGAGGGCGTTGTCGTAGGAGTCACCCTTGCTACCGACGGAGGGCTCGATGCCGGCCTCGGCCAGGCGCTCGGTGTATCGGATCGACAGGTATTGCGAGCCCCGGTCGGAGTGATGCACGAGTCGCTGCTTCTACTCGAAGTCCCGCTCCCAGAGCGCCTGCTCCAGGGCGTCGAGCGCAAGATCACTCCGTAGCGAGTTCGACACGCGCCAGCCGACGATCCGACGAGAGAATGCGTCTATCACGAAAGCGACATACACGAAGCCACGCCAAGGCGCGACGTAGGTCAAGTCCGAGACCCAGAGACGATTGGGACGCTCAGCACAGAAGGCCCGCTCGACCAGGTCTTCGGGGCGCTCCGCCTCATCCCCAGGGATTGTCGTCCTGATCCTCCGGCCCCGTACGACGCCTCTCAGCCCCAGCTGACGCATCAATCTCGCTACCGTGCACCGAGCCACCGCGTGCCCCTCCCGGCGAAGCTGCCGCCACACCTTTCGCACGCCGTAGACCCGTAAGTTAGGCGGGCACGAAACCTGATGATCGCATGACCGAGAAAGGCCGGATTCGCAAGTCATTCTTGGGCCTTGTGCTTGAGGCAGCCGCCATATTCGCGGCGGTAACACTCGGGTTCATCGCCGACGACTATCGGGACTACCGTACCGATCGACGGCTCGAACAGGAATCGCTGAATCAGGTGCTCCTCGATCTCGAACTCGATACCGCTGACTTGACCCCGATCCTTCGGCAGGCTACCAGGATTGCGGATGGCATGCGCTGGATCAGTAATGGCATCGCGCGCGGCCGTCTGGACTCGGATTCACTGCTGACAGTCGTCGACACTCTGAATCAAACAGCCGCCTACAGCTACGAGGTATCGAACTCGGCATACGTCGGTCTAAAATCCACCGGGAGACTAGATCTGATTCGAGACGCAGAACTGAGGCGAGCTCTGGTTCAGTACTACGAGGATCGTCAGCCCATCCTGCTGATTGCCGGAGCCCGTTGGCAGCAGGCCTACTTGGACTGGGGCGACGATCTCGCTGTTCACATTGAATACTATCCAAACGAGCGCGTCGAAGAGAGCTGGCCTCACGTTAAGGCGGTCGATACTGGTGCGATCATGACTGATCGAGTGCTCTTGAATCAGACACTGGCGGTTGACAACTGGAGTCGGACCATACGCCTTGATATCGAAGAGGCGTTCTCAATGTCCGAGGGTCTGGCGAGCGAGATCCGAGACTATCTCAGGTAGTCACTCGCCATGTGCCGCCTAACAAAACGATGGTGCGGTTTCACGCTGGCGAATCCGCCTTCGGCCGAGTACCGTTGCTTGAGGCACCGGTGACGCCGCGTCGCTCACAGCACATCGCGCACCGTCAGACAACAGGAGATCGAAG
>JAHEEG010000140.1 GCA_024640825.1 Gammaproteobacteria bacterium
TACCCTACGCTCTGGCCGGCGCGCTCGCCATCATCACTCTGTTCGCCGACGTTGGTCTGTTTTTCTCCCGCCTTCTTGCTATTTCCACCACCATGTTGATGTTCTTTTTCTTTGCCGGTTTTTTCATGGATGTGCCGAAGCTGGATTCGGACTGGTACGTCCATCAGGAAGGGTGGTTCGCAGTCAGCAGGATACTTGCTGCCTTTGCGATGATTCCGATTCTCTCGGATTACAGCTGCCGGTGTAAGGCTGACTGCATCCACGCGAGGGCGGCCCAGCGGCTGTCCTTCTTTCGCGCGCCTGGTCACATCCGTCCACCCAATCGCTAAGTTTTCCACGTCTCTCACTGCACGTACCCTCCCACGTCATGACGCGGTCTGCGCAGCCTCGATACGCTTGCAGGCGGAAGTTAGAATCAGGTTTCTCAGGGAGGTTTCATGATGCAGTCTGATGATTTAGTCGCTACCAGCATCCGACCCCGCCGATCGGTCCTCTACATGCCAGGCGCTAACGCTCGAGCCCTGGACAAGGCCCGTACGCTGCCCTGTGATGCCATCATACTCGATCTGGAAGATGCCGTTGCCGCGGACGCCAAGGCGGTGGCCAGAGACCAGGTCGTAGCGGCTGTCTCCGAGGGTGGATATGGCTACCGGGAACTCATCGTTCGGGTTAACGGCCTAGACACCCCATGGGGAGCCGACGATGTGCAGGCGGTGGCGGGACTTCCCGTGCAGGGCCTGTTGTTTCCCAAGGTGGAAACAACTGCTCAGATCGATGACATTCTGGCTGCCGTGGACGCCGCCGGCGCTCAAAGCCTGCCTTTGTGGTTCATGGTGGAAACGCCCCAGGGCGTGCTGAACATTCGGGATCTTGCGCTGAGAACAAAACGCCTTTCATGTCTGGTGATGGGTACCAGCGATCTGGTGAAGGAGTTGCGAGCCCGGCACACGGAATCGAGAGTAAACATCGCATACGCATTGCAGCATTGCGTGTTGGTGGCTCGTGCTTGCAGCCTGGATATTCTCGACGGTGTTCATCTGGACTTCCGTAACCAGGTTAGCTTCCGGTCTGCGTGTGAGCAGGCGCGCGCGATGGGCTTCGATGGCAAAACGCTGATTCATCCCACGCAGGTCGATCTCGCCAACGAGGTGTTCGGCTACGACGCCGAAGCGGTCACCGAAGCCCGTGCGGTTCTCGCCGCTTGGGAGGCAGCCCAGGCTGGGGGCAAAGGCGTCGCGGTGCTGGATGGCAAGCTCATCGAAAATCTGCACGCCGCGGAAGCGCAGCGAACGCTGGCGTTCGCCGAAGCGCTGTCGACCCGCTGAATGCTAGCGGAGATTCGGGGTAACCCAACCATCGTCTCGGAGCGGATGAAACGGTGATGACCGCTGCTAGCCCACGGCCTTACGAACGGCCGGCATCACCGTTTCCAGATAGGCATCCAGAGTTTCTTCGTCCCAGGGCGCGCGCAGGGCGATGTTGATTTCGTCGGCGCCGGCTTCAACGTATTCCAGAATTCTCGCGACCGCGTGGTCGGGCGTACACAGCAGCGAACCGCCTGCAATTCGGTCGGCCAATTCGCCCCAGTCTTCCTGCAGAACCGCGCGCTGACGCTCCAGATCTTTCTCTGTCAGGCCCATGTTGAAGGTGATGTTTGCTGCGCGCTTCAACGAGCCTGGATCACGGCCTTCGTCCTCGCACCAGTGATTAAGCACGTCATTGACCCGGGCGAATTCATCCGGCGGCAGATAAGCGGCATTCCAACCGTCAGCGTGATCAGCAACGATTTTCAATGTGCGCTTTTCTCCCACGCCGCCGATCCAGATGGGTAAACGCGGCTGAACGGGCTTTGGCAGGCAACTGACGTTGTCCACCTGAAAGTGTTTCCCTGAAAAGGTGGTGCGATCCTGGGTCAACATCCGACGGATGATCTGGGCCGCTTCCTCCAGCATATCGAGTCGGGTGCCTATGTCCGGGAAGGGATAGCCGTGGGCGCTCGCTTCCCAGATGTGCCAGCCTGCACCGATGCCCAGTTCGAAACGCCCATTGCTGATGTGATCCAGGGTGGTGGCGGCTTTGGCGAGCAGCGCAGGGTTGCGGTAGCCGACGTAAAACACCAGGCAGCCGAGCCTGGCGTTGCGGGTCTCCGCGGCCAGCGCGCCCAGGGTCGCGAGGGCTTCGAAGTGGGGCTGAGTGCCGCCTTTGGGCGGGGCCTCATAGAAGTGATCCCAGGCGGAAATCCAATCGACGCCGCGGCTGTCCAGCTTGCGCCAGAGCGCCCGCATGTCATCCATGCCCATATTCTGCTGACCGACGTGTACTCCCAGGGAAATGCTCATGGCGGCTGGTGCTCCGGGCTTGTGATGGGGGTTGAATTTGGCCAGAGTGGCGCAAAGCAGCGAGTGAGCATACATGACGGGGTATTTGTCTGTGAAGCTGGCCGAACGCTGGACTGGAGGCCGCTTATGCCGGTGATCTCTGTGCGGGATATCGATATCTACTACGAGCAGGCCGGGCAGGGGCCTCGACTGCTCTTCATCAGCGGAACGGGCGGCGACTTGCGGGTGCGGCCCAACGTTATGGACAGCCCGCTGGTTCGGCAATTCGAAGTGCTGACCTATGATCAGCGGGGTCTGGGGCAGACCTGCAAACCCGAAGATCCTTACACCGCTTTCACTATGCGCGATTATGCGGAAGATGCCGCGGCCCTGCTCGACGCTCTGGGCTGGGGACAGACGCTGGTCTTTGGGGTTTCTTTTGGCGGCATGGTGGCCCAGGAACTGGTACTGCGATTCCCGGAAAAGGTTATGGCGCTGGCGTTGGCCTGTACCAGCGCGGGGGGCGCGGGCGGTGCGTCATTTCCCCTTCATGAGCTGGCCAGGCTGCCCGAGCCGGAGCGATTGGCACGGCATCTGGCCCTGTCCGACCTGCGCCGCGATGCCCGGTGGCGGGCGGCTAACCCTGAGCGCTGGGCTCGCCTCCTGCAGATAGCGAGTGAACGTCAGTCTGCGGCGCGCCACCAGCCTGGTGCACAACTGCAGCTCGCGGCCCGGGCGGGTCATGACACCTGGGACCGGTTGGCAACCATCAGTACGCCTGTGTTGCTCGCGGCCGGGCGCTACGACGGCATCGCTCCAGCGGCCAATATGCAGGCGCTGGCGCGGCGAATAGCCGGGGCTGAACTCCGGTTTTTCGAAGGTGGCCACTTGTTTCTCGTTCAGGACAAGGATGCATATCCCTATATAATTCAGTGGCTTAACCTGAAGGCGCAGTAAGGTGCGCTGAGTTAGTGGGTCTTGGTGGAACTCTTACGGCGATCGTCGGACTAATCCAGGTAAGTTATCAGCCTTGTGCTATAACTTATCTAGAAATCCGAGTGGAAAATGTCCTCTCACGATTTCGGAGCGCCCCGGCGACAACCCTCCCCCTCCCCAATCCCCAGTCGCCGGGGCTCTTTTTTTCTCCCTGAAAAGCGCCCGGCTGTTTACGCTGCTTCCTTGGATAACGCCGCCCATCAGACTTCAAATCTACCCCGGAACAGCCCTCGCTCAAGGGCCCATCGTGTGCCCGTCAAAGCGACCGTGTGAATGGTCAGTACCGTAACCAGGGCACCCGCCAGCGGCAAAATCGCGCCTGTGCCCAGAAACCAGGCAAGAATCACCACAGGCAGCAGCCGCGACGCCAGCCTGCGTAAGGTCGCACTCCTGCTCCCGCCATCCAGCAGCGCGAAGGCGCCGGCGAGAATCCATACCGAAAGCGGCAGCAGTACCAGATACAGGAGCAAACTCATGGCGTTATGATCTCGATTCTGCCTTCATCCGCCAGCACCCGAACGCGTTGCCCATCCCTAAGCCTGGCGGTGCAGTCGCTGACGTCTACCAGGCAGGGGATCTGGTATTCCCGCGCGATAGTGCCTGCGTGAGAAAGATAGCTGCCCACTTCAACCACCACGGCCGCAGCGACCGGGAACAGCGGCGTCCAAGCAGGATCTGTATAAGGGGCTACCAGGATGTCTCCCGGGGCGAGGTGCGCAGCTGTTGTCGGGTCCATTATTATGCGAACAGGACCTTCCGCCGTGCCAGGACTGGCGCAGTGTCCTTTTAGCTCCTGGCCTTCTGTAGGCTCTTCGGATGAGTGAACCGACGTGGGGTCCATGTCGGGGATGTTGATCATTTCCAGCGGCCGCTGACGGCTGAGGCTCTGGTGCAGTCGCCGCCGCTGGCGGACCCTCGCTGCCACGTCCATCCAGTCCAGCTCGCCGCGGTTCAGGGCGTCGACTTCGGTCCAGGTCAGAAAAAAGACGTCGTCCTGCACGCGCAGGCGCCCATCCTGCACAAGTTTCAACCCCAGATTCACCAGCTTGCTGCGGACCGTGGCGAACCCCATCGTGTGATAGTGGCGGGTGTCCTCCCGCAGCGTGACGTAATAGCGGATGCGCCGCACCAGGTACAGAGCGAGGCGCTGCTGCCAACGCCTTGGCAAGGCCTGACGCAGAGCATCCCTGGCCAGCAGATGCAGGCTGTGCCTGTCAGTGGCTATGTGAAGGTTCTCCTGCAGATAGTTGCGCACCATCTGCAGCACAGTAACCGGATCTTCCCGCCACCGCGGGGTGGCGAGCTCGATCTCGCGGACGCAGCGGTGGCCGTAGTTATCCAGAAAGTCTGCCAGACATCGGCAGAATGGGTGCTCGATTGGCAGACTCGCAAGCAGTTCAGAATAGCCGTCGGGTGCCTGGGCGCGTAGGTTGGCGGCGAGCTGTGGGTCTTCGGACGCTACTTTCGCAAGCTGCTGGATACCGTCAATCATCTGCCGCGACCGCATATCCGGCTCGCCGCTGCAAAGGTGGTTGATGTGACTCTCTTGGAAATCCGGCGCGTAGCGGGCGAGAAAACTTCGCAGCGCGCCTATGAAAAGGAAGTACCGCCCGGCCGAGATGTTCGCTTGAAGCGCCTGGCGACCCATGGATTCGAACGGGCCGTGGCCGAGAAACAGCCGGAACAGGGCATCCCGCGGATCGTAACGGGCGTCAACCGCGACGGCTCTGCAGAGCGCGGCGAAGGCCTCGAAGCTTTGCGGGCTCAGCCGAGCAGTGCGGTGCCAGCTGATGCCTACGGCTAGGTAGGCGAGCACGCCCGCGGCAGCGGCCACTGGGGCCTTGCGCCAATGGATTTTGAGCCGCGGCGCCTCTCCGCGCAGCAGCAAAGCGTCCGCCAGTTGCCGGTTGTTCCATTTGAAAGGCAGCAGCTGTGCCATTCGCCGGAAATTCAGGTAGCAGCGACCGTCGATGAATCGACCTATGGAAGCGGGCAGAACCTGGCTCAGGAGGTCGACGGACATGGGGGTAAGGGGTTCCAGAAAGTTTTCGGCCACCGGCTTGAAGAGTATCCACGCTCCGGGGGGATAAATTGTCTGCCCGGCCGTTACGCCTCGGCTGCCGGTCGCCAAAGCGGTTATCGGTCTGCTTTGTAGAATGAAGAGTCTGTTACCTGCGAATGCCCATTCTACGTCCTGAGGTCCACCAAACACCGCTTCTGCAGCCAGTGACTGCTGCAGTACGGCTTGTGCCTGCTCATCCGACAGGACACTCACCCCCTGCTGCTGAGCGGGCACGGGTTCCAGGCGGGAACCGTCTGGATTGTCCCTGCTGGCGGCAACTTTGTGTCGCTTGCGGCCAATGTGCTGACGTAGAACGCTACCGTTTCGAGAGAGAAGCAGACGATCAGGAGATACCCGGCCGTCGACCAGCGCGGCACCAAGCCCCCACGTGGCCTCGATGCAGACCGCTGTCTCAAATTTTCCGGTGGGATCCCGGGTGAAACACACGCCGGCGCGGTCTGCCTGCACCATGCGCTGAACCAGCACGGCCATTGCGAAGCGTTCTGCGGACACGGGCTCTCTACCGGTCCGATAGGCGCGAGCGTGGGCCGACCACAGGGACAGCCAGCAGTGGCGTACCGCGTCGGCAACCCGATTCCGCGCGATGTAGTAGTAGGTATCGTGCTGGCCGGCGAAGCTGGCGCCCGCCGTGTCTTCCGCCACCGCTGAGCTGCGGACGGCCAGCGGCGTGTCGGATTCGGGAAAATGGTCGTCCACCGCGCGCTGCAACTCGTGCAGCAGGGTCGCCTGCAGCTCTGGCGGTTCCGGAACCTCGATGGGGTTTGGTGTCGGGAAGTGGCAATGAAACGCATCTGTGGTCACCACAAATGCGTCGGGCACTGACAGGCCGGCTGTTAGCAGCTGGTGCAGGTGCGCGGCTTTGCCGCCAACCAGTGCCCGATCTGCGGCGTCAGGCGCCTGCAGGTTTACTACCCAGCGAGTCAAGATGCCCTGCGCTCCTTTAAAGCGTGTCGGGATGGTACGCAGGGGTATCGCGCTTCACAACCGCGCGGGTCTATCAGGCGGATCGAGCTCCGGCAGCGACGTGGTCCTCACTGCGGTCGCCACGGCGACCCCAGTCGGGTCCGCGCATGCGGCGCCTGAACCAGCGCTTCGACAGCGTGTAGGCGGCCTTGAGCTGGTGGGGTACGGCCAGCATAGCCGGCGTAGCTACCAGGGTCAGCACGGTGGCGAACGTCAGTCCGGACACGATGGCCTGGGACAGCGGTACCCAGAATGAGGAAAGCTGCCCGCCATAGACGATCGTCCGGTTGATGAGGTCGATGGACAGATTGCTGGCCAGCGGTAGCAGGCCAAAGATGGTGGTCACGGTGGTCAGCATTACCGGTCGCAGGCGCTGCGCACCGGTCCGGACGATCAGGTTGATGTAGTTGAGCTCGGGATGTTCCCGTTTGATGTGGTTGTAGGTGTCTATAAGAACGATGTTGTTGTTAACCACGATGCCTGCCAGGGCGATGATGCCGATACCGGATAGCATGGCGCTGAAAGGCTGTTGCAGTATCAGCAGGCCGAGCAGAACACCAGCCGTGGACATGATGACTGCGATCAGAATCAGCAGGCTCTGATAGATGCTGTTGAACTGCGTGACCAGCAGAACGAACATGAGCAGTAGCGACATCATGAACGCGATCTGTACGAAGGCCATTGAGGCCTCCTGTTCTTCGTTGGCGCCGCGGAATTCTATGTTCAGCGCGGTATCGAAGCTCTGGCTGTCGATCCATGCCTGTATGTTCCGGACAACGTCGTCCGCCAGAACGCCTTCGGCTACGTTCGCACGAATGAACTCCACACCTATGCCGTCGATCCGCTGCAGCGTGTCGACGTTTGGAGAGGCGTCGCGCTGCACGAAGTTCGAAATCGGCACCAAGCCTTTCGGCGTGGAAATTTTCAGGTCATCGAGCGCGCCAATTCCCCGCTCGTCACTGGGGTAGCGAACGCGTATATCTACCGCATCGTCGGCTTTGTCGGGCCGGTACTCGCCGACTTTTACGCCGTTGGTGACCAGTTGCACGGCGACCCCGACCTGAGAAACGTCTGCCCCGTAGAGCGCAGCCTGTGCCCGGTCAACTGTGAGTTGCCATTCGATGCCCGGCAGCGATCGGGTATCGTCAATGTCCAGCAGCGCGGGCAGAGTATCCATATAATCCCGCACATAGGCCACGGCAGGTTCCAACAGCTCTCGATTGTAAGAAGAAAACTGGATCTGGATGGGTTTGCCCACCGGCGGGCCCTGCTCCATCTTCTGTATCTCAACGGAGATGCCGGCCAGGGGCGCGGTGCGCTCGCGTATCTCTTCGAAAATTGCTGCACCCTTACGTTTCCGCTCGTTCTCGTCATGGAGTTCGATGAACAGGGTGCCTATGCGGTCGAAGCCGCTGCGGGAGAAGCCGCCGGTCAGAAGGGTTGAGGTGTTGATGCTCTTGATGCCCTTGATGTCGAGGATTTCCTGCTCTGCCTCGGCAACAAGCTCGTTGATCTCGCTGGCGGAGAGATTGCCGCGAGCACGTACGGTGGCTATGGCGAATTTTGGATCGGAATCCGAGAAGAAGATCACGCCTTGTCCATACTTTCCGTAAGCCCAGAAAGTGGCCACGAGGGTAACTAATACCAGAGAAATAGTTACCAGGGCGTAGCGGCTAGCGTATGACAGCAGTCGCGCGTAGAGCCCCGTTATGCTTTTCAGCTTGGTAGGATCCCCGTCTTCCAGCTGTTTCAGGGTTTCCATAGCGGCGTCATCCTTTGCGCCGGCTTTTCCGAACAGGGCGCCCAGCATGGGTCCGAAGACGAGGGCGTACAGCAGGGATCCCGTGAGCACCGTGAACACGGTAACGGGCAAATACCGCATGAACTTGCCGGGAACCCCCGGCCAGAACATCAGCGGTAAAAATGCTGCCAGGGTGGTGGCGATGGAGGCCGTCACCGGCCAGAACATCCGCTTGGCGGCCAGCGCGTAGGCAGCGCGACGTTCGAATCCCTCCGTCATCTTCCGGTCGGCGTACTCGGTGACTACGATAGCGCCGTCAATGAGCATGCCGAGCCCCAGGAGCATGCCGAACATGACCATGAAGTTGAACGTATAGCCGAGCAGATAGATGAATATCAGGGAGAACAGGAAAGACACTGGAATGCCGATGCCGACGATAATTCCGCTGCGTAGTCCCATGGCTGCAACGACCAGCACCATTACCAGCGCCAGAGCGGTGAAGATGTTGCCTTCGAGTTCTCTTACCTGAGCTTCGGCGAAGGGCGCCTGGTCCTGGGTGTAGGTGACGGTCACCTTCGCCGGCATCTCCTGCTTGTGACGCTCGACGATGGCTTTGACCTGGTTAATCGTGTCAATGATGTTCGCGTTAGCGCGCTTTTTGACTGCCAGGGAAATCGTCCGCTGACCGTTGACCCGCGCGTAGCTGGTTCGATCCTTGAAAGTTCGCCGGACCGTTGCTATGTCCTGCAGAGTAACCACGGTGTCGCCGCTGGTCTTGATTGGCAGCTGGAATACATCCTGGGCGTCGTCTATGACGCTCGGGACCTTCACTGAGAAGCGGCCTTCGCCGGTGTCGATGCTGCCGGCAGGAATCAGCCGGTTGTTACGCAGGATCGTGTTTATGAGTTCTTCGTTGGACACCTGATAGGACTCGAGCGCCGTTGGGTCGATAACGGCTTCCAGCAGTTCCTCGCGGTGTCCGCGCAGCTCGGCTTCCAGGACGCCGGAAATCGCTTCTATATCGTCCCTCAGTTCGATTGCGATGTTGTAGATCATTCGTTCCGGGACGTCCTCGCCCACCAGATTGATCTGAATCATCGGAAATTCTTGCGTAGTCGCCTCCTCTACGACGGGCTCCTCGGCGGTGCTCGGCAGTTCTGGTTTGGCCCGGTCCACGGCCTCTCTCACGTCGGCCAGGGCTTCGTTGAGGTCCTGGTCGGCGTCGAACTCGACCATCAAATTGGCGACCCCCTCGGACGCGTAGGCGGTGAGTTCCTTGACGCCTTCGACTTTCCTGAGCTCTATCTCCATAGGCATCACCAAGAGGCGCTCGGCATCCTCAGGCGATATACCTTCGTGTACGGTCGTGATGATGAAAAAAGGCACTTCGACGTGAGGTTCGTTGGCGATGGGAATGGCGCTGCGGGCAGCGAGCCCTGCAACGACCACCATCAGCATCAACAGCAGGGTTGTCCGCGATCGGCCGATGGCCGCGTCGATAAGTGATTTCACGAAGTGGCCTTCAGGGCGAGCAGTGACTGGGTCGTCGCCGCCTCTGCTGCTTGCGATGGTCTGCTATCGACGGCGGTGCCGGCCCCGTCGTCTGACATGCCTGCGTTGCGGCCGCCCGAGCGTTTCTGGTTGGTCAGAACTTCGGCGGGC
>JAHEEG010000283.1 GCA_024640825.1 Gammaproteobacteria bacterium
CCACTGCCTGTCGACGAGGTCGAACGGCGGGCCATCCGCGACGGGCTGCAAGGGCGCCTGATCGCCTGGGACCCGGTCAGGCAGCGGGAGGCCTGGCGGGTTGAGCACGGCGCACCCTGGAACGGCGGAACCCTGGCCACCGCAGGCAACCTGGTATTTCAGGGTCTGGCGGACCGCACCTTTCGTGCTTATCGGGCAGACTCCGGTGAGGAGCAGTGGTCGTTTCAAACCCAGGACGCCATCATCACCGGCCCGATTGCCTACGCCATCGGCGATGACCAGTACATCGCCGTGGCTGTTGGCAACGGCGGCGGACTGCCCCTTACCCTACCTTCCTTCGACGGCCCGCAAACGGCCCCCAACGGCAGGCTGTTGGTTTTCAAGCTCGGGGGCACCGAACGGTTACCACCTTTCGTGTCACCGGCCAGAGCACCGGTAGACGTCACAGGCAGCTGGAGCGATGCGGCCCTGGACGAGGGCTTTCAGCTATTCGGGCGGCACTGCGCCGCCTGCCACGGGATCGAGCTGCTGAGTGCCGGCGTGCTGCCGGACCTTCGCACCTCGCCGGCGCTGGCGACCGCCGAACAGTGGCGGGCGATCGTGCTTCGCGGAGCGCTGCAAAGCCGGGGAATGGTCGGTTTTGCGGACCGGCTGAACGCCGAGCAGGTCGAGCAGCTACGCGGCTACGTTGCCTCTCAAGTGATCACGCCCGAGGTTCCTCCGGAGATTACTGGACGCGGCATCTGACGACCCCGACATCAACATCCATTCGAAACGGATCAGATGCGGCGACCCAATTCCGCGGCGCCGTGAATGGCGGTCATGATGCTATTCCGACCGCGCACATCACCAATGAGATGCACCGGCACGCCACGGTCCGCCAACTCGGCCGCCAGACCGCGGTTGGGCTCGTTATAGCCGACGATGATAACGGTCTTCGCTGGCAGCCGGCGCGACCGATCAGTAAACAGTACGCCAACCTCCACGTCGTTCGCGGTGATACGTTGCAGGTAATGACCACCGACGAAATCGAAATCCCCGTTCATCAGTCTTTCTCTGGCAGCGCCTACCGTGACAGGGGGATAGGGCAGCGTTTCGCCGATGCCGTTCAGGCGTGACACCAGAGTGACCGGCAGGCCCGCCTGCAGCAAAACGTCTGCCGCCGAGATCGCCTCGAAGGAACCGGTGTCATCAAAAACCACCGCCGGGCCTTGCATCTTGACCGGGTTGCCGAAGCCCAGCAGATCCCAGGAAGAGTAAACGTGGGGCAGATCGAACCCCGGCAGCGCCATCGCTGGGGTGGACACCTGAAAGCCGTCACTGCGCGGCGTCGTGCCCGAAGCGATGACCACTTCGTCAGGCGCCACCCGGGCCACCAGGTCCGCGTCGACCATCGAGTTCAGGTGCACGTCTACCTGCAGGGCTTCGAGCTCTCCCGCCAGCCAGCTGGTGATGGCCCCGATATCGCCCCTATGTGGGGCGCTGGCTGCCATGGCCACCTGTCCACCCAGCAACTTCATGGCTTCGTGGAGCTCCACCCGATGGCCGCGCAGGGCCGCAGTGCGAGCAAACTCCAGCCCCGCCGGACCACCGCCCACGACCAGAATCTTCTTCGGCTGCGGCGCGCGGTCCTCCGGGTCGTGGGTAACACTGGCCTCTCGAGCCGCAGCCACATTGACGACGCAGCTAATCCGGCCACTACTCATCAGTTGCCCCACGCAGCCCATGTTGGAGCCGATGCACGGACGTATTTTGTGCTCTTCGCGGCGTCGAGCTTTGTTAACCAATTCCGGGTCGGCAATAAGCGCCCGCACCATGGAAACCATGTCCGCTTCCCCGGACTCGACGATGTGATTCGCGTGATCGAGGGTCATGATCCGGCCGACCACGATCGTGGGCTTGGTCACGCAGGGGGTGATCAGCTTGTTCGCCGCCATTTCCAAGCCGAGCGGTTCGTCCGCCGGAGCGATCAGCTTGTGAAAGCGCCAGTATGCGCCCATGTGCAGGGAGACGTAATCCACCAGCGGATCCACCGCCCGGGCAATCTCGGCATTGAGCTCGGCAGTGAGCCCACCGGGCACGAAATCTTCGTTGGGCAATCGGACGCCCACGGCGAAATTGTCACTGCCCACGGCATCCCTGACCGCGGCAATGACCTCCAGGAGAAAGCGCATGCGGTTTTCGGAGGTTCCACCGTAGTCGTCGGTGCGCTGATTCAACGCCGGGGACAAAAATTCATGAATGAGGTAGCCGCTGGACGCATGAATATCAACGCCATCCAACCCGCCGTCGCGCACGCGGCGCGCCGCCGCCGCGAAGCTGGCCACCACATCGTCGATCATTGTCTTGGTCATTTCCATGGGCATGACCCCGGCCAGCGGGTTGGGTATGGCGCTGGCCGACCAGTGCTCAGGCAGGCCCACCCCGGCAGGATAGCCCGCCCCGGCATGATAGAGCTGGTGAAACAGCTTCATGCCGAGCGGCGAGATGCGGGAACTGAGCTGTTCCAGCATGGGCAGACAATCATCCGTATACAGGGGAATCCCGATGGGCGCGCTGGGGTGCACGCCTGTCGCCTCGATGGTGGACATGCCCACACCGCCCCGGGCACGCGCCTCGTGATAGGCGATAAGGGATTCGCCCTGCAGCCCGGTGCCGTGTGGCGATCGCACGATGCGGTTCGGTATGGTTACCCCGCCAACCTGAATGGGTTCAAAAAGACTGTCGTAAA
>JAHEEG010000141.1 GCA_024640825.1 Gammaproteobacteria bacterium
GTGGCCGGCTGCTGCGACCTCTATACAGCGTGCGAAGACCTGCCTCAGGATCTTACCGACAACGTTGTTCTGCCCCTGGAAGAAGAGCTGGACAGCCCTGCCAACTGGTTGCAGCGTGAGGGACGCCTGGACGACTGGCGGGAAGATCTGGCCGCATTGGAAGAACAGATGCTGGCCGTCGACATGCTGGAGGGTGACGAAGCCCTCGCCGGCGAATCGGAGAATCTGCAGGACGGCCAGGTGCGCCCGGAAGATATCAACCTGCAGACCCTCAAGAATCAGCGCGACACGCTGGCCAGACGCATCGATATGGAAAGGTCCGCCATTCAGGATGCCGTGGGCAGGCCCCTGCTGGATGCGCGCAGCTTCCGCTATGACGAGTGGGACTATCTTCATCAACGCTATCTGCCCCACTGGTGCAGACTCTACGAGGAACGTCTGGAAGGCGAGCAGAACCCGGACCTGCAGACTCTGCAGGCGGTGATGCGACGACACGGTCCGAGCGTGCAGAAAGCTTTCGAGCAGATCCGGCCCCAGGGCTACCAGCGGGTACATCGCGTTGCCGATGGTGACGAGCTTGATTTCAACGCGCTGATCGCCGCCCGCCAGGACATCCGAGCCGGACAGACGCCGGACGAGCGGGTATACAGCCGACGAGATCGGGTCCATCGCGATGTCTGCGCCGCGTTCCTGGTGGATCTGTCCGCCTCTACCGACGACCCGATAGACCCCCCGCCTCCAGTTGAGTGGGATGACGACGAATTTCCCAACTTGCGAGAACCAGCAGCCCGCGACCCTGACGATCCTCGGGCCGCATTGACCGCAGCCGAGGACGATCCACCGCGCCGGCGTGTCATCGACCTGCAGCGGGAGTCCATGCTGGTGATGTCGTCGGCGCTGGAAAAACTGGGTGACAGCTACGGAATCTACGGATTCTCCGGCTACGGTCGTGACTGCGTAGAATTTTACGTGGCCAAGGAGCCGTCGGAGGCCTTTACCACACGCAGCCTCGCCGCCATCGCCAGCATGAAGCCCAAGCGAAGCACCCGCATGGGCCCGGCCATCCGACATACCGTGCGCAAGCTCATACAATCAGGCAACGCCATGAAGGTGCTGCTGATTCTCTCCGATGGATTTCCCCAGGACACGGATTACGGTCCGGAGCGGGGCGAACACGAGTACGGTGTGCAGGATACCGCCAAAGCACTGCAGGAGGCTCACGACAAGGGCGTCGAGACCTTCTGCGTCACCGTGGACCGGTCCGGCAATGATTACCTGAAACGGATGTGCCCGAGGTCCCGGTACACCATCATCGAGGAAATCGAAGATCTCCCCGAGTCGCTATCGATGGTCTATCAGACGCTGACGCGCTGACGTCCGGTCGATCGCTGGGCCCAACGGATCCAGGTTCCAGTCGCCGTTTACCAGATTCGGCGAACGCCCAGTGGACCGACTGGGATCAGTCGTCTCCCAAACCACCGAAGATGTGCAGCAGCGACAGGAAAAGGTTATAGATCTGCACATACAGGGTAACGGTGGCCAGCAGGTAATTGGTCTCGCCACCGTGAATGATGGCACTGGTCTGCCAGAGAATGGCCGCGCTGGCGAACAGGACGAAGCCGCAGGAAATAGCCATGCTGAAGGCCGAAAGATCAAAGATCAGGCCCAGCACCACCGCGCCCATGAGCACGAAAAAACCAACTACCAGGAAACCGGAAAGGAAGCTGAAGTCCTTGCGGGTGATCAGCGCGTAGGCAGACAAACCGACGAAGGCCAGCGCGGTAGTGCCAAGAGCCGTGGTGACCAGCGTGGGGCCGTTGGCCAGGCTGAGATACAGAGTGAGAATGGGGCCCAGATTCAAACCGAGAAAGCCGGTAAACAGGAACACCGACAGCAGCCCCCAGGCACTGTTTGCCGTTTTGTGCACCAGGAACAGCAGCCCGAAGAAGCCCACCAGAGTCACGATGGGGCCCATATAGGGCAGGCTCAGGGCCATGGACACGCCGGCCATGGCGGCGCTGAACGCCAAGGTCATGCCCAGCAGCAGATAGGTGTTACGCAGGACCTTGTTGATCTCGATGCCCGAAGTGACGGCCCTACGAAGCGTCGCGGCGTTCCGGTCAACCATGCTCTAACCTCAAAGTACGTGTTACTGAATTACCCACAGTATATAGGTGTTTCCCGAGGGATTTTCAAGAGCCCTGTCACAGTGGTTAAGAGTCACAGTGGTTTAGAGCCACAGCGTTTCAGGCTTCCAGGTTCAGATCTCGCGCATCCTCCCTCTCGACGAGACCTGGCTTTTCCACCGCCTCCTCCTCGATTACTGATGGCATGTCATTAGCGCCAAGCCACGCCCGCTACCCCGCCCTCAATCGCTGCCGCGGCTTTTCTCCAACACCAGCCGGCCGTCCACGTGCACGTCTCGTTGAGGAAAGGCAACGACAATTCCATGCTCGGCAAAGGCCGCTTCAATGGCGAATCGAATGTCGCTGCGGATACCTCGAAGGTCCCTCTCTGTGTCGGCTTTGACCCATAGGAAGCCGTCGAAAATCAGCGCATTGTCACCAAAGTCTTCGAAATAGACGACGGGCTTTGGCTCCTTGAGCACGCTCGGGTGTCCGGTTATGGCCTCCAGCATGAGTGCGTGGACCTGCTTGACCGGGGAGCCGTAGGCCACGCCAACCCGCACAGCGGTTCGAATGTCCCGGTCGACCAGCGTCCAGTTGATAACTGTGCTTTCCAGCAGCGTACTGTTGGGAACCAGCATGTGAACACCGTCGACGCGGCGGATTCTGGTCGAGCGATTGTTGATGGCCTCTACCCGACCACGGGCGTCGCCGAGCTCGATGAAGTCACCAATGCGGATCGGCCGCTCCCCCATGAGGATCCAGCCGCTGATGAAGTTGTTGATGATGTTCTGGGCACCGAAGCCCACGCCAATAGCGATGGCGCCGGACACAAAGGCGAACGCCGTCAGGGGAATGCCGAGAATGCCGAGGGCAGTAACCACCACGATGGCCATGAGGCCATAGAACAGGACCCGCCTGACCAGCTGCACCGCATCGGGACCCATGCTGGTTCTGTGCAACCGATGTATGACCACCCGCTCCACCAGGCGGCTGACGGCAAAGCCGACCACCACGGCCAGCACCGCCAGCAGAAGCTGGCCAACGGTCAGACGCGCGTCACCGGTGGTGATGATCGTGACGTTGAGCACTCCGGCGGCGTCGTTCATCCACGCGGAGATGTCGCTCATGACAGTTTCGGCAGCATCCACCTGTTTCTTCTCAGAGCATGGGGCTCAACAGACCATACAACTATTTACCGGCGACAACATCCGGTGATGCCCCCAGCTTCGCAGCCGTCAGCGCGTTGCGACCGCAAGCTTTCCCAAATTAGCCGCCATGTCTTCCGCCGAGGTGGACGGCCGCACGTTCCGATCGATTTCGAGGATCCGACCGTCGACGCCGATATAGAAGGTATGGCGCGCTGCGTAGCCTCCGCCACTCAGCACGCCGTAAGCGCTGGCGGTCTCTTTGGTTGGATCACTGAGCAAAGGGAAATCCGCCCTCTGCTGCTCGGCGAAGCCCCGATTCTCTTCCAGCGGATCCACGCTGACCATGAAGTAGCTGACCTGATACTGGCGGAGCAAATGCCCGTTTTCTGCAAGAGACTTACACTCGATGGTGCAGCCCGCAGTGTAGGCTTTGGGAAACCAGGCCAGCACCACCGCTTCCTTACCCCGGTATTCAGAAAGGGTATAGGTCTTCCCGTCGCTGCCCTGAAGCGTGAAATCCGGTGCCATATCCCCGACGGCGAGCTCCGCTCTCGCGCCCGGGGCGAGCAGCAAGCTGGTAAGCATAGTGAGGAAAAACACGGTCGTGCGCATGATGAATTCCAATCTGATTAAGGGGCCATGTTAGTCTCTGCGGCCAACCGTGAAATCACCGTGAACACCATCCGGAACCGGCCGGACACTGCAGGAGGGATTATGAAATACGCAAACCTGGGCAATACGGGAATGAGCGTGTCACGCCTTTGTCTCGGCATGATGACCTATGGCTCGACCACCTGGCGCGACTGGGTGTTGGAGTATGACCAGGCGCTCCCGTTCATCTCGGCCGCGTGGGAGGCAGGTATAAATTTCTACGACACCGCAGACGTCTACTCCAACGGGGCGTCCGAGGAGGTTCTGGGCAAAGCGATCCGGGAGCTGGGCATCGACCGCGAGGACGTGGTCATCGCCACCAAATGCTTCGGCGGCACTCACAACCAGAAACGGAACCGTCACGGTCTGTCGCGAAAGCACGTGTTGTCGGCCTGCGACGCATCCCTCAAGCGGCTTGGTACGGACTATATCGATCTCTATCAGATTCACCGTTTTGATTACCAGACGCCCATCGCGGAGACCATTGACGCGCTCTCGGATCTGGTCCGCATGGGCAAGGTCCGCTACCTGGGGGCGTCCAGCATGTACGCATGGCAGATGGCCAAATACCTGTTTACCGCGGAGGCCCGGGGCGGGGTGCGCTTCGTCAGCATGCAGAACCACTACAACCTGCTTTACCGCGAGGAAGAGCGAGAGATGATTCCCCTTTGTCTGGACCAGGGCGTCGGTCTCATCCCCTGGAGCCCGCTGGCTCGCGGGTATCTTGCGCGCACCAGACAGACGTTGAAAGCTACCGTCAGGGCCGGTTCTGACGAGTTCACGAACTTTCTATACCGCAAGGATTGCGACCTGGACGTGGTAGACCGCAACGCCGAGGTGGCTGCCCGGCTGGGGGTTAAGCCGAGCCAGACGGCGTTGGCCTGGATGCTGGGCAAGCCGGGCATAGTCGCGCCCATCATCGGCGCCTCCAAACCAGGGCATCTCCAGGACGCTATCGACGCCGTAGATATCACCCTGGCCGAGGAGGACGTAAAAGCACTCGAAGAAGTCTACGAGCCGCATGCCATTGCCGGGCATAGCTGACCTAAGACCCTGATCAATCGAGAGAATTGCGGGACAGCGGGGCAGCGCCCAACCGTCACGGCCAATCGCGTGGAGAAGTCAGCAACGGTGACAATGGCCGTGGAGGGACGTGCTGCCGTTGAAGGGTAGCTCCGGGTGGACCCGAACCATCGACCCCAGCATTATGAATGCTGAACCCCATAGATCCCCCCTTGAGTTTGGAAGGCGCCCTGCTAAGATAACCTATTGTTTTTTAAAAACTATTAAACATACGCAGATTACTGGAATGGAATGCGACGGCAAGTTCTTCCTTGTCTGACGTTTGCCTGGGCTGCACAATGGCTATCGCAGGCCGCCTTCTGCCTGCGGAATGAAGAGGATAGCCGGACGTGGAAGAGCAAGCTGAAACGAACGTATATGCGCGGCACCACGGAAAGATACAACCCGGTCGTGAAGCCCAACCTCCAAGAACAGAACGCACCAAGATAACCGCGAGCCGCATCGACGCATTTCAGCACAGTGCGTCCTCTGACCGATTCTTGGTTGATACCGAACAACGAGGGCTTCGGCTCAAGGTCACCCCGTCGAATAAGCGGGTCTGGCAGCTGGTCAAATGGTTCGCCAACAAAAATAAGACCGTCACCGTAACGGTCGGTAACTATCCAGACCTATCACCAAAACGAGCCCGGCTGATCGCGCAGGACCGACTTACCGAAATCGCCAGCGGGATGAATCCGAATGAAGAAAAACGCCGCACAAAGTCAGAGGGGCAGGACATACGCGACGCCGCCGCATCTCTAATAACGTCTTCCGGCAAGAACATCAGCGAAAACACCCGTAAAGCTTATCAGAGGCACATAGATCAATACTGCAAGGCACTACACGGAGGGCCCTGGAGAGAGATATCGGTGTCTGATGTCAATCATTTGGCAACACGGCTAACCGCTCAGGGGCTAGCTCCAGCTACCATCAGCGGGATTCTACGCAGTCTCCATCGGGTACTGGAGCATGCAATTAGCACCTCAGGGTGGAAGGGTCGAAACCCGGTTCATAGCGCCCGGAAAGGCAACAAGAATCTGCGTTCCGTCATCGTCGCTCGGGATACATCCATAAGCCCCCATGATCTACCCAGATGGTGGCACGCACTGCTGCAAGAAGACCAGATTTGGCAAGACTATCTGCAGTTCCTTTTGCTAACGGGCATGCGCAGGCGAGAAGCCACAGCACTCCGATGGGAACATATCGAGCGCCTAGGAAAACACGACCGCTACCAGATTCGAGCAAACATAACGCTTCCTGGGAAGTATACGAAAGCGAATCGCCCACTTTTACTGCCGGTTGGCCCATTTCTGACCCGGTTGCTTCAGCGGCGCCGCGTTGTGGCGGCGGTGTTAGCTACGCCGTGGGTGTTCTGGTCTCCAGCCACCAAAGATGGAAGCAAACCCGTGGCAGAACCCAAAAAGGCCTGCTCTCGGATCGCCAAGAGCTCTGGCGTAAAGGCGAGCCCTCATGATCTGAGACGCACATTCGTCGGGGTCTGCGACACACTGGATATGCCCGACGGGGTAACCAAACGACTGGTCAACCATAGCGTCCCAGCAGGCGTTACCTCAAGGCATTGCGGCGGTTGGGAGCATGAGCGCCTGCGACCGCACATGGAGCGTATCGAAGCAGACATCCTGCGACGAGCTTCTGGGAAGAACTACCTGGAAGGCTTCATGGCTGACGTGACTGCGCCAACCAACGTAGTGGACATAGGAAGCGTCAGCGAGCCCGCCAAGTAACAAATTACTGCGTAAACGCGGAATATCGGCCACGAGCGGACATCAATAAATCGAGTCATCCGGTATCCTGGTTCTAACCTCAGGAAGTCGCTTGACTACGTACTCACAAAATTCATCCGGATAGACTGAAGCTCCGTTCCTTTCCCACCATTCGAGCGCTCTGGGCGTGCCAATGGCCATGGAAATCATGGAGGCATCCTTCGTCGCGTACCTACCCGTTAGATCAAGTTCATGCTGCAACCACTGGGAGTATATTGATCACCATAGCGCAGAGTTATGGCTTCTCAAGCGGTATTCCACTTCTGCATCCAAAGGTTGGCCTGCTTCCGCTTTCACGAAGATGTTGGGCATGTAGGGCGAATCGCGGTTACTCTGAAACCACGCCATTCTTTCTGCACGGTACGCCTGGACCGCGGCAAAAGTCGCCGAACGACCAGTCTGCCTGATTTGGAGCGCGAGGTAGATGAGTGTTGCAAGCACCGCAATTGAGCCGATGAACTCCCCATAGCTACCCAGTAGCTGAGCAAAAGTCAGATGATCCATAATTCCCTCCTCCAGTGAATGGCCGAAGGCTAGCTCAGATCATCTCTTGAACGAAGAACCGATATGGGCCTAGGCCGTCCTAAAACTCTGATTGTTGATCGGCGTTCGCCCTGTCCGATGAATGCGCGCCCAGATCCACCAACTCGATCTCATCGAGCGGTACCGGCGTGCTCGAGAGCCACATGATCGCCCGCAGGCCATCGGTGAAGTAAGGGTCCCCGGTCAGGTTTCCGCGTGGACTTTCGTACGACGCTGGACCCACCCCACCTACGTAGCCGAGTTTCCGCAGGCTCTGGGTATGGGCGAGATCCTCGATCAGGAACTCACGGGTCTCGTCCACGTCGGGATCGATCTTGTGCGTCGTGATCGTTTTCGTGGTGAGGCGGACACCAATGTCCCGGCTGATCTGGCCGATCCAGACCGGCTTCCCTTCGTGGCGCATCGAGGTGAGCCAGATGCGCAGATGGTTGCGTTCGTGAATGCTCGTTCGTGCGCACTGCAAGGCGGCATCCTGGCTGCGTCCGAAGACATACAGAGCGCTTACTGGCGAGTAGCGGTACTGGCCGCCAGTGAGGGCCGACCACGCGGTCTTCAGGAGCGAGGCCCGATGGATGGTCTCCGTCTCGTCCCAGCCGGCGCGCATAAAGGCATAGTAAAGGTCCTCGATCTCAGCGACGAACGCAATGTTCAAGGGGTCTCCGAGGTTCTTGCCCTTTTTGTCAGTGACGCAGCAGGGAAGTGCCCGAAGGCGTTCGACCAGACCCTCGCGCTCGACGTCCACGATCTCGTCCGCACGGTACAGCTTGTCGAACTCGACCTCGTAGTGATCCAGCCGCAGACCCGGCACGGGCACGAAGAACGTCATCCGGCGGGGAATATCGCCATGGGGAAAGATGTCGACGTTGAAAGACTTTGTGCCCTCTTTCAAGCGGCTGAAGATGTAGCCCGAACGTTTCTGCCCGGGCTCGACCACGATTCCCATGGTACGCGCTTGCAGGGTTTCGTCTGCCTGGCTGCGCCGCAACCGTTGCCAGCTGAAGCTCCGTGATGCGGTCTCCAGCGGCGTGTAGTAGGCAGGATCCAGAGCGACGGGAAGAAACCACAGGGTGACCTCGCCCAGATTCTCCACCTGAACCCAGACCGGCTGCACATTGTTGCGATACATGGAAACGCCGAATATCTCCCGGGTCTCTTCGGCGCTCGGCACTCCGGTGGTGACGCGAATCACGTCCTGGCTCTGGGTGTGAAGACGGTCGTTGGGCGGAGGCACCTCTGCTGCTTCCGCTGCTGAGGGATGCCAGGCGAGCAAGAGCACAAGCAGCGTCGCAGCCAATCCCAGATTTGTCGCGTGTGTCCTGCGGCAACGACGGGATGGTTTCGCAGTCGTGTCGTTCATCGGTTCATCTGTTCCCAGGGGATGATCTGCGCACCACCCGCAGCGACCGGTGTCTCGGACAGAAACAGGACGACGCGTAGGCCGTCGGTGAAGTAACTGGCGCCGGTAAACGTCGATCCTGGCGCATCCGGCGTGGTGACCGGTGCGCCCTCCACGAAGGCAGAACGCCGCAGCGATTGGCTGTACCAGACATCCTGCAGCAGGTAGTTTCGCGCGCTGTCCATGTTTGGATCAGTGATCTGGTCGGTGGGATCCTGCGTGGTGTCGCTGAAGTCATGCGTTACCTGACCCAGCCAGACCCGTTCCGATTCGAAACGATAGGGTGAGAGCCACAGCCGCAGCTCCCGGCGCTCGCTCCCGTCAGCGCGGTTTTTGGAGAAGATGCCATCGGGAGATCGTCCGAGGTATCGGTGGCGCCGTGCGGTCGTGTTCTGTGCAAGCTTCGTCTCGGTCTCGCGCCAGCGAGCCCGCAACAGCATGCGTCGAACCGCCTGCGCGGAGCCAATCAGCAGGACGTTGAACGGCGCGCCGGTTTGGGTCTCCGACGGGTCCATGCTGCAGCAGGGCAGTTGTTCCAGTGCTCTGCGAATGGCCGTCAGGTCGCCTTTCGGAACATCGATGACGTCTTCCGGAGCGTAGAGGTTCTCGAAATTGACGAGCATGTAGTCCGGCGTGAAACCCGGAATGGGCACGAAGAACGTAAAGCTCTGCGCGCTCGTGCCGGTTAACACGTCCAGATTGAAACCTTTGGTGCCTTCGACCCGGTTCGTGTAGATGAAACCCGCGCGGCGCTCACCCGAGGGCACGTGTCGCTCCATGGCGGTGTCGTGGAACCAGCGCTCCATCTGGGCCTTGCCCGATTTGCTGAATCCGCCGCGGTTCATCCAGGCGACTTCCATGGGGGAGAAGTAGTCCGGGTCGATGCTCCAGAGGGACAGGCGCGAACCCGTGGCG
>JAHEEG010000142.1 GCA_024640825.1 Gammaproteobacteria bacterium
CAATGATTCCCCGTCGAGCCGCCAAAGAAACTCGTCGCAGCCCTTACCTTTGTTAGCGTGCTCCGTCGAATTGGCGAGCACTCTGCAGAAAATACCGCGAAATCGAGCACGCCCGTCGGTCACAGTGGATTCGAGTGGCATTCCGGTTGGGATGCCTGAGGTCTGGGACAGCGTTTGTCGCGTTGGCTGTTCAGCACATCCAAACTGGAACGTGCCAGCGAGTGCAATGACAAAAAAGTAGAAGCATGCTGTTTGGGGACCATAACCCTTCAAGCCAAGTCAACCCCGAGCAAGCACGTTCCTCGTGAAACCTCCCGGCGGGGCCATGCTATTGCCTGAAAAAATTTATATCCAAGCATTAAAGTTTCACCGATATCTATTTGATTTTATTTGTTCTAGTCTTGGCAGCAACCGAACCGGTATTTTCCGCTTAGAAGGCGGCCGTTCTATCCATTGAACGACGAGGCCTTTGAGCGATGCCCGCTCAGGTAGCGGCTCGCCGATATAGCAGCCCTTGTGGCCACCGCGATAGATGCTAGACGCCTGCACGCCGCAACCACGGCACCTGTGGTGCAATGCGGGTAAACATGCAAACCATCGGATGCGCAAGAGCAACGCCGTTAATTAAGAGTGGGTTGAGCATCTGATTTCGGCATTATCCAAAATTTTCGCCAACCATGCAGTTTTAATTCGCCAATTGCATTCCAAGAAACCAGCAGACTATTGGCCAGATTCCTTATGTTTGGGGCAATGGCAGTGCGGCTGGTGCCCGGGGCGGGAATCGAACCCGCATGGCCTTACGGCCGAGGGATTTTAAGTCCCTTGTGTCTACCAGTTTCACCACCCGGGCGAGCTGCGGGTCGGAGATAGACCCTAAAATCCGCCGGCGCAATCATACAACAGAGCCCGCTGCTCGCGAGCCCCGGCGCTCCAGCAGCGGGCGAACGGGCCTCCAACAAACAGGCTCCCCTACCCGGACTGGGGCCCGAGGCAGCAACGCAGTAGAATGCGCGCCCAGAAGAGCATCCCTCAGCCCACGAGAGAACACATTGATGCAATACAAAGCGCTGGCCATCGACCTCGATGGCACCCTGCTGGTAGGGGAAGATCTGCCTCCCGACAACATCACAGCCCTGAGGGCCGCTCGGGATGCGGGTTTCAAGATCATCATCGCCACCGCGCGCTGGGTGCAGATGGCCCAGCGAGTGGAAGAACAGATCGGCATCAAGGGTCTGGTCATCGCGTGCTCTGGCGCACAGGTTCATGACCCGGAGACCCAGCAGGATATCTTTGACGAGCGGCTCCCGGCAGATTTCACCCGGGATCTTTATGCAATCTGCGATGCGCAGCGCTGCGTCGCAACCGTTACCGTGGAGCAAGAGGTGCTGCTGAAACTGGATGGCGAGCCGGACACGTCAGCCATGCCCCCCGAGATGCGCTGGGTGCCACAGCTAGCAGGAACCGAAGCCTCCCTGCCCCGCGTGGCTAATATTCAGGGCTCTGGTGTCTACCGCCTAATCAAGGACGAGTTGCAGCCGCGCTACGGTAAGAGGGTGCACTTCTTCGACAGCATTGGGCCCTCCGGCAAAGTCATTCTGACGCTGACCTCTTCGAAAGCCAGCAAGGGGGTGGCGCTCCGTCATGCCTGCAGTCATCTGCGAATCGGGCTGGAGGACGTAGTTACCTTTGGCGATGCGGAGAACGACATCGAGATGTTCCGCATTTCCGGGGCCTCGGTAGCTATGGGCCAGGCCGACGAGCGTACCAAGGCGGCGGCAACGACGGTGACAGTGCGCAACGACGAGGCCGGGGTGGCGCGGGCCGTTGAGCATCTGCTGAGCAAGGGAAGGCTACCGTGATGGAAGCATCGACCAAGGCAGAGAACCCGGGCCTCACGGCCAGCGACGGCAAGAGACTGAATCTCTATCGATGGCTGCCGGAGGATGAGGTTGTTGGGACAATTCAGATTGCCCACGGCATGGGCGAACACGCTGCCCGCTACGGTTATGTGGCGGGCAAACTAACGGGCGCGGGCTTCGCCGTTTACGCCAACGATCACCGCGGGCACGGGAGAACGGCGGAGCCGGGGCTGCTGGGCTACCTGGGAGACGATGGCTGGAACCGCGTCATTCAGGACGCGCAGGAGATCAACGCGCACATTCGGGGGACTCATCCGGGGTTGCCGCACGTTCTGCTCGGCCACAGCATGGGGTCAATGTTGAGTCAGCAGTACGTCTATCGGTTTGGCGACCAGATCGATGCGCTGGTGCTGTCGGGCTCACCGGGGCTTGGCGGCGCTTTCTCTCTATGGCTGAGCCACATGATCGCGCGCGCAGAGCGCTGGCGGCGCGGGCCCGCGGGCGACAGCCCGTTGCTACAGCAACTGGTCTTCAGCAGCTCCAACAAGGCTTGGGAGGGCCCGGAGGCTACCGGCTACGAGTGGCTGTCCCGCGATTCGGAGCAGGTGAAGGCCTACGTAGACGATCCGCTGTGTGGTTTTGTGCTGCGGCCAGGAAGCCTCGCCGATCTGTTCGCAGGCGCCAGGGAAGCGCGGCAGACGCGCAACATCGCCCGCATTCCGCCGGACCTGCCCATCTACGTGTTCTCCGGCGCAGCTGACCCCGTGCATGGAGAAGAAGCCAACCTCAAACGACTATTGAAACGCTATAGACGGCAGGTGCCCCGGCTGGCGTACCGCCTTTACCCGGAAGGCCGTCATGAGATGTTCAACGAAACCAACAGAGACGAAGTCATCGCCGATCTGCTTACCTGGTTGCGCGACGCCCTCCCCGCACCCAATCCTCGCAACTGACGCGATTCAGGCTGCAATGATCGGCGAAATAACGTCTCAGTCCTGGCGTGCGGCTTCGTTCCCGAATTCAGCTACCTTGACGTGGACCTCGTTCATGGCATCGTAAATGATACGCGTGGCCTCCGGCACGCTGGTGCCCTCCGGAAAGAAAATTGGATCGAGCACGTGGGCGCCCGCCGGCCCCGGATGGATCTCCCGTGAGCCCTTGGGGCGAAGCTCCTTCAAGCCGGTCAGGAAAACGGGCACTACCGGCACTTTCTTCTCTAAGGCGAGAATGGAAACGCCATGCCTGAACTTGGCCATATTGCGGCTGGTCGAGCGAGTGCCTTCCGGAAAAATCAATAGGTTACACCCTTTATCTAGAAGCCATTTGGGATAGTCCAGCGCGCGCGAGCCGCCGCCTCGCTGGATGGGGAAGGTGCCCATGGCCAGGGACTGGTACCAGGGTTGCATCACCAGCTCCTTGCGCCCTTTGACGAACCAGCGGTCAGCCGCGGCGCCGGAAAAGACATTCAGCTTGATGCGCCACGGAAGCGAAGCGTTGAGCACCAGAGCGTCCATGTGGCTGGTGTGGTTGGCAACGACGATGCAGGGGCCTTTGATCTGCTTGAACTTGTCTCTGCCCGTCACCGTCAGCGGCTTACAAGCCTTGTGGACCCAACGCCCATAGGCGTGCCACCGAAACGCCAGCCTGCCAAGTTTGGCCCACCAGGTAACCTGCCAGGGATGCGGGCCGACCGTCCCCGATTCCTGGGAGGCCAACCGGGTGAAGAGCTCGTAGTTGATCGCCGGCAGTATCTCAGTGTCCGCCGTAGTGCCAATCTCCTGAGACAGTGTCGCCCGATAAGCCTTGAAGTTGTCCGGGGCCTCAAAGATGGTGCACTGGTCATATTCACCGAGCAGCCGGTAACTCTCGAGAATCCTGGATTCCCAGCGCTCCAGCGCCTCGTGCACCTGAGTCAGGGCGCGAGGATCCTCCCTCGCCGCCTTCATGCCCTGCGAGTGATAGCGCATGAGCATTACGTAGACGGGCATGGCTCAGGATCCGCCCGTAGATTTTCCCTGCAACATATCGACAAAGGCGTTGATCTCCATGCCGGGCAGGGTCGTCACCTTGATGGTGCCCCGGGAGCCCAGTTCCATGGAGAGAAGGGACATGACCTCGTTGGTCGGCGCCTCGATGATGTTGACGAAGTCATAGCCACCCAGCACCGCGTACTGAGAAAGCACGCGAGCGCCCATGGACTCCACCTCCTTGTTCACTTCCTTGAGCCGCTCGGGCCTGGATTTCAAGGTTTTCCTGCCCTCGTCCGTGAGGGTGCTGAGCATGATGTAAGTCGCCATAAAATCTCCCCTGTTCCGACCACCAGTGTACGACAATCCCGCTTGCTTGCCAGCGTTGTCAGCGCTTGGCACGAGGGTTTAGCATGCAACTTCGAACCCAGGACAAAGGCCCCGGCATCATGAAAGCGGCCATATTCGGCGATACCGGCGACATCGCGGTCAGGGAAGCCAAGCTGCCGGAGCCCAGACCGGGCTGGGTTAGGCTTGCCGTGTCATCCGTGGGCATCTGCGGCAGCGATCTCAATCTTCTCTACGCCCACGGCGACGCCTCCCGCGGCGTTCAGCCGGGTCACGAAATTGCCGGCGTAATCGACAGGGTCGGCGATGGCGTAGTACTGCCCACCGGGAAGCTGGTGGCGGTGGAGCCGCTGCATGGCTGCGGTAACTGCCGCTATTGCGCCACCGGGCTGCGCAATCTGTGCCCCAACAACCGGCTCTTCGGCTTTACCGCTCGGGGCGGCATGGCCGAGTACGTAACCGTGCCGGAAGACACCCTCTACGAGTTACCTGCGGACCTGCCTCGCCATATCGCCGCGCTAACGGAGCCCATGGCCGTATGCGTTCGAGGTCTACGCATGGCACGGCTGGACGTGCGCTCGCGGGTCGCCATCCTAGGCGCCGGCAGCATCGGTCTGCTATCAACAGTCTGCGCCCGCGCGGCTGGTGCCGGTGAGGTGCTGATCACCGCGCGCCATCCGCACCAGCAGGAGTTGGCTCGACACCTCGGAGCCGATCATGTATTCGACTCCGCCAGCAGCCTGCTGGAAGCCGTTGGTCCCGATTACGTCGACGTCGTGGTAGAAACCGTAGGCGGCCAGGCAGACACGCTGTCTGAATCCTTAGCGGTGGCCCGCCACGGCGGCCGCGTGGTCATTCTCGGCGTATTCGACGGCAAGCCGGGACTACCCGGCTGGGAGATGTTCCGCAAAGAGCTGACGCTCACGGCGTCCAACTGCTACGGGCGCGAGTGTCATCGGCCGGACTTTGCTCTCGCCACCGACTTGGTGGTCGAACATCGCCAGTTGCTGGAGCCGCTGGTTACGCATCGTTTCAAGCTGGACCAGGTGGCCGAGGCCTTCGCTACGGCTGCTGACAAATCCAACCAATCCATCAAGGTACAGGTCAATCCATGAGCACGTTCAAGAAGGTTCTGGTCGCTGTCGATCTCGAGGAAGACTCAGCGGTTTACGTATTGGAGAGCGCCAGACAGCTGGCGCCGGACGTCCCCCTCGAAGTGATTCACGTTCTGGAGCGCAGTCACTTCTACAATCTAGGCGACCCCACCCTCGCCCTGATCGGCGACCTGCATGAGCGGATCGTTGCAGAGGTAAATGAGTATCTCGATAAGCTCTGTAAACGCTTCGATGTTGACGAATACCAGCTGCTGGAAGGCCACGCGGCTACGCTCATTCAACGACATGCTGATGAGCAAGGGCACGATCTGGTGGTCCTGGGCACCCACGGGCGCCACGGCATCCGCCTGTTACTCGGCTCCACCGCCAACGCGGTGCTGCACGGCACCCGTTGCAACGTGCTGGCAATCCGGGTGCCAGGAGAAGGCGCTGCTGTAAAACCGGCTGATCAGAAGTATCAAGGCGTTCTGGCAGCGGTAGATTTGTCCGCAGAAACCGACCAGGTGCTGGACGTGGCCGAGCTGGTCAGCGCACAGGAGAATGCAAATCTGCAGATCGGCCACGTGATCAAACCGTTTCAACACGCTTACGCGGGCATCAACCCCACGACCCTGTCTGACGTGGGCCTTCAGTTCGAGCACGAGGCTGATCAGCAGGCCCGCGCTCGATTAGCAGGACTGGCCAAGGAACGCGGCCTGAGCGAAGCGGATACGCTGGTGCGCCACGGCGCACCATCAGTTGAAATCCACGATATGGTGGCTGAGCTGGGCAGTGATATGCTCGTAGTAGGTACCCACGGTAAGCACGGCGTGGAACTGCTGCTTGGCTCCACCGCCAATGCCGTCATTCACGGGGCCAATTGCGACGTGCTGGCGGTGCGTATCCGCTGAAGGCCGCCCGGAGTCAGGACTCCAGCACGTACAGACCGGGGGCCGGCTGAACGACCGGGTGCTTTTTCGATCCTAGCTTTTTCGGCGCTGGCACCGGCTCCTCGTAGCGACTGTTGAGCCAATCTATCCAGTGGAATGTCCAGGATCCGCTGTGCTCGTCGGCCGAGCGTAATGCTGCTTCCGGGTCTACGGGCAACTCCCTCGGTATCCAGTAACGCAGATGTCGGTTATCCAGCCGCCCGCTGATCGTCTGCGTGTGATTCTGATTGGTCAATACGAAAGTAACGTCCCCGCCGAAAAGCTGGCTGCTGCGATAGCAGGCCTTCCATGGCGTGATGTGATCGGTTGACCCTGCCATCAGGTAGACGGGGTACTCGATTTTCGACAGATCGATTCGCTTACCAAGAATGCGCTTCTCTTTCTTGGCGATCTGGTTGTACTGAGACAGGTCGAGAAAATCGCACTGCATCTCAGCAGGCACCCGGGTGTAGTCGATGGACCAGAACAGCAGCGGGTGCTTGATAGGCGACTCGCCCATCAGGTAGTTGCTACGGAAGAAGCTCATGATGTTTTCTTCGATACGCAACAGCGCAAACATCTCGAAGACATTACGCTCGCCAAAAACACCGCGGGCGCGCACCATAGCTTTTTGAGCA
Organism: Gammaproteobacteria bacterium; assembly: GCA_024640825.1. Lineage (GTDB taxonomy): Bacteria > Pseudomonadota > Gammaproteobacteria > Pseudomonadales > Azotimanducaceae > UBA7803. Next base: position 6,836 of record JAHEEG010000142.1, read on the forward strand.
TCCACCGAACGCTCCGAAACGAAGAGCCCAAAGTCGCTGTCGTCGGGGCGAAAATCCAGCACGTTGACGAAAAGAGAAAGCGTATCTATCCAGTCATTGCCCCTGGCTGCCAGAACGCCTGCCGCCGCTGCCGAGACCAGACCGCCGGCGCAAAGCCCCATGAGATGTACCTTGCCTTGCTTTGTGATCCGCCGCATGACTTTGATGGCTTCAATAACGCCATCCGCATATGTATCCAGGTTCCAGTCGCGCTCGGCTTCTGTGGGGTTTTTCCAACTGACGGCAAAAACCGGGATGCCAGCTTCCAGCAGACGCTGGAACAGGCTCCGGTCCGGCGTAAGGTCGCCGAGATAGAAACGATTGACCTGGCTGAAAACATACAGCAGGGGAATGGGTGATACCTGGGCGGTCTTGGGCCTGTATTGAATCAGTTCGAACAGATCACTGCGGTGCACCACGGCGCCCTCAGAGGCCGCGACATCCTTACCCACCACATACGCGTGTCTATCCGCGGCAGCCGGATAGCCGTGATTGTGCCGAATATCATCAAATAAATTTCTCATTCCCTTGAAGACACTGCCGCCACGGGTCTCTACAGCCTGGCGCAGCGCCTGCGGATTGCTGAGAAGATTGTTAACCGGTGCTGTAACGTCCTTGGCGGCATCCAGCACGAACCTGGCTCTCTCCCTTTCGATGCCCTCCAGGCCGGACCGGTCGAGCCAATCGTCCAGAGACCGGGCCCAGGCCAGGTAGGACTGACCGACACGTCGAAAGATGGGGTTGTCAGACCACGCAGCGTCCGCAAAGCGCTTGTCCTTGGGATCGGGTGTCAGCTCACTGCCCCCAAGCCAGATCTGCGCCATCTGCGAAGCCAGATGGCCACCGGCTTCCAAAACTGCCTTTGGCTGCGCGCCCACTTCGCTGAGTATGTTGCCCCAAGTATCTATGATGGACCGGGCATCCACCCCGAAAGCAGAAGCGGCAGCCATTCCTTCCATGCCTTCGGCCAGATCGTCCACCTGAGGTCTTGCAGAGGCGCTGTCGTGTTTCTCTTCGCTCGCCATGGTTACTCCGGCATCGAAGCCTTGGTTTGCCCCATATTAACCGAGTTAAACGAGTTGCGGGCTGCCAGCCCAGACAAGAAGCGCACCAGCCAGCGCGGTTGATACTGGCTCCAGGTCACCATCGCCTGATTCATTAACCCGGGAATACGTACTACCTCGCCACCCATACAAGCTCGAAAGCCCTCCTGGGCTACCTGCCGAGCGTCTGACATGAAAGGACCGGCCAGTTCCATGTTCTTGATATCAGCCACCATCTCAGTTCGGGTGGGCCCCGGACAAAGCGCAGTCGACGTTACGCCGCTGCCTTTGAGGTCTTCCGACAGACTTTCAGTAAAGGACAATACGAAAGCCTTGCTGGCCGCGTAGAGTGACATTCCGGGAACCGGTTGAAACGATACTACCGAAGCCACGTTCAGAATCTTTCCGGATTCTCGCGCGATCATGTCGGGCAGCAACTCGTAGGTCAGTTCGGTCAGCGCCCGGATGTTGACCTGCAATATTGATTTGACCTGTGATCGCTTCAGCGACTGAAATGGCCCAGAAGCCGCGATACCGGCGTTGTTGACCAGAACGTCTATCGGTTTGCCCAGCTTGGCAACCGCCTCGAGAAGCGTTGCGGGTCCACGCGCCTTGCCCAGGTCAGCCACGACAATATCCACGGAGCAGAGAGAACCAACGTCTTCAGCAAGCTGCTGGAGACGTTCTTCGCGCCGGGCGCTGACGATGAGATCATAGCCGTTTTCCGCGAAGACCTTCGCTAATTCGTAACCGATGCCAGCGGAAGCGCCGGTAACCAGAGCAACGGGTTTAGCCACTGTAAAATTCCTCTAAATCATAGGTTTGTGATGTTTGTCCGATTGGCTTTTCACCAGGCTCAGAAACGAAAAAGGGCCTGCAACTCCTTAAGAATCGCAGGCCCTGATCTCAGCTGATTCGACGCTCAGGAGATAGGTTCCCAGAGCGACTACCGCATTTCCGAGCCTGTGTCAGGCTGCCGCTTCTGCGGGCGCATCAGCGTCGTCGGAGCTGAATATGCCACGCAGTACGCTGCCCGAGTGCTCTACGGCTTCCCGAACAATCTCTCCTCGGGCTTTCATGTCATCCTGCACGCCTTCCCAAAGATTCTGGCCGTAATCACGCTGAAGCTCTATGAACGCGCTGAATTCGCGCACTTCCGGCAGCTTCTGGAGGTAATCCTGATTCAGCTCCATGTAGCGCTTGAAATTCTCAGCTGACAATTCGGCAATCTTGCGCAGGCTCTCGGTATTGATCTCGAAGAGATCGCGGCCCACCTTGGTTCCTTTTTCGATCGGGTTCATTTTCCAGGTCCTCTATACGACACGGTTTTCGGGGCAACCAGCTTGACGCGTTCTGCGTCAATTGGTGCAGTGCAAAAGAATTGTGCAACACACAAATGGACTATGCAAGCACTTTTTTGCGCACTGCACCATTTTTCTTCTAAGCCGCCTGGCTTGAATCACGACCCCCTGCAGCGCCCTTGTCATCACCGATCCTTCTGCGGCCTGCCGGGGTGGAGGCCCCAGCAGCCGGCTTGGATGCGGGAGCCTGGTTGGAAGCAGTGACCCGCTTACGAACATCGAGCTGTGCCGGTGCCGTCTCCAGGAGGCGACGCTTGAGCTCTAGAAATTCGGCCAACATATCGTCCCGCAGCGTGTCTGCGTCCGGCAGAGCCGACGCGCAGCCAGTAATGGCGAAG
>JAHEEG010000284.1 GCA_024640825.1 Gammaproteobacteria bacterium
CCGGGCTGCGTTTGGCAACAACAACGTGGATACCTGCGCCCGGGTTTGCCATTCCCCCACCGGGTACGGGCTGAAAACCACCCTGGGAGAATCAGCCGGCACCCAGGCATTCAATTCGGTAGCCAAATCGGACGTGGTGATGGTGATGGGGGCCAACCCCAGTGACGCCCATCCGGTGTTCGCCTCCCGCCTTAAACGCCGGTTGCGCGAGGGCGCAAAGCTGATCGTCGCCGATCCCAGGCGGATCGAACTGGTGAGCGGGCCGCATGTCAGGGCCGACCACCACCTCGCATTGCGTCCCGGAAGCAATGTCGCCTTCATCAATGCAATGGCGCATGTGATCGTCGCGGAGGGTCTGGAAGATGCCGCATTCATCGAGGCTCGCTGCGAAACAGAACCTTACTTCAAATGGCGTGAATTCATTTCCGGTGAGCAGAACTCCCCTGAAGTAACCGAGAGAATTACGGGCATTCCCGCGTCCGAACTGCGCGCTGCGGCCCGTCTGTTCGCGGAGGCGGGCAATGCCGCCATCTACTACGGTCTCGGCGTTTCCGAGCACAGCCAGGGTTCGACGACCGTGATGGGCATCGCCAACCTGGCCATGTTGACCGGCAATCTCGGCAGGGAGGGCGTCGGCGTGAATCCGCTGCGCGGCCAGAACAACGTCCAGGGTTCCTGTGACATGGGTTCCTTCCCGCACGAGCTGCCCGGTTACCGGCACATTTCAGACGTCGAAACCAGGAGCCTGTTCGAACAGGACTGGAATGCTCAATTGCAGCCGGAACCCGGTCTGCGTATTCCGAACATGTTCGATGCCTCGATCAGTGGGCATTTCAAAGGAATGTACGTGCAGGGCGAGGATGTCGCCCAGAGCGATCCCAATACCCAGCACGTCGAAAAAGCCCTGGAGTCGCTCGAGTGCCTGATCGTGCAGGACATCTTCCTGAACGAGACAGCCCGATTTGCACATGTTCTTTTGCCGGGGTCGTCGTTCCTGGAGAAGAACGGCACGTTTACCAACGCGGAGCGGCGCATCTCGATGGTGCGCAAGGCCATCGAGCCGCTGGCGGGGCTGGAGGACTGGGAAGTCACCATGGCGCTGAGCAACGCCCTGGGTTACCCCATGAACTACAACCACCCCTCCGAGATCATGGATGAGATCGCCAGGCTGACACCGACCTTCAAAGGCGTGTCTTACGAGAAACTGGACCGGCTGGGGAGCATCCAGTGGCCCTGCAACGATGAAGCGCCGGAAGGTACGCCCACGATGCATGTGGACGAGTTCGTCCGCGGCAAAGGCTATTTTGCGATCACCGGCTTTGTACCAACGGACGAGCGGGCGACCCGCAAGTACCCCTTGCTGATGACCACAGGGCGGATCCTTTCGCAATACAACGTGGGCGCGCAAACCCGGCGCACGGCGAACTCCGAGTTCTATGCCGAGGATATCCTGGAAATTCATCCGTTCGATGCCGAAGAGAGGGGTATCAGCGAAGGAGACTGGTGTGGCATCTCCAGCCGCGCAGGGGAAACGGTGCTGCGGGCCGTGTTGACCGACCGGGTTCAGCCCGGCGTGGTATACACCACGTTCCATTTTCCATCCAGCGGCGCCAACGTGATCACGACGGACAACTCGGACTGGGCAACCAATTGCCCGGAATACAAGGTAACCGCGGTGCAGGTCAGCCACGTCAGCGAGCCTTCCGCATGGCAGAAAGAGTACCGTGATTTCGCCCGCCGGCAGGAGGAATTGCTGGAAAAAGCCCGTGTCTGAATCCCGGCGCGTGCCGGTGATACGCTGGCGCAGGGAACAACCTGGCCCCGACGAACAGGGCCGGGCCGTGGACGACAACATCGCTGTCGAATTGCCCGTGGCGCTTACCTATAATCGTGTGTCCCACGTGGTGATGATGGCGACCCCCGCGGACCTGGAAGACTTCGCCGTCGGGTTTTCGATCACGGAAAGGCTGGTCGGAGGGCCCGAAGACATCCTGTCAATTCGGGTGATCCCGCGCAACGGCGGCACCGAGCTGGCCATGACCATTACGGAGGAATGGTTCGACCGCCTCGCAACCCACCGGCGAAACATGGCTGGACGCACCGGCTGTGGTCTGTGCGGAGCCGAGAACATCGAGCAGGCGCTGCAACGTCCCGGGGCGGTTTCAAACGAAGTGAGCGTATCGCAGGCGGCATTGCAACAGGCGGTTTCCGAACTCGAGGCACATCAGCCCCTGCAGGCGGAGACGGGTGCGTCGCACGGCGCGGCATGGTGCGGCCCGGATGGTGCCATCGTCCAGCTGCGCGAGGACGTTGGCCGCCACAACGCGCTCGACAAACTGATCGGTAGCCTGGTTCGCAGTGGCTTTGATCCGGCGGCAGGTTTCGCGCTGGTTTCCAGCCGGGCCAGTTACGAGATGGTTTACAAGGTGGCAGCGGTTGGCATCGAGCTGATCATGGCAGTTTCCGCTCCGACCAGCCTCGCGGTAGAATTTGCGGAACGGTCAGGCGTCAGCCTGGTCGGGTTCGCACGACCCGGCAGGCACAACATTTACACCTTCCCGGACCGCATAACAGGGTGAGCAAGAGCTGATGCAGGAAGTTCAACAACTGGCAAAAATGGCCAACCAGATCGCGGACAATTTCAGTTTCCATGATGATGCCGTGGACAGGATTACCGACCACTTGAAACGTTTCTGGGCGCCTTCGAT
>JAHEEG010000143.1 GCA_024640825.1 Gammaproteobacteria bacterium
CCACTGCCAGACCCATCATCGCTCCGGGCTGTCTTATCTGGTGGGCCGACTCCTGGGTTTTAGCCGGATACGCGCCTACCACGGTTCCTGGGCCGAGTGGGGCAACCGGGAAGACACGCCGGTAGCCAGCGGGCCATGAGCCAGGCTTTCGCCGCGCTGCAGCGCCTGCTGCCACATCACCTGCTATCGCGGATGGTCGGCCGACTGGCCCGTTCGGAAGCCCCGTGGATAAAGCGGCCCTTCATTCATTCGTTCGCCCGCATTTATCAGGTAAAAATGGCAGAGGCCGAACGCCCGAACCTTGACGGCTACCAGAGCTTCAATGACTTTTTCACCCGCGCGCTGCAACCCGCTGCCCGGCCTCTGGACGCGGATCCCCGGGCGTTACTGTGCCCGGCGGACGGCACAATCAGCCAGGCGGGACGGATTCACGAGGATCGTCTCCTACAGGCCAAAGGCAACAGTTACAGCCTGCGCGGGCTGCTGGGAGAAGATGAAGCAGCGTTTCATGGCGGCGCTTTCGTTACCGTGTATCTTGCGCCTCGTGACTATCATCGCGTCCACCTGCCAGCCGCCGGAAGGCTCAGCAGCACCACGGCCATACCCGGCGCTCTGTTTTCCGTCAACGCCCGCACCGAAGCCGCCATCAGCGACCTGTTCTGCCGCAACGAGCGGCTGGTATGCCGTTTCGAAACCGACTTCGGGCCAATGCTGATCGTGCTGGTCGGCGCGATGATCGTCGCCAGCATCGAGACGGTCTGGGACGGGACGCCTTCGCCCTACACCCGCATCGAGCATCGTCGCTGGAATCAGAGCTTCGATCGAGGTGCGGAGATCGGCCGGTTTCTGCTGGGATCAACAGTAATCGTCTGCTGCCCACCCGGCGTCGTCGAGCTTGCCCCGGAGGCCACCCCGGGGCAAGCGGTCAAAGTCGGCCAGAGACTCGGGCGTCTGACCTAAGCTCGGCCCACGGGGAACGCCATAACGTCAGCAAGGTCGTCAGCGCCGAGCTTGAGCATCAGCAGCCGATCGAAACCCAGGGCCACGCCGGCGCAGTCCGGCAGACCCGCCTGCATGGCCGCCAGAAATTTCTCATCTACGGCAGGCTGGTGCTGCCCTGCCAGGCAACGTACCTCCAGGTCACGTTGAAAGCGTCGGCGCAACTCATCTGCATTGCCGAGTTCGTAGTAACCGTTGGCCAACTCGAGACCGTCTACCACCAGCTCGAAACGCGCCGCAACGGTCGCGTCCTCGTCACGCAGGCGGGCCAGCGCCGCCTGATCGGACGGGTAGTCGGTGACAAAGACACGACCCGGCCCCAACGCGTCGATGCCCACCGAAAAACGCAGGTCGAGCAGCTCGCGCGGGCTGATATCCGCCGGGACGGCAAGTTGTTCGCCGGCGAGTGACACCACCTCGGCGTAGGCCAGCGTACGGTATTCCGAAGGGCCGAGGATCCGGTCTACAAGGTCGGCCACCTCCTTCATGAGCTCAACATCGCTGAAGCCGAGCCGGTACCACTCCAGCATCACAAACTCCGGGTTGTGCCGCCTGCCGGATTCTCCCACCCGAAACACGGGCCCCAGCTGATACAGTGAAGGCGCACCCGCCGCAAGCAACCTTTTGAGCTGATATTCAGGAGAGGGTTGAAGATAGCCGAGGCCGTCCACCTGAAACGATTCGACGGCGGGATCTGTGACGGTCGCACCACCCAGGGTCGCAGTCTGAACCTCCAGCACTCCGCGCGCGTAAAAAAAAGCCCGCACGTCGTGGAGCAGTCGAGCGCGGGTTTCCAGGGCCCGCAAACCGCAACTCGGTCGCCAATCGGGCGAAGGCGTTGCTGGAGAAATCGTCAGCTGCCTCTGGCGCGGCTGACGTACTCGCCGCTGCGGGTATCCACCCGAAGAACATCGCCGATCTCCACAAACAGCGGCACCTTGACCACCGCGCCGGTAGAAACCTTGGCAGGTTTGCTGCCCCCCTGCGCCGTGTCACCCTTCAGACCCGGGTCGGTTTCCACTACCTCCAGCTCGAGAAAGTTGGGCGGCGAAACGGAGATGGGATCATCGTTCCACAGGGTCACCGCATAGGTTTCCTGTTCTTTCAGCCAGTCCTTCGCGTCGGCGACGGCGGCCTCTGGCGCGGCCGTCTGCTCGTAGCTGCCGTCGGTCTTCATGAAGTGCCAGAACTCACCGTCCGTGTACAGGTACTCCATGTCGAGTTCCATGACGTCTGCGGCTTCCAACGACTCTCCCGACTTGAAAGTGCGCTCCCATACCCGACCTGAGCGGAGATTGCGAAACTTCACCCGATTGAAGGCCTGGCCTTTGCCGGGCTTAACGAACTCATTTTCGAGAATGGCGCAGGGGTCGCCCTCGAACATCACCTTCAGTCCGGATTTGAACTCGCTGGTAGAGAAATTAGCCATCGTTTCGCCCTAAAAGTGCCAGATAAGAAAGCGTCGGAAAAACGCCGGGATAATACCGCCGTTGAGCGCTGAACGCAGCCGCTGCGCGATCTGTTTAACTGTTTGCCCCCAGGCATTTCTCTATACTTCTATACTCATGTAGAAACCGGACCCGGGCCTGTAAGCACTCATGGAAGAGCAGAAACAGCTAAGGATTGCAGCACCCGTCGCGGACCTCGACTCGCTGGCTGTCTGCGAGCCCACTGTGGACTCGCTGGCAAGCTGGATAATGAGCCTGCCGATGGCGAATACTGCGGATACCGCCGCACAGGTGCGCCAGACTACTTACGAGCTGGCGCGGCTGCGGGTGTCCGCAAAAACGCGGCTTACGCTGCTGGAACAGATCAGGCCTATCGTCAACTACCTTTGCGCGCGGATGGATCGCAGCGCGGGTACTTCGAATACCCACGGAGATGCCATTGCCAGGCTGGCGCAGCGTCTGCAGACCAACCTTTGCTCGGGTTACAAAGCCGTAGTAGTAGAATTGCTGACGGCGGGGGGAGACAACCCACCAGACCTGGAGCGCTTGCGTCTGGCTATCCACAGAGCGCTCTCGGACCTGTCCCGCACGCTTCTCCGGACCCTCCAGTTCTACGTCGCGCCGGCCGACAAGCTGTGGCTGGAGCTCAACCAGCTCTACATGCTCGCCGAGCGAATGGACCTGGCCGATCTGGCGCTGGAGGATCCCGAAAATCACCAATCCCAGACCATTAGCCCGAAAACTCTCTATTTGCGGGCAATGCTCCTGGCAACCTGCAAGCCCAATCAACTGCGACCACGCCAGCTGCAGGAGATCTTTACCTGTCTTGAGGTGTGGGCAACCCACGCCTCACTTGAAAAGGGTGAAACAGACGCCCTGTTCGCCGTCGACCTGCAATCCGATCAGGGTCCCAAATACTCGAGACTGCTGAAGAATCCGGCTGAACCTCGAAGCATTCATACAGAGACGCTGGTCTACGAACTCGAAAGCCACAGCAGAAACCTTTCCACGGCCGCCATCGTGCCGGCCAGCCTGAGCGCCGGCCTGGTAAGTCATCTGGCTGATGCCTGGGGAATGCTCAAGCCCCGCACCCAGCAGCGGGCGACTACCTCTCTGGAAATGAAGCTCTGCGTCGGCATCAGAGCCGCTCATTACTTCCTTTCCGGCGGCGTTCCCTTTCCCGACCAGACGGCAAGCTCGGATACGCTGCTGCATCCAGAGCTGAACCCGTTCCTGCTCAATCAGGAGAAACGGGAAAAGACCAGGAAAGAGGCCACCAAGGACATCTGGGACGACGCCTTCGATCTGCGCGTACGCATCCCGGAGAATCCGGAAATCGCCGATCCAGACCGCATTCTTCTCCAGGGCTACGCCCGTAACCAGCTGGAGAGCGCTATCGCGCCCGAAGCGACGGATGGAGCCAACGCCTACCGCGTTTACGACGCTACTGCGATTGATACCAGCCCTGGTGGCTATCGTTTGCAATGGAACGACCCGTTGCCCGCGAATCTGCAGACCGGGGAGTTGGCAGCACTGCGGGAGGAATCTGACAATCGCTGGTGCGTGGGCGTCATTCGCTGGATTCGACAGGATCGCGAGGGCACCGCAATGGGCATCGAACTGCTCTCGCCGCGGGCCATCCCGGTAGCCGTGAGAATCGTTCAGAAACGGGGCGGCCCGACGGACTACGCCCGAGCGCTGATGCTGCCGGAGCTGGTGCCCATCAATCAGCCCGCGACCCTGATCACCCCTCTGGTGCCTTTCCATTCCGGGCAGAAGGTGCATATTCACCGACAGGGCATCCAAAGCACCGCCCAACTGCAGCAACGCCAGCAACATACGGAAAGCTTTAACCAGTTCACATTCCGACTGTTAGCTGGTTACTTGGAAAACACCCAGGTGACCCTGAAGATGGCGGACCAGTAAGACATGGTTGGTGACCTTTCCCGCAGGACACCAGAGTATGGATACGCTGTCTTGAGAAAAATATGTCGGCCGAGCTAACCCAACACGCCCCTGTTCGTCTGCTGATCGCAGAGTCATCCGAGAATTCCGCCCAGGAGTTCGACTCGCTTCTCAGGGATGCCGGCATCGCGACCCGCATGCAGCTCACCGATTTGGCAACGGCGTCCGATGCGATGTCGAAAGCCGACCTGATGCTTTGCGACGCCGGCCTGCCGCATTTGGAGCAGTTGCTGCCGAAGCTGAAAACAAAAGCACCCCATGTGCCCATCATTCTGATCAGCAATGCCGATGCCGAAATCACCACGTCCCACGGCATGCGGCTTGGCGCGGCAGACGTGGTTTCCAAGTCCGATCCCGACGAGCTGGTGTTGGTATTCAAGCGGGAGCTGGAACACGTCTGTCAGGGACAGCGCATGAGCGAGCTCCACCGGACGCTGATGGAAACGGAGCAGCGATGCCAACTGCTGCTGCAAAGTGCTCAGGCAGCCATTGCCTATGTCCACGAGGGCATGCACATCTACGCCAACTCGGGCTATCTGGAGCTTTTCGGTTTCGAAGATGCCGATGACCTCATGGGACTGCCGCTCATGGACCTGGTGGACGACGCCGGGGTAGCCGTCATGAAATCGGAGCTCAAACAGTTTCGCCAGCAAGGCGAAACATGCAGCTTCGAGTTCCAGGGGCACAGCACCAGCGGCGAGGAGATTCGCGCCACCATGACGCTGGCAGCTGCCGAGTACGAGGGAGAACCCTGCACGCAGGTTACCGTCCGGCCACAGTACGTCTCACCTCGGCCACCCAGCACAGCGAGCCAGGACCAAAACGAGGGACACGAAGAAGCCGCCATCCCGAGCAACGGCAAGGCGGAGCAGGAACTGGCGCCAACATGGAATGGCTCGAGCTCGGGCATCAGTGCCTTCCTGGATTCGGCACGCAGCATGCTTGAGAGCGTTCATCCGCACCGGGTCATTTTAGTAGCCCAGATAGACGGGTTCGCCAATCTGCAGGAGAACTTCGGACTGCGAGACGCAGAGCGGGTGAGCGGCCTCTTACACGCCAAGCTGCAGGATATGCTTGAAGACCGACCCTGCGCCAGACTGTCTGCCCATCAGTTCGCCTTCTCGCTGACGGACACGGACCGCTCTGCGGTTATCGCCAAAGCCGAGACCATGCGCAAAGCGGTCGAGGCCCTGCTGCTGGAAGCCAGCGAGAAAACCATTCGGATCACCATCAGCATTGGCGGTGCCGAGCTGGATACCGATGGCGAGATCAGCCTGGACGAGGTGCTCGAGCAGTCGTTGAACACTGCTTTCGCCACCGCTCTGCGTAACGAACAGGACGGCGGCAACAGCGTGGAAATCCTCAGCAAGGAAGTCGCCCGCGAGGAACCCAACAGCGAAGCTGGACAGATCCTGGCCCTGATCAACGACGCGATCGACAACGAGCGATTCAAGCTGCTGTTTCAGCCGATTATCAGCCTGCGGGGAGACTCGGACGAGCACTACGAGGTGTTCCTGCGCATGCTCGACAGGGACGACACAGTGATGGTCCCAAGCCAGTTTCTGCGCACGGCGATCGATCACGGCGTAGCTGGAAAAATCGATCGCTGGGTTATCCTTCAATCCATCAAGATGCTCTCAACGCACCGGGCAAAAGGGCACAACACCCGGGTCACCATCAATCTGACCGCCAACAGCATCGCCGACCCGGATTTTCTCCAGTGGCTGGGCGTCGCCATCAAGGCGGCCCGTCTGCCAAGCGATGCGGTGGTCTTCCAGATTACTGAAGGAGACGCCGGCGGCCTCGTACGGCAGGCCAAGGCGCTTATCGACGGTCTGCGCGCCATGCACTTCCGCGTATCGCTATCCCGCTTCGGATTGATAGAGAAGCCGCTGGAACTGTTGAGCCACCTTGCCGTAGATTTCGTTAAAGTGGACGGCTCCCGCATAGAATCGATGCTGGAGGATAGCGACGGCAAGGACAGCATCGCGGATATGATTCGAAACCTGCAGTCTGCGGGCAAGTTAACCATCATCCCTATGGTCGAAAGCGCAACGCTGCTCTCAGCGCTCTGGCAGGCGGGCGCCAACTACATCCAGGGTCACTACCTGCAGGAGCCGTCCGCCGAGATGAACTACGATTTCACCACGGACGATTGAAGCGCCACACCTAAAATCTGCCTGATACTAGGCAGACGACACCGAAGCGTCCGTCATTCCACCAGAGCCGTTTCGATATCTCGATCGCTGAAACCGAGCAGATAGAGAACGCTGTCCAGACCGAAGTTTGAGATGGCGTGGCTGGCCGTTTCCTTGACCAGCGGCTTGGCATGATAAGCAACCCCCAATCCCGCGGTGCTGAGCATAGGCAGATCGTTGGCCCCGTCGCCCACAGCAATGGTCTGCTGCAGAGCAATGCCTTCCCGCTGCGCAATCTCTTTGAGTAGTTCAGCTTTCCGGTCGGCATCCACGATGGCACCTTCCACCTCCCCCGTCATAACTCCATTGCGTATGACCAGTCGGTTGGCAAACACATAGTCGATGCCCAGCGAGTTCTGAAGCTGCTCGCCGACGTACTGGAAACCGCCGGAAATGATGGCCGTTTTGTAGCCGAAGTGCTTGAGCGCTCGAATGAGCCTACGGGCACCCTCATTGAGCGCTACGGTCTCCGCCAGCCTTTTCAGAGCCGATTCATCCAGACCCTTCAGGAGCGCTGCGCGCTCCCGGAAGCTTTCCTGGAAAGCGATCTCGCCGCGCATCGCCCGCTCCGTGATAGCCACGACCTGTCCCCCGACACCGTGCATACGGGCAAGCTCATCAATAACCTCAGCGTTGATGAGCGTCGAATCCATATCGAAGGCCACCAGCCGACGGTTGCGCCGATAAACCGTGTCCTCCTGCACGCTGAAGTCGAAGATGAGCCGATCTGCAGCATCGAGAAGTTCGGCCTTCAACGCTTCCGGCACCGCCAGATGGCCCCGCAGGCTAATCTCGATGCTGGTCCGCTCCCGGCCGTCTACGCTGGCAAGCGGAACCCGGCCGGAAAGCCGGCGAATGGAATCGATGTTCAGCTCGTGACGGTGAATGATGCCGGTAATGGCAGCCATCTGCTCGCCGGTGAAACCGTTTGCGAGCAGCGTGACTATGTAGCGCGGTTTGCCGTGGCTGCCAACCCATTCTGCGTAATCCGCCTCCGAGATCGGGGAAAAGCGCGCGCTGATTCCAGCTGTTCGGGCGCAGGCATCGAGATTGTGCAGCACGTCCGAGACTTGCGCGCTGTCCATTATCTGCACCAGCATGCCCACATTCAGCTGATCATGGATAACCGCCTGGCCAACGTCCAGAATGCGCACCTGAAATTGGGCCAGGGACGAAGTAAGCATGGACATCAGGCCAGGCTGGTCGTCCCCGGACACGTTTACCAATACAATCTCGCTCGGCAAAATCAACAACCCTCTAAGATACTCATGATGTCGACATCTCCGGGAACCACGACCGCGTGAAGCTAACGCCTTGGTCAAACCTCGTCAAACCAGAACGCGGCCTGCTGTGGCCCCTGGCAGCTACCAGCCTGATCGTCGGCCTGGGGCTGGGGCTGATCTGGCAGCTGACGGACCAGCGTGAGGCGCGCATGGATCGATTCGGTACCAGCATGGCAGCTTCGCTGGCAGAACTGTGCGTTGAGCCGCTGCTGAAGCAGGATCGAATGCACCTCGGCGTGCTGGGCAATCGCATTGCCGCGATAGCGGAAATTTCGGGCGTCGGCATATTCACATTGGACGACCAGGTGCTTGCTCTGAGCGGAAAACTCGGCACGCCTCGTTACACCCATCCCATCAGTTTTGACGACAGTGTGGTGGGCTACGTTCGCATATCTGTAGACGAGAGTATCTTCACCGACGGCTTGAAGCATACGGGTCGAGCGCTCGCAATTCTTCTGGTGATGGTAATCTCGCCGTTGCTGGTCGCCAGCGGAATATCGCTGATCCGAAGGCTGCGCGAGGAGGCGGGTGCCCATCGCGAAGCGCAGCGCCGCCAGACGCTGGATGAAGCCCGACGGAACGAAGAAGAAGCAGCAGACATGGTCGAGGAGTCGGCCATCGATATTCGCCACTACCTGCTGGCGATCAATCTGCACAATCAGCTTCAGTTGTCGGCGGGAGAAAGAGAATTCGAGCTGTCTCTGTGCCTGGAGAGTGCCGAGGATGTGGCCAGTCTTTACCAGGGCCAGGTCGCCCTGCTGCCCGGCGTCGGCGTGCTCATCGATTTCGACCATACGGACGATCCCGATCGCACCTTTCAGATTGTGTGCGCAGCCATGGTCCTGGCTCGGGTATTGCGAGAAGAATCTTCTTCCGGCGCTTTCCGGCTGGGTCTGCATCTCATAACCCGGCCAGGCGACGAGTCGGTAGGCCTCGATGATCCAGCAGTGGCGGATGCGGCGCTACTGTCGGCTTTAGCAAAGGAAATGACGCTCGCCATGAGCGGGAGCTGCTATTCAGCGCTGACCCGTTTGGAACGACTCGAGGTCAGCACCAGCGCCCATCCGCTACTGGATCAGCTCACGACCTGCAGCCCGGAATGCCATCTGATTACCGACCTCGCCCCGGGATATCAGGCCCTGGTCCTCCAGCAGACCGAGAAGCTGACCGGTCAGCGCCGCTCAACCGCAAGAGAGTCCACCTTCTGAAACCCGCGCGGCAGTTTTCGGCCGCGTCGAGCGCGCTCGCCCACGTAGTTGGCGAGGTCTTTCAGCTTCATGCGCAGATGCCGCTGACCCGCAACGACCAGGAGCTCGTCGCCCTCTCCTACCACCTCCACGGCGACCAGATGTTCTTCTCCCGACTTGAAGGCAGCAGAAGGCACGTTGATGATTTTACTACCCTTGCCTCTGGTCATCTGCGGTAGTTCGGAAAGCGGAAACACCAGCATTCGGCCCTGGCTGGTGACCGCGACCACATGCTGATCTGCTCCTTCAGCAAGCTGCACCGGAGCAAGCGCGGCTCCCTCTGCACCCACCGACAGGCAGGCTTTTCCAGCCTTGTTCTTGCTGGCAAGATCCGCAAGCGATGCAATGAAGCCGTATCCGCTGTTCGCGGCGAGCAGCAAACGACCGGAAGGCCGTCCGAGAGCAAGACCAACAAAGCGAACGCCGGCGGGCGGTTTC
>JAHEEG010000144.1 GCA_024640825.1 Gammaproteobacteria bacterium
GTGTTGTGTGCTGCGCACGGGTCGTGCCGAGGTACGCCGCAGTGGCCATGTGCTGGCGAGGCTTGCTCCGGGAGATCTTTTCGGCGAAGAGGCGTTGATCACGGGTTCGGGTCGCAACGCCAGCATCGTAATGACTGAGGATGGCTCAGTGATGACCCTTTCAGTTGAAGCTTTTCAGCGCCTTCTGCTCGCGGAGGTGATGCGCGCTGTCGACGAGCCCGGGTGCCGCGTGCCGTTGCACCTGTTGGATATTCGGCAAATGAACCACACTGGGCACGCAGGAACGGTTCCCGGTCACGGTGCCTTGTGTCTGCCGTTGCAGAATCTGCGCGAAGGGGCATCGAGTTTGCCTAAAGATGCTGCCTATGCCGTCTCTGGAGCCTCTGCGCCCCAGCGGGCACTGGCGGTGTTTCTTCTGGCTCGGCGGGGCATCGTCGCGGTCCCTCTGGGCCGCTGAGCCTCATGCGGGAACGGTTCGGTCCCTGGCCCAATCCCGGAGCGCGCTGATGCTTTCTGCGCGCATCACCGAAACCGGAAACGTTCGATTTACGGCCCCCAGCAAATCGTCCTGCATTACGCCGTCGCCGCGGGCCCCTGCCAGATAGCGCGACGAGACGATCGCCTCCTCTATCTCCGCGCCGGTAAAGCCCTCCGCGGCGTCGGCAAGCGCGCCCAGCTCGAATTCGCAGGGATCCATGTTTCGCTTTTCCAGGTGAATACGGAAGATGTCCTCGCGGACGGCCTTGTCCGGCAGGTCGACGAAAAACACCTCGTCAAGACGCCCTTTGCGCATCAGTTCCGGTGGTAGCTCCGTGATTTCGTTTGCGGTGGCGACGATGAACACTGGGCTTTGATTCTCGGCCATCCAGGTCAACAGTGTGGACAGCACGCGTTTCGAGGTTGCGTTGTCCGACTGCCCGGTGGCCAGACCTTTCTCTATCTCATCCATCCATAGAACGCACGGTGCCATCAGCTCGGCCTGGCGCAGCGAATTGCGAAGGTTGCGTTCTGTCTCACCGAAAAATTTGTTGTACAGGGTACCGAAATCGAGTCGCAGCAGAGGGATACCCCAGAAGCCGGAAACAGCTTTAGCGGCCAGGCTCTTGCCGCCCCCCTGCACCCCGAGCAGCAGGACGCCCTTAGGTCGATCCATAGTGTCGGCGGCCAGAAAGGCGTTCTTTCGTAGCGACAGCCAGCGCTTGAGGTTGTTCAGCCCCGCTACGGCGCCCAGGTCTCCAGTGTCATATTCGAAATGCAGCACGCCCTCCGAGTCCAGCAGCTCGAACTTCAGTCGGTTGACCTCCGGGATGTCCGATTCCGTGATGGCGCCGTCGCCGAAAATGGCGTGGCGGATCAGCACGAGAGCGTCCGCGTGAGAGACGCCACGCAGGTTTGCTACCAGCTTGTCCAGCGTTCGCTGGTCGGTTCTTACTCGCATTCCCTTGTTTGTCTCCGACCATGCCTTGGCCTGAGCACGCACCAGCCCGACCAGCTCGTTGTCGCTGGGCAGGCGGAGATTGAATTTGGCAGTCAGGCGTCCGAGCTCCCGGGGCACGGTAAACTCATGGCTGACCAGTACTACGGTGTTCCGGAGCTGCTCGTTCTCCAGCGCGATATCCTTGAGGTAGCGGATGTTCTTCGGGTCGTCCACCAGATAGGGGTGGAAGTCGCACAGAGCGTACAGCCCCGGACCGGGCGTCGCGGCGATGTGTGCGAGCAGAGCCTCGGGTTCAGCCAGCTCGTCCTGGTCTTGCGGCGCGCTGCCGAAACCGCCCAGCTCCAGACCGCGTGTTACCCGCCATTCGTAAAAGCTCAGACCCTCCTGCATTGCGAACCGCAGCAGCAGAGACAGCACACGACGTTCGTCCGCCGACTCTACAACCACGATGGGAATCTGAGCCCGCAGAATCATAGTCAGATCTTTGGTGTCCGCCACAGGCGCCTCCTTGCGTTTGCCCTGTTCATCCGGCCGTTGGATCAGGTACAGTCCCTGCTAAATCCGAGCCTTGGTCCGTGCCGCCGTGAATAGTGATTGCCTGTTCTGCAAAATCATCAACCGAGAGTTGCCGTCGGACATCGTCTTCGAGGACGAAGAGCTGCTTGCTTTCAACGATATCAGCCCTCAGGCACCGACCCACATGCTGATTATCCCGAAAGTCCACGTCGCGACGGTGAACGATTTAACTGAAGCCGACGCCGGGCTGTTGGGAAAACTGGTATTGAGAGCCCGTACGCTGGCCGATGAGAACGGGATCGCAAAATCGGGTTTTCGGCTTGTTCTCAACTGTAATGGAGAAGGCGGTCAGACTGTCTACCATCTGCATATGCATCTTCTCGGTGGGCGTCAGTTGCGAGGACTGGGCTGATGTCGTCGCTTGCCGACCAGCTGGTCGCTGAGGTCGACAAGGCGCTCCGGACGCTGACGGGCCAGCGGTCCGCGGAGCGCCCCAATCCCGCCGGCGGTCTGCCGGAGGCGGAGATGGTGGATGAGGCCAGGCGCCACGCGGCCGGTTTGATGCGGGTCAATCACACCGGTGAGATCTGTGCCCAGGCACTCTATGAAGGCCAGGCGCTAACAGCGCGGAAGCCTGAAGTTCGACGGCTGCTTGAGTCTGCAGCCGGTGAAGAAGCCGATCATCTTGCCTGGTGCGAACAGCGGCTGCAGGAGCTGGAAAGCCGTCCCAGCACTTTGAACCCTATTTTCTATGCCCTTTCCTATGCGGTGGGGGCAGCTACCGGCCTCCTGGGAGATAGAGTAAGCCTGGGATTCGTCGAGGCGACGGAGGATCAGGTGTGCAGCCATCTGGAAAAACACCTGGCTGAGTTGCCGCCTGAAGACCAGCGCAGTCGGAAAATCGTCAGGCGCATGCATGAAGACGAGGCGCGGCACGGCTCCGCCGCGCTGGAAGAGGGCGGAGTGGCCTTCCCCGAGCCAGTGAAAAAAGTCATGACGGCGGTCTCACGGGTCATGACCGAGACCAGCTATCGGCTCTGATCCCGGTTTAACCTCGTCGCCGGATCGGCTCAGGGGCTGGATTCAGCGATTGGGCCGGGATATCGGCGGGTGATAGATCAGCTGTACCAGCGTGCCGTCGGGGTCGCGGAAGTAGAACGAGCGGGCGCCGTCTCTATGGGTTTTCGGCGGTTGGGCGATATTGACGCCGTGGCTGACAAGGTACTCGTGCCAGGCGTCGACGTTCTCGATGTCGTCGATGATGAAGCCAATGTGATCCAACCGCTGGCCGCTGCCGTGAGGTTCAGCAGCCCTGTGTAGAGCCAGGTTATCGTTGCCGGAGCTCAGATAGCAGTTGTCCGAATCGGGCTGCCACTCAATCTCCATGCCCATGAGCTTCGTGTAAAAGGTCGTGCATGCCTCCAGGTCCTGCACGTAGAGCGCGGCGTGACGCAGTCCGGCGTGGCGCGGGGGCTGGTTACTCACTGGAAATGCTCCTGCGGGTCATTCGATCGTGATGATCTCGTAATCGTGGCTGATCTGCACCCCGGCACGTTCCAGCATGATGGACGCGGAGCAGTACTTGTCGGCGGAGAGGCTGACGGCCCTTGCGACCTTTTTTTCGTCGAGGTTCCTACCGCTGACGATGAAGTGGATATGGATTCGATCGAATACCTCAGGGACGGACTCGGCGCGATCTGCTGACAGCTCTGTCACACAATCGACGACATCCTGTCGTGATTTCGTCAAGATATTGACGACGTCATACGAAGTGCATCCCCCCAGACCCATCAGCACCAGTTCCATCGGTCGTGATCCGCGATTCTCGCCGCCGGCTTCAGCGGGCCCGTCCAGAGGTATCTGGTGTCCGGAATCCGCGACGGCCGTAAAGTGAACCTTGTCGCGCCATTGTATTTTTGCGCGCATATGCCGCATTTCTCCTGTTCGGGATTGTTCGATCGAGACATTTTCCAGCAACCGGGAGTGATCTGCGACCGCTCGGCGTGTGAAATAGTGCCGTTTGTCGACCAGGTCACGTCTCGTTTCCAAAAGCTCTGCCAATATTAATGAGCAAAAGGTTACGAAGGAGCGGAACAAAATGCTTGCTACGAAAAGTTCTCAGATGGTGGGATCCGGACCGGGCAGACCGTTGATGGCGAAAGGGTTCCAATCCCCCCAGCCGGAAGACGCTGGTCATCTCGATGCCTTTCTCGCGGCCGCACACCGCCGCAAATATCCGGCAAAGAGTACTCTGATCTATGCCGGCGACAAAAGCGACTCGATCTATTTCATCCTCAAGGGTTCGGTTACCGTGCTCGTGGAGGATGAATCTGGGCGGGAAATTATCGTTTCCTACCTGAATAAGGGTGATTTCTTCGGCGAAATGCCCCTGTTTACGGAGGATTCCCCGCGCTCGGCCTGGGTAAAAGCCAAATCTGAGTGTGAGGTGGCAGAACTCAGCTACGGCAAGTTCAAGGAGCTGGCGCAGAAGCACACGGATCTGCTTTACGCCGTCGGCCGGCAGATGGCGGAGCGCCTTACCGCGACCACGCAGAAGGTCAGCGATCTCGCGTTCCTCGATGTTACCGGTCGCGTAGCCCGTACGCTGCTAGAACTGACCAAGCAACCGGACGCGATGACTCATCCGGATGGCATGCAGATCAAGATTACGCGTCAGGAAATCGGTCGTATCGTCGGCTGCTCCCGGGAAATGGTCGGGCGGGTCCTCAAAACTCTGGTGGACCAGGGTTTGGTCTCGGTCAAAGGCAAAACCATGGTGGTCTACGGAACAAGGTAGGCGCGTTAGCGACTGCCTTGTTCCCCGGTACGAAGGTAGGCGCGTTAGCGACTGCCGTGTTCTGCGGCTAGCCGAACAGCATGTGCAATGCGGCTCCCGGGTCGTCCGCGCGCATGAAGGCTTCTCCCACCAGGAAGGCGTGCACGCCGTGCTGCCGCATGGTCGTCACATCTTCCACGGTGTGGATGCCGCTTTCGGTGACTGTGAGAACGTCGTCCGGAATCCGCGGCCGCAAATCTAGGGTGTTCTGCAGGCTGGTCTCGAATGTCTTCAGATTGCGGTTGTTGATGCCGACCATCTGCGGGTGCAGCGACAGAGCAATTTCCAGTTCTTCAGCGTCATGTACCTCGACCAGGACGTCGAGAGACAGTGACGCTGCCAGATCTTTCAGGTCGCTCAACTCGGCGGCCTGCAGTGCCGATACGATAAGCAGCAGGCAGTCCGCACCAAGGGCTCGAGTCTCGTAGACCTGGTAGGGATCGATGATGAAATCTTTTCGCAGCACTGGCAGCGTAGCCGCTGCGCGAACAGCCTGCAGGTAGTCATCGCTGCCCTGAAAGAAATCCTCGTCGGTAAGTACGGAAAGGCAG
Source organism: Gammaproteobacteria bacterium (assembly GCA_024640825.1). Classification (GTDB taxonomy): domain Bacteria; phylum Pseudomonadota; class Gammaproteobacteria; order Pseudomonadales; family Azotimanducaceae; genus UBA7803. The sequence goes on from JAHEEG010000144.1 coordinate 5,342, forward strand.
GCGGCGCCCGCCTGCTCGTAGCTTCGGGCAATGGCCACGGGATCGAAATCCTTCCGGATCACGCCCTTGCTCGGGGATGCCTTTTTGATCTCGGCGATCACTCCTGGATACCCGGCATCCACTTTTGTCCGCAGCGCCGCGGCGAATCCTCTGGGCAGGGCCATCGACTTTGCCGCGGCAGCCAGTTCGGCCGGTGGACGCAGCAGTTTCCGCTGCCGGATTTCTTGCTGTTTGCGGTTGACGATGGTCTCGAGGATTGTGCCCGTCATGCCTCGCCCATCAACTTGCTTATGCGCACGAGTTCTTCGAGGCGCTCGTTGGCGAGGCCTGCCGCGATGGCATCCTGCGCCATGGTGACGCCGTTTTCGAGGCTGGTCGCGACACCGGCCGTGTAGATGGCGGCGCCTGCGTTCAGGCTCACGATATCCGCGGCGGCCGAGTCAGGTTCGGTCAGAGCCTGTTTTACCAGCGCGAGGCTGGTTTCCGGAGAGCTGGCCTGCAGTTCGGTCATGGATCGCGGTTCGATGCCGAAATCCTCGGGCCTGATCTCGTAACTGGTCGTGGCGTCTTTTTTCAGCTCTACCACGAACGTGGCCCCGTCCAGGGCGATCTCATCCAGACCGTTGCTGTGGACGATCAGGATGTGTTCGGCACCGAGGAGCTTAAGAACCTCGGCCAGCCGCGCCTGCCAGATTGGGCTGAACACGCCAATTACCTGGCGCTTGGCGCCGGCAGGGTTGGTCAAAGGGCCCAGAACATTCATCATCGTTCGCACCCCCAGTTCCCGACGCACGCTGGCCGCGTGACGCATGGCGCTGTGGTGTGTCTGCGCAAACAGAAACCCGACGCCGACCTCGGCGATGCACTGGGCAATCTGCGACGGCGTCAGGGCAAGATTCACACCTGCGGCTTCCAACACGTCGGCGCTGCCGCTGGCGCTGGTCATTTTTCGGTTGCCGTGCTTCGCGACATGGGCGCCGGCGGCGGCCGCTGCGAAGGCGGCTGCGGTAGAAATGTTGAAGAGGTTTTTGCCGCTCCCGCCGGTACCGCAGGTGTCCACCAGATAGTCGGCTTTCACCTCAACCCGTGTCGACAGCATCCGCATGGCTTCAGCGGCGCCCGCTAGCTCTTGCGTGCTCTCGCCTTTTACCCGCATGGCCATAAGCAGCCCACCAATCTGTGCCGGTGTGGTTTTGCCGGACATGACTTGCTGGAAAACCTCCCGGGTTTCCTGCTGCGACAGGTCCTTACTTTCAGCCAGTCTTGCCAGTGCGGCCTGAATCTCCATAGTCGCCCTCCAGAAAATTTCGTAGCAGGTCGTGACCGGTCTTGGTCAGGATGGACTCCGGGTGGAACTGCACCCCTTCTATGGGGAATTCCCTGTGCCGTAGACCCATGATTTCGTCGAAGTCACCGGAACCCGCGTCCTCAGGTTCCCGTTCGGTCCACGCGGTTATTTCCAGGCAGTCGGGGCAGGATTCACGGGCAACCACCAGCGAGTGGTAGCGGGTGGCTTCGAAGGGCTGGGGCAGACCTCGGAATACACCCTGGCCGTTGTGGTGGATCATCGAAGTTTTGCCATGCATCACCGCGCGTGCCCTGACCACCTCGCCGCCGAATACCTGGCCGATGCTCTGATGACCTAGGCAGATTCCCAGGGTGGGAATCTGCGGACCAAATGTGCGGATCACGTCCATTGAGATCCCTGCCTCGTTGGGCGTGCAGGGGCCGGGAGAAATAACAATCTTGTCCGGCGCGAGCGCTTCGATTTCGGCGAGAGTGATCTCGTCGTTTCGGTGCACGACCACTTCGGCGCCCAACTCGCCCAGGTACTGGACCACGTTGTAGGTAAAGGAGTCGTAGTTATCGATCATCAGCAGCATGGATCTTTTCCGCTACGGCCCTGGGGCGAAGTATGTTTTTTCCGGCGCTCGAGAGGGCTAGCAGTTTAGCACGGCGAGGGCTGCTGGGAGCGCATGCCATTGCCGCTGCCGGGTGCAAAAGCTCCGCGGTGGAGAAAAAGGTAAAATGACGTGGATCGACACCGGAGGAACAGCTGATGAAGAACTTGTGCGCTCTGATGGTTGTGATGCTTGCTGGCTGCGCTGGCGACGCGACGAAGCCCGATTACGAGGCTCAGGAAGAATCCATCGACCAAATTCTTACGCAGCCTCTGGCCGGAAATGAGTATGCGGAGCAGGTTCGCTGCCTTGCCACCTATACCTATAACTCGGTGGAAATCCTCGACAGTCGCCATGTGGTTTTCAAGGGACCCGGGGGCAGATACTGGCTTAACAGGCTGCGCAACCGATGTCTCGGACTGCGTCGCAACGACACGCTGAAGTTCGCGCTGAGAACCTCTCAGATTTGCGATTTGGACACTTTTGAGGCCATAAGTATCGCCGTTGGCAGTCCGACCCGTACCAGCGCTACCTGTTCTCTGGGGACTTTTACACCGATGACCGAAGATCAGCTGAAGGCGGTAAAGGCGGCCCTTGAAAGAGTTCAGGAATAGCGTGGTGCGCGATAGCGGTCCCGTCGGTCAGCCGGTTTCGCGTAAAATTGCGCTTACGCCCTCCAGGGCAATTCGCACCGCCTGGTCTCGGACGGCATCCCTGCTCCCCGAGAATTCGAACCGTGATGTCTGCACACAGACGGGGTCTGGGTTCTTGACCGCCCAGGCGAACCAGACCGTACCCACGGGGGCAACAAGATCGCCGCCGTCAGGTCCGGCCACGCCGGTTACCGATACGCTCAGCTGCGCGTCGCTGGCTTTGAGAGCGCCAATGGCCATCTCCCGTGCCGTAGGTTCGCTGACAGCGCCGAAGTCGTCCAGAGTCTCACGGCGGACGCCGACCATGCGTCTTTTGGCTGACAGTCGGTAGGTAACGAAGGCGCCTTCAAACCATTCGGAGCTACCCGGAACGCTTGTCAGTTCGGCGGCGATCATTCCGCCGGTACAGGACTCCGCCGTTATCAGGGAGAAGTCGTTCTTCAGCAGATCCGCTGATACCGAGGTGATCAGCTCGGTCAGCTGTTGATTCTTGACACTCATGCTCGAACAATAGTCGCCTGCCTTCCGGGACGGACATACGTATTTTCACCCAGACCACCTCTTTCTTGGCCGAACGGTACCTGCGTGTGCTGGGTTTCCCCCGAATCATTCTGGCTTGCCTGTTTGCGCTGGTCTGCCTGTCCGGTTACTACGCCGGCAAGTTCAGTTTCGACGCCTCGTCCGATACGCTGGTGGTCCAAGGTGATCCTGATCTGGCGGCCTATCTGCGGATCTCCGCGCGCTTCGGAGGCGACGAGTTTCTGTTGCTGACCTTCACACCCAATCAGGGGCGTGCGCTGGATCCCGAGAATCTGGCGCTTCTGCGACGCCTTGACGGGGAACTCACCGACCTGCCGGGCGTTGCCGGGGTCTTTTCTCTTCTCGACGTGCCGCTCCTGGAAAGCCCCCCGGTTCCTCTTGCGCAGCTTGCCCAAGGATTTCGAACGCTGGAGTCTTCGGACACAGATCTGACCCTGGCCCATCAGGAGCTGACAAGCAGCCCGTTGTTCGCTGAACTCCTCATCACGGCGGATGGGGGTACGTCGGCGATGCGTATCGATCTCGCCCTGGATGGCGAACTGCTTGTGATCGATGAGGCCCGCGCAGCGCTGCGCGCCACTGAACAAGCGTTGAAATCCGAAGGTCAGACTCTGTCAGCGGAAGATCAGGCTCGGCTCACAGAGCTTGAGTTCAACCACCATCTGCTGCGCGAGCAGTATCTGGAACGCCGTGAAGCTCTGATAGCCAACGTCCGGGAGGTGCGTGACCGCTACCGCGAATATGGCACTCTGTATCTCGGCGGAGTCCCCATGATCGCTTCTGACATGATCGCCTTCGTGCAGAACGATCTGCTGGTCTTCGGAAGCTCGGTGGTGGCGATCATCATGATCATGCTCTACTGGTTTTTTCGACAGCTGCGCTGGGTGCTGCTGCCGGTCTCCTGCAGCGCCCTGACGGTCCTCTTCACCATGGGGGTCCTTGGCGCCGTCGAACGCCCCGCTACGGTTGTGTCGAGTAATTTCATTTCGCTTCTTGCGATCATCACCATCTCGCTGATCATTCATCTGATTGTGCGCTATGGGGAATTGCTTCATCGGGACGGCGATGCCTTGACTGAAAGCTCGTCTGAAAGCTCGGCTGGCGAGATCGTGCGGGATACCAT
>JAHEEG010000145.1 GCA_024640825.1 Gammaproteobacteria bacterium
GGATTCTGACGCCGCCGGAAATTCACGTCGAGCCACAGAAGAATCATTGAAGGGCAAACCTCCAACGCTGCGCAATGCGCAACGGATGCTCGCAAAAGTCTACCCGTAGATACGAATATTTTTGCTGTTCCCAGGGCTGATTAACGCCTGGTGTTCAGGTAAGGTGCTGCCCTCATTTTTGAGGTCGGCGGCAGCTTTATTGGCGGCCTTTTCGGCCCGCACACCAATAGGGCGATATTCGCCATCGAATAGGAGAGATTCTCGTGAGTGTCAACAGGATTCTAGCGCTGCTGGCGCTGCTGGGGTTCACTATCGACGTGGCCGCCGATGAGCTGATCATGAAAAACGGATCCCGCCTGGTGGGCACCTTGGTCCGCGCGGAAGCAGACGTGGTGATCTTTGAGACACCCTTCGCCGGGAACATCAGTATCAAGGAAGAGAACATTCTGCGCGTGGTAACGGCAAGTCCAGTCACCATTCAGCTGGAAGACGGGCAAGTCTTCTACGATCGCACGATCGATGACAGCGAAGGCCGGCTGATTGCCAGTGGGGCTGGTGAACCCGATGTCGTATTTGCAACCAGCGACATTAAATTGATCAATCCGAATCCCTGGCAGCTGGGTAATGGCTATAACTGGACCGGCGATGCCAGCGTGGCCCTTGATAAAGAACGCGGCAATTCGGACACGGACGAGCTGGATATCGCTGCCAAAACCGAATGGCGCAGCCTGACTGACCGTTACACCATTCGGTACCTGCAGGAAATCGACAAAACCGAAGGCACAAAGACAACCGACAACTGGAACGCCCGGTTTAAATACGATCGTTTCCTGGCGAGCAACCCCGCCAACTACTGGGGCATCAAGGCCTGGTTTGAATACGACAAGTTCCAGGACCTGGATCTCCGGACCACCGTCGGCCCGCATATCGGCCGACAATTTTTCGATAACGGCATCTTAAGTATGCGGGGTGAATTGGGACCGGTATATGTTGACGAAAGATATGACGTAGCTGAGGACGATGACTACTTCGGCGCGCTGTGGGAGTTTGAGGCCACCAGCAACATCCTGGGGTTCGGCACGACCCTGTATGCGGAACAGGATGGCGTTCTCAATTTCGAAGACGCTGAAGGCGTGCTGCTCAACATCCGGTTGGGCATCAAGATGCCTTTGATCTTCGGTTTCCAGACCGGCATTGAGACGCTTTGGGAATACGATGGCGGCGCTGTTGAAGGCGTTGACAAATGGGACCAGACCTACATGTTCCGCGTTGGTTACGCCTGGTAGCGCCCCCACATTGTCTCTGTCTGATCAGACCTGGGTCTCCAGCAGTTTCTTCCCAACCCAGTGCCTTGCGAAGTGCTGGGCGGTTCGCCCGCTGCGAACGCCGCGGGCAAGCGCCCAGCGCAGCGCTTCCGCCCGCACATCCGCGTTCCAGGTCTTCCCCAGCCCGTGGGACGCAGCCAGCGATTCAACCCAGTGCTGCACCACCTCGAGATAGGCCTGCTGCTTGAAGGGATAGAACGACAGCCACAGGCCAAAGCGATCAGACAGCGAAATTTTTTCCTCCACCGCCTCGGACTGATGCAACTCACCCTGCACATAGGTTGCCTGCGCGTTATCGGACATGTACTCGGGCAGCAGATGGCGACGGTTCGACGTTGCATAAATCAGCACGTTGCCGGACGCCCGGAACACCGACCCCTCCAGCGCGCTCTTTAGCGCCTTGTAGGAGGCGTCATCGGCTTCGAATGACAGGTCGTCACAGAACAGCAGGAATCGGTAAGGTTCGTCTTCTAACTGGCGGACGATGTCAGGCAGCGAAGCCAGCCGGCCTTTGCTGACTTCAACCAGTCGCAGGCCAACCGAATGGTAGCGATTCAGCAGGCCATGGATCAGCGACGACTTGCCGGTACCACGAGCACCCCACAGCAGCACGTTGTTGGCAGGCAGGCCAGCGAGAAATTGCCGGGTATTGCGTTCTATCTGGCTTTTCTGGTCATCGATCCACAGCAGATCGTCCAGCGAGATATCGTCGACCTCAGCGTGAGCGACGAATCCTGCACCCCAGGTCCCCGCCTGCCACACCGCCGCCAAGGCGGTTTCCCAGTCCACACGCTGGCTGCGGGGAACGATTGAAAGCGCCCGACCAACCAGCTCTCGCGCTTCTTCCACCAGCGATTCGAGATTCTTCTTCATGCAGCGAAGTCCGGCTTGACAAAGCGCGCCATTGTACTGATTTGCGTGAGCGTTTCAGGTGGAAAGTGATAGACTTTCCACGTCTGTTACACAGCAGAGCCCTGTTACCACGAAGAGTCCAGGCACACATGCCCCGAACCGACGGCCCGAAAAAACGCAAAGGCCCCAAAGAAAGACGCACTGCCCAGGTCGAGCGCCGGAACCCGGAGCGTTCCGCCGATGACCTGACACCACGGCGCAACCCGGACCAGCCGGACCGCAGAAAACCTTCTTGAATCTTTGCGCGGGACGTCCTTCGAGAACGAAAAAACAGAGCGCCCCGATCAGGCCGGACGACGCAACGGAACGACGTTGCCCCGCTGCTTGACGTAGATGCGCCGTTCCCGACCCGGACCGTCGATGCCGATTTTACCCTCTTCGAATAAACGCACATCGAGCGCGGTTATCGCCCCTCCGTCATCGGGACGCAGCACCAGCTCGTGGCGCCTCAGCAACCAGCGCCCCTGGTCTTCAGAGCCGGTTTCCACAAAACGGTAGCGACCCTGGTCGAGGTCTCCTTCAAGCTCCAGGCTGCCGGTGTGATCCTGCCACTGCCAACGGCCCGGCAGGTCCAGCCGGGCAAGCCAGCGACGCCGACTGCGCCGCGAAGCCCGGACCCAGGTGACGCAAAACGCCGTGACCAGCAGAACGACAAGAAAAGAACCCATCCTTCAATACTCCCTGAGAGCCGCACCCAATTCAATACCGCAGAAAGCAAAGACCCGTTGCCAAGCCTCCGCGTGGGTGACGATGTCGCGCCGGGTGCGCGACCATTCGCTGTCAACGGCCGCTGGATCCAGCGCCTGGCGATACCAGGCAGCAAAGGGCGCTGGTATCCGGTCGGACAGCTCGAGCATCAGGGTCTGCAGCTGCCGGATCCAGGGCTCCTGGCGGCCCAGCTGTGCCGCCAGTGCAGGCTGAATGCCCTGGACGTAGTAGCGCTGAAATACATTGACGAGATGCCGGCTTCGAGGCGTCGGCCGGCCGTTGCGGCAAAGCCGCGGCCGCGCCTCGTCCAGCAGCAACGCTGCACCCCTGAGATAAGCGCGCCACAGCGCCCATTCCTGGCGGGCATACCCCACCCAGCTGCCCCGCTTGAGCTGGCCGAGCGTTGCTTCGAAGGTCTGACCGTCGAATCGCCCGTTGCCCAGTCCTGAGAGAGCATCTGCCAACGTCCGCAACAGATAGGCCAGGTCCGCCTCGCTGTGCGCTCCGGAGCTGCCGAAGGCCACGCGCATTTCCGGCGCCGCGAAGGTGGCGTTCCAGAACAGAGCCGGCAGCTGCGCCACCTTCTCATCAGCCAGCTCGATCATCCACGGCGGCGCGTCGACGCATCGATCTACTGCGGCCAGCCAGGCCTGCTCGTAGCTCAGCCGCTGACTGGCCAGCTGCGTGCGCCCGAGCGGGCTGTTGCGATAACCCACCAGCGCACCCAGGTCGCAGTCGTGAAGTTCAATGAACTGCGCCACGCCTATGTCCGACTTGGGAACCGTCAACAGGATCTCGCGTCGCTCGGGGTAACCCGCCAGGGTTTCCAGGATCACTTTCGGGGGTTCTGCGTCGACTACGCGGCCGATTCTGGTCACGTAGTCGATCAGAACCGGCTCCGGACCCTGGCCGCTGCGGCCACAGGCACTCAGGCAGAGCACAAGCGCCAGCCACGCAAGCTTGTTAATCCAGCATTTCACGGTGTACGGCAATAAGCTCCGCGTCCACCGACGTCTGCACGTTGCGTTCGATGTCCATCAGCGTCCGCTCCACCACATCCGCGCTGGCAGCCGCCGCGATGAAAACGTATTGGGCACGTTGCAGAACGTCGTGATGGTCGCTTTCGCTGACTGCCACGTTGTGAGCACGACCGAATCGTTCGCGGATGCCCTTCAGGCGCTGACGTTTCTCTTTCAGCGAGCGGCAGCCACGCAGGTGGAATTCGATGCGCAACAGGCCAATGCTCACAGGCGCGCGGCAAGATCCTGCGGCGTGAGGCTGTAGAAAATCGTATCCAGGCCACGGTATTCCCGCCGCTGCTCGAAGACCATGCCCAGACGCTGTAGAACGCGCACCGAGCGCTGGTTAGGGGTATCGGTGGATGCGATCACCCGCGCCATCCCGCACTCCTCGAACCCGTATTGCAGCACCGCTGCCGCGGCTTCCGTGGTGAGGCCCTGCCCCCAGTAGTCGGGCAGGATCGCGTACAGCAACTCCATCTGGCCACCATCCTCGAAGCGCCGGTGGCCGCAGAATCCCACCAGAACGCCCGGCTGATCTGCCAGTTCCAGAGCAAAGTAACCCGAACCGACCTCACGAAAACAGGTTTCACTGGCGTGAACGATCTCTTTGACCGTTTCCTTGGAAAGAATGACGTCGTCCCAAAGGTACCTACGCACGTCCGGATCCGTCCAGACCCGATGCAGCGCATCCACGTCAGATTCAGCGATAGGACGCAGAATCAGCCTTTCCGTCCTGAGAATAGGCATGGTTTTGCTTTATGGCTCCCCCATAAAGGAGTGTGCCATAGGCAGGGACATAAGCAACCACCCGCGGAGATACCAAGATGGCGCGTTGGCGTCGCCGCTGGAAGGTTACTGCCGGCCGCTCCGGGGCGACCGGCCGGTCTCGACTATCAGTTCAAAACCCAGTCTTCTTCGGAAGTTGGAGCAATCCGATCATACGCTGCCAGCAGTAGCACCACCGGCCAGCAGAGGCTGGTCATCAGCAGGTTGCGCGCCCGAGGAATAAAATCCTCCGTGGCGTTTCCCCAGGCGTTCTGCATGGCCCGCCCTATCATGAGGCTGATCACGAGGTAGACGAGAAAAAGTGCGATTTCCATATCGTTCTCCAGGTATCCTGTTGCGCTTCGCGCGCACCACTTCCTCCTAAATGTAGCAGTGTTTTTCTTTCTCGCACGGGACCGGCCGGGTTTGGGGTAGGCGCTTCGGAGATGTAAGATGCCATTCGACTGTTTCCAGCAATAGTGATGTGGTGCCGAACCGCCCGCGGCTTCATTAAAGAGAAAGACAAAACCCTATGAGCGAGAAACAACCCGCACCCGCCCTCCCCTCCGCCACCATCATGATGCTCCGTGAGGAGGATCCTGGCCTCGAGGTATTCATGGTGGTGCGCCACCATCAGATCGACTTCGCGTCCGGGGCTCTGGTGTTCCCCGGCGGCAAGGCGGACCCTCAGGATTTCGACGCAGACCTGACACCGCACCTCGACGGCGCCGACGAAGATCCCAATATGCGGGCCATCCAGGTCTCCGCTATCCGGGAAGCCTTCGAAGAGTGCGGCATTCTGCTGGCCAGAGCAGAGGGTGAGGCGGGTCTGATCGACGCTGAAAGGCTTCTGACGCTGGAGGACTATCGCACAACGCTGCACAGTGGCGAGGTGTCATTGAAAGACTTCGTCGAGAAGGAGAAGTTGCGCCTCGCCTGCGATCAGCTGATCCATTTCGCGCACTGGGTGACACCCACCATGCTGCCGAAGCGCTTCGACACCCACTTCTTTCTGGCCGTGGCGCCGGAGGATCATCTCGCCGTGCATGACGGCCACGAGTCCGTGGATTCCGTCTGGATCACGCCCGCCGAAGTGCTCGAGGGCGCCACGAAGGGTAGATATACAGTGATATTTCCAACCCTGCGCAATGTGGAAAAACTTGGCGAAAGCGACACCGTGGAAGCTGCCATCGCCGCCGCAAGGGGTAGCGAGATCGTGACGGTGCTGCCGTGGTCCGAACAGCGGGAAAACGGCAACTATATTTGCATACCGCCGGAAGCCGGCTACAAGGTCACCGAGGAAAAGATGCCGGACCGGGGCTGATCAGGGCCGGCGAGCCCAAGCAGACGCTGAGCGGATTCACGCAAGCGGAAGATCGTCCCCCAGGCCGCGAAGCAGCTCGGCCACCGTCAGCAGCATGGCCTCGTAGTAGCGCCGGGTCTCCAGGCGCCGAGCCCGGTCCTGAAACGGATTCAACGGGTCATCGAGCCGCAGACGCCGAAGTTGCGAGAGCAGGTCATCGCGCAGCTGTCGCGCGTGATAGATCTCCAGCAGGTCCACCAGTCGTTGATCGTTGTGAGGCATCCGTCAATTCCGTTGCGATTTCATTAAATCTAGTTGGCGCCCTCGGGGTTCGCCAGCCGAATGGCGCCTCAACTTGCGTATCACTTCTCAAACTCGTAATTTCACTCCCCCCGGCTCTTCCATCAGAGGGAAAAAACCCATGGCAACCGCCCCCGAACAGACCGCAACCGACGAAGTCCTCTACGAGGTCGCCGATAACGTCGCCACGATCACCATCAATCGACCCGAGGCTCAGAACACCATCTCGGGGCCCATGCTGGACGCCCTCACCCGCCGCCTGCTCGAGGCCAACGAAGATCAGGACGTGCGAGCCATGGTCATTACCGGCAGCGGCAGGTTCTTCTGCGCCGGCCTCGATCTGCGCGGTGGCGGCATCGCCAGCGGCCTGTCCTCGCAGAATTCCGGGCCCAGCAACCTGGACTTGCGCAACACGCCGCCGACCGTGCTGCACAGCCTGGACACCCCAACTATCTGCGCCCTGAACGGTTCCGCCGCCGGCTACGGCATGGATCTGGCACTGGGCTGCGACATCCGCATCATGGCCGACAACGCCAAACTGGCCGCCGCCTTCACCGCCCGCGGCGTTGTGCCGGAATCCGGGGGCACCTGGATCCTCCCCCGCCTGCTGGGTTGGTCCAAAGCGGCCGAGATCATCTTCACCGGCCGAACCCTGCTGGCCGACGAGTGCGAGCGCCTGGGTCTGGTGTCGCATGTGGTGCCCGCTGAAGAAACTGTGGCCACCGCCCAGGCATTAGGCAGGGAAATTGCCGGTAACGCGCCGCTGGCCGTACAGGCGTCAAAACGCATGATGCGCATGGGCATGAACGAGACCTTCCAGGACCACGTTCATCATGTTTACCTGCAGCTGCTGCCGCTGTTTCAGTCGGAAGACTTCCGCGAAGGGATGGCTTCGTTCATGGAGAAGCGCAAGGCCGAGTTCAAGGGACGGTAGCGCAGCGACGCCCATCAATCACCTGTAGACGTTTGGCGAAAAGGTGGTATCGTGCGCGCCGCTTGGAGGGCTAATGAGACGCCCACCGGAATTTAAAGGAAAGGAGACCTATATGCGTCATCTTCTCAGATTCATCAGCTTATCGGGCCTACTCGTCTGGTCGCAGCTCGCGACTGCGCAGCAGGGGCCTGAGAAGGACCAATTCTTTCTGAATATTCTCGGTGCCTACATGGAAGAACCTGCAGGCCTGGAAATAGACAGCAGCGATTACGGCTTCGGCGGCGGTCTGGGCTACGCCTTTGCCGACGGGTGGATGGCTGAAGCCATGTACTATCAATTTGACCCCGATGTCAGGGTGAACAACGTCGAAGGCAATGGCGACCTCGATTACTGGAGCCTGAACCTCATTCGCACGCTCGGGGACAGCACTTTCTGGCGTCCCTACATTACCGTGGGCGGCGGCCAGGGTACCTACGACTACGACGGACTGCGTAAAGACGTAACCGATACCACTTGGAACTTCGGCGGCGGCTTCTTCAAAAATATCAACAATCGCGTCGTGTTTCGCGCCGACGTCAGAGGCCTCTACCACAATAAGGGCGAAACCGTTTCCGCGATGACAACTGCGGGACTGACGTTTCTTATCGGCGACCCCACGCCGCCGCCAGCGCCGCCACCCCCCGCACCCCTGGACTCTGACGGCGACGGTGTGACTGACGACATGGATGCATGCCCGGGCACGCCGCTGGGCACCGCCGTGGATTCGCGTGGTTGCCCCCTGGACAGCGACGGCGACGGCGTACCGGATTTCAGAGACGACTGCCCGGGAACCCCGGCAGGCGCCCGTGTTGATGAACGCGGCTGTCAGATCATGCTGGAGAAGCCGGTATCGTTCGATCTGACCGTGGCGTTTGCCTTCGACTCAGATGAGATCACCGGTGTGGCCTTCCAGGAAATGTTGGAGCTGCTGAAGTTCCTGCGTGAGTATCCGAGCACCCAGGCGGTCATCGAAGGGCATACGGACAGCCTGGGCGATGAGAGCTACAACCAGGGGCTCTCTGAGCGACGCGCACAAGCGGTCGTGACGGCTTTGACCAACTCCGGCATCGACGGCAGCCGCCTCAGCGCGGTCGGCTACGGCGAGTCGAAGCCCATAGCCAGCAACGCCACGGAACAAGGGCGGCAGAAGAACCGACGCGTCAACGTGGTGGTTTCCGGAACAACTATGACGAACTGAGTTCGTCTTCAGGTCTGGTCTGGTGCTCCCGATTGTGGAGCACCAGGTCCAACCCCAGCTTGAGCCCCACCAGCAGCACCAGCAACGGCAAAGGCGAGCCCAGAGCCGATACGCCAAACGCACCCAGAATGATCGCCACGTGAAGCACCACGATGCGTTTGTAGGGTGCGCCCATGAGCGCTTTCACAGTCTGATTTCTATATTCCCCGTTCATGAAGTAATTGAACAACAGCGACAGGCCGTGACTGATTGCCAGAGCAACGAAGGCGATCAGCCACTCCGGTGGCGCCATCGCCAGCACCTGCGCAATCACGCCAATCAGCAACTGCACGAATACCAGCCACAAAGGCCAGGGATCTCCCTCAAGGAATGCCGGTTCCGTATCTGTGGCAAGCGCAAGAACAAAGACGCCGTGCACGGCGCAGAAGCCGCCGTAGTGCACCAGAAAAAACAGGCTTGAAAACAACCCCCCAACGGGGCTCACAGCGAGTATCTTGACGATGGTGTAGGCACCGAGGATGAGGTTTTCTGACCAGTAGAGGACCACCAGCGAGCCGACGTCCCACCCCCAGAGCAAGACGCCGATCAGCGGAATCAGGTTGACCACCACCATCGCGACGAGACTGACCATGCGACGGGTTCGCCAGGCGGAATCCTGGGGCATCGGTACATCCATAGCAGAACTATAGCTTCCGCCACCCTGTGACGCTTTTCCGGCCTGCTCGGTTCGGGTATTATTCGCCGCCTTCACGGAGCGATAGCTCAACAAACGGGGCGTAGCGCAGTCTGGTAGCGCACTTGACTGGGGGTCAAGTGGTCGCAGGTTCAAATCCTGCCGTCCCGACCAAATTCCAATTGTTGGTTCAGGATTTACGTTCGCGTAACCCTCATCCCTGCGACCTGGTCTTGGCGCTTCGCGCCGAGTTCAAATCCTGCCGTCCCGACCAAATTCCAATTGTTGGTTCAGGATTTACGTTCGCGTAACCCTCATCCCTGCGACCTGGTCTTGGCGCTTCGCGCC
>JAHEEG010000285.1:0-1644 GCA_024640825.1 Gammaproteobacteria bacterium
AGAAGCAAGGAAGTGACATCGGTGAACAGCCATGACCGACGCACCTGAACCCATGAGCGGGCATTCGCCGACCGGCCCCGTTGATCTTCCAGAGGGGAGCAGATCTCTGAGGTTACCGGTGCGGACAAAGGACGACATCACCACCCTGGCCCACTACTACCGCGGTGAAATGGCGCGCATGATGAGCTGGCGCGACCGGCTTGATCGCACGACTAACTGGGCCATCGGCGCCGTGGCGGCCATGCTTTCCATCACTCTCGCCACAGCCAGCGCCCACCACAGCGTACTCATCTTCTCAATGGTGTTGGTCTTCCTGCTCCTCCAGATCGAGTCACGACGATATCGTTTCTTCCACCTGTTTCGGACCCGCGTACGCCTGTTGGAGCGAAATTACTACGGCCCGTTTTTCGATCCCGAGAAGCAGGCCACGACCCTTGACTGGGCGGCCGAGCTTGCGGAGACATTGCGCCATCCAAGGTTCACCATCAGTCGTCGCCAGGCCATGGCGCGCCGCCTGGCACGGAACTACTGCTGGATATTCCTGATTTTGCTGGGGGCATGGCTGTTGAAGACCACCACTGCGGTACTGCAACCGAGGACTGGAGAGGCTGAGTTCATCCACTCGGGCCAGGAGTTTCTGAACAACACCGCTATCGGTTACATTCCGGGCGGGGTTGTCCTGGCGGGCGTGCTGATCTTCTATGCTTGGCTGTTCTACGTCATGATCCGGCATCGGACACTGGAAGGAGAGTTGACTTTCGGCGATGTCCATGTCTGAACGGTCTGCCGGTCTGTTTCAATGCGTCTTGCCACCCTGCCGAAGCTGCCATGCTCAAGAGAGCCGTTCACCAAGCTCGTTCAGCGGCAATCAACTGCCCCTGTAACATATTTTGGCAGCCTGCCAAGGCTTCCCCTGCTCCTGTTTTTTTTGGATTTACCATTCATTATCCTTGATGTTTTTTTATTGCACAAAAGATCAAGAGAAGAACAATTTACCTTTAATAGAGAGAACTCTTACGTCGCTGCTTAGAAAATTTACCAAGGACCCAACCCACCAAGAGGACCCCCGCTCCGGCAAGAAACCATTTGATAATTCCATTTCTCAACCATAGGTTACGCTCTTGTTCCAAGTTGTTCAAGGTCTCCGACAATTCATTATTGCTAAGCTTGAGCTGGTTGCGTTCATCGGTGATCGCGACAATATCTTGAGAATTTTCTTTTAAGGTTTTATAAGCGTTGGAAACCTCTGCCAATTTTTTATTCGAGTCATTGAGTTCCGTTCGAAGCTCGCCCACCTGAGCACGAAATTCTTCCATCTCGGTCACCAGCCTGGCCCGGGCCTCGTCCCCGCTCGTAAAAGCTTCTTTGTACTGTGCTTCCAATTCCCGAATCCGCCCATTCAATCGTTCATTTTCCTGAGTCAGCCGATTGATAATGACGGGTTTCGGCAAGCTTTCTTCCAGGTAACTCTTCTGGATATAGCCAATCTCGCCATTTGCCGTTTTCACTTTTGAGTATGCTGTCCCAACTTCGATCAGCTCTACCGGCGTATCCGTCTTAAGATAGGTAATCGCCTTAGCATTTTCCTGTGGCAACTCCCTGAGGGAGACAACCAGCTGGTCAGAGACATAAAGTGTTTCAGAC
>JAHEEG010000285.1:1654-2673 GCA_024640825.1 Gammaproteobacteria bacterium
ACCATGCGAAAGCAGGAACAGCCAGAAGTCCTATGATCATCACCAAGGTTATCCGTGGGTCATTCAGCATAGTATCCTCCTCGGGGAGTGCGATTATTTTTCACCAGCCATTCAGCAACCTGCCATATCGACAAGACAAATCAAGCCACCCACATTGCGTGCGGATGGCTCGTGTTTTTTCTCGCCGGTACCCATGCAACCTGGCCATCCTGATATAGGACCCATGGCTTTGCGTCACCGGATTACTCCGGCTTTGCCTTTCTGAGAAGCTAAATTTAACAGAAACACCGATTAATAGGAATTGGTTTTTGGCTTAAGCAGTTTGTCTTCCTGCGTGCGATAAGCCTCCCCCA
This sequence comes from Gammaproteobacteria bacterium, assembly GCA_024640825.1. GTDB lineage: Bacteria > Pseudomonadota > Gammaproteobacteria > Pseudomonadales > Azotimanducaceae > UBA7803. The sequence goes on from JAHEEG010000285.1 coordinate 2,008, forward strand.
AGCTGTGTCGGAATGCTTTCAGCCCATTAATCCCGGCGGCAGCGCCCTGCTCCGTCCAGGCTGACCGGCCCTGAGCCCGCGTTGATGCCGTGGTTATCCCGTAATCCGTTGGCACTCTCCGTGCGGAGTCTAGCAGGGCGCGTCCTTATCTTGCCGGCCAGGTATCGGCAATCCGATAACCCTCGGGCCAGGGATCGTCTGGGTCAAGCATGAGCTGATGTGTTCCGGTAATCCATGCTCGGCCCGAGACGGTCGGTACGATCGCGTTGCGATCTCCGACCGAGGTCACCGAGTCAATCCCACACATGAACTCGGAACCAATGATCGAGCGCGCTCGATACCGCTCCCCGATCTGCATCAGGCCCCGTGCGTGCAGGACGGCCATTCGTGCCGAACACCCGGTGCCCGTTGGCGACCGGTCAATCTTGCCAGGCCGCACGACCACAGCGTTTGGCCCGACCAGCTCGCCGTTCTCCCTGACCAGCGGTCCGGTAAACTGGCAGAACGACAAGTGATCCCACTCGGAGTTCAACGGGTGCCGAAACCCCAACTGTTGGTTGGCTGCCGAGCTTATCTTCATACCCATCTCGACAAGATCACAAGCCTCTCCCGGAACGAGTTCAAATCCCAGCACTTTCGCATCGACCAGGACAAAGCTGTCGCCAC
>JAHEEG010000286.1 GCA_024640825.1 Gammaproteobacteria bacterium
TTTCCCGATCTCGGCCTTCGTCGCAGCCGGCTTCGAACACAGCGTCGCCAACATGTTCTTTATCCCGATGGGGTTGATGCTCAAGGCAGCAGGTCACCAGGTCGACCAATCCCTGTCACTGACCTGGTTCGGCTTATGGCGCAACCTGGTCCCGGTGATCCTCGGCAACGTGGTCGGCGGCAGCGTGCTCGTCGGCCTGGTCTACCACGTCATCTATCGGCACGGCGCTGCGGAAAAATGACAGGCTCATCGTGCGAGGGGTTTGCCTACAGCAGTGGGCATGGGGGATCTGGCGCCCCGGGGAGAATCAAAGCTTTTGTCGCAGGCTCCTTCGCAAGACACTCCGTCCGCAAGCTCCCCCGGGGGCTTAAATCGTTTTAACCTATTGAAAAATAGAGATATTTTTTAATATACCCATTGACTTTACCCTGAAGATCGAGAGATAGTGATATCTATATAAATAATGATCTGGGCCGTAAACTACTTAGGCAAACGGCCAACCCGCTGTCGTCGACAGTGAATATCGCTGGTCGCGTGAGTCTCTGGGGAGCGGAATATCGAGTCTCAACTCTTCCTCCCAGAACCATGGCCGCCCCTTCGAGAAAGCCCCCGAGAGTCTGGTCACGAAATTACTCAGAATGTTTCTTCCCGGTTGTCCAACATTTCTTCGCGTACGCTTTATCTGGCTGATCTTGTTCTGCGGCTTCTGGTTGCTCAGCGGATCTTCTCTCCAGGCGGCTGAGTCGTTAGACGCGTTACGGTCCCCCGTTGCGCAGATCTCTGTTCCGGAACAACTGGGAACGATCGTCTATCAAACCGAACCTGAGGCATCTTCGCGAATATACATCATCGCCAATGGCCATCGAAGCGCCATCAACGGGGCCAATACGACCAGTACGGTGCAAGCCCAGATTGAAACGTTCCGCATCGGGGAATGGCTGATCAAACAAAATCGCATCGATTTGTTGTTGCCAGAAGGTTTTTTTGGAGAAATGGGGCGATCGAGGGTTATTGATGCGGGAAAAGGCCCGATCGACAATCAGACCCTTCAGGATGCCCTTGCCGATACCACGCATTTCATCAACGCCGAGCTGCTGCTGCACGAACAATACGGCATCGCCCTGGGACAGATCGAAAATCGCCAGCTTTACCGGGACGTACGAGACCGGCTTCGTTCCCGCCTGAAGGCTGGGGCCGAATTCTCATTTACGCTCTACAGTGAACTCGCTCACCTGCAAAAGCTTAGAACTGCTTACCTGCTTCAGGCTGCGCCCGCGGTCACAGCAGCGGCTTATCAGCAGGGACGGATTGCGGCTCCCAATGCCATGATGACAATCGGTCTGTCTCATCTGCAGGACCTCATCTCCTTCCTTGAAAGTGGCAGGACCGACTTCGGTCAGCAAACAGAAGGGAGCGCCTACCCCCTTCTGGATACAGACCTCGAACAGATCAAGAATCACATCGGTATCACGGTTGTTGTCCCCCGGACCCTTATGACCAACGGTTTTACGTTGGCAATGGGCTCAGGTCTGGCAAAAAACCAGCCTTCACGAGATGATCAGGCAAAAACCTTATAGCCCGAGCCATCAAGCCTTGAATATCACAAGAAATTCCGATAAAAACCACCTAAGTCTTTAATTTATAGATGTTTTATTTGTTGACAAAGCTTTTCTGACTGCTATAAGTATATTAAGAGAAACTAATAACACTTCACCCCGCAAAGGGTGTTGCAATGGTGCTTCTGCCTGATGGAAGGGTCGACGCTCTAAGTGACTGTGGATCCCTCTGGGACCCCTAGAGCAAAGGAGAACCGCCATGAAATACTTTACTCTGACACTCCCACTTGTGATATTGGGCGGCCTGCTGATGTTCAGCCAGGCCCAGGCTATTTCCGGTGAGCAGCTCCACCAATGGCAGCAAATTCAAGCGCAGCTTGATGCGGAGGATCAAATGCAGGCGCAGCAACTCACCACAGAGCAGATCAGAGAAATGCAGATGCTGCTGGCCGTGCGTGGTTACGATCTCGGTTTCGATCTCAGCAATGATCTAGTCGGCACAATGAGTGGCGTCCTGGATGAGAACACGAAAGCGGCCATCCGCCACTTTCAGCAGGATCAAGGTCTAGCCATCACCAGCGTGCCGGATGTTGAGACCCTACGCGCCTTGGGGCCGAGCAGCGATCAACAGGAGTTTTTCGGCCTGTCTCCGGAATTTGGCAGCACGGATTATACCAATGAAAACTGCTGTCCATAGGCAGCAGCACCGGAGGCCTGGAGCTTCTCTGCCGCTCTTAGAAACACGGCCAGGGATAGCGAAATTCTCCAGCGTGCCAGTTACGAGACCAACAACCTCAACCCCGGGAACCAGGGGGGAACACACAGTCAATCGGGAGAAATCCCGATTTTTTTTGTAATTTGCAGCCACCCGCACAACCAATCGCTTTCCCCGGTTCATTGAACTGCCCCGCGTCAAGCCACGGGGTATCCAGAATTCAGTCTCCAGAAGTCAGATAAAACTCGCGGCCCCACCTGGCTATCGGGACTTATTCCGGATTCTGGATTCTGGTTACTGGATCCCCTCAATAAGGCAAGAACCAAGCGGCCATCAATGCATGGCGCAGCATGCTGCGGGGAATGAACCCTCTCGTCGATTCAACAAACCGATCACAAACC
>JAHEEG010000146.1 GCA_024640825.1 Gammaproteobacteria bacterium
TGCCTGAAGCACTACAAACGTAACAAAACGTTTCACAAAACGTGAGGGAGTATGGGTTTTCTTTTCGATAGCGTCAACGTTCTGGTAGGCACTAGTTTTCGCCTCCAGATAACCGTCCAGCCCCTTGAAAGTACCGGATTAGCGCTTCCCGGCGGTTACTCAGGGTCTCGCCTGGCTTCAGTGAGGCCCTGATGCCCGCGTCCTGGCGCTTGAAATTCGCCGTGTCCTGGCCCAGTAACCTGGCCACGCGATATGTTTCGAAACCTTTCGCGGTGGTGCAGGAGTCGCTCATGCTGGGGACGCCCTTGTCCCGGGGTTCGGCCTTGGCCTGTTCTCGGGCACCGGCTGCAACAGCACGATGCCCGCGGGTGCCGGTAGCGCGTGCGCCGCGTACCTTACCTGTGGCTTCAGGCGATTTTGTCGAAGGCCAGCTGCAGCCCGGTCATCCCGTGCAGCAGCGCGTTCGCGGAAAACTCCGGCTCGCTGGCGCCGGGTGCCAGGCGGAAGTTCTCCAGTCGCTGGAAAATGACCTTGAAGCCGCCGTTCATCTCCCGGCGCGACAGGGCGGCGCCCAGGCAGTGGTGCACGCCCTTGCCGAAGGCGACGTGGTCGCGCAGGTTGGTGCGGGTGATGTCGAACTTCAGCGCGTCCGCAAACCGGTCTTCATCCTGGTTGGCGGCAGCGAAGCGGGCGAAGCAGATGCTGTTCTCGGGAATCGTTACGCCGGCGACTTCCACGTCCCTCGTTGTCCGGCGGAACATGTTGGCCGACGGGCTGGTGATGCGCAGTATCTCCTCCACCAGGGCGTTGATGTTTTCCGCCGACGGGTCCTTCCGCACGATCTCGTACTGATCCGGGTTGTTAATGAGCAGCCATATACCCTCAGTGAGGGCCGCGGACGTGGTCTCGTTACCCGCCACCAGGATCTGCGAGACCATGGACAGGCACTCGGCGTTGTCCAGGGGCTTCTCGCCGTCGATGCTGGCGTTGACCACCTTCGACAGGATGTCTTCCTCCGCGTGCTTGCGGCGTTCTTCCATCTTCTCCACGAAGTAGTGTTGAAACTCCAGAATGTCCCGGGCCGCTTTCAGCTGGCCGTCCCGGTCCAGCTGCTGGCTGAGGTTGCCGATGAAGGCGTCCGTCCACTTGCGCAGCAGTGGCAGGTCCGAGGTCGGCACGCCCAGCTGCGAGGCGATGATGGTCAGCGGCAGGGGGATGCCGAAGTCACCGAGAAACTCGCACTGGCCGTGGTCTATGAAGGCATCGATGAACTGATTCGACAGCTGCTCTATGAAGGGCTCCAGCGCTTTCAGATTCGCCGGCGAGAAGGCGCCGTCGACGAATTTGCGGTAGCGGCGCTGCAGGGGCGGGTCCTGGGTGAGCATGGTGGATACGTTGGGGTAGCCCTTCTCCATGATTGCCGTGATCTCGGGGTCTGCAGTGGCCAGAGAGCCCGTGCCGCCGCCGGGCATGACGCTGGAAAATGTCTGGTGATCCATGGCCATGGCAACCACGTCGTCGTAGCGCGAGATGAAGTAGATGCCGCTCAACGGATCCTGAAAGACCGGGGCCTCGCGCTGCAGGCGCCGATTCATGCTGTAGGGACATTTCAGCAGCTCCGGGTGCATGGGGCTCAGCTCCGTGAGCGGGCAGGTCTTGGCTTTCTCGACGACGTTTTCCATCAATTATTCCATTTATATATTAGTAAGTTACAGATTAAATCTGATAGATTGCTTTAGCGAGCCAAAATGGTCACACCGCTGATTCCAGGGGCGCCGTATACGTGGGTATAGGCGACTTTGGGATCGCCGGGCACCTGGCGGGGGCCAGCGTCGCCGCGCAGCTGCAGAACGTTCTCGTACACCTGGCGCAGGCCGGACGCGCCAATGGGCTCGCCGTTCGCCAGGCAGCCGCCGTCGGTATTCACCGGGAAGCGCCCGCCGATCTCGGTTTCGCCTTTTTTCAGCATCCGCTCCTGCTCGCCGTCCTGGCAGAAACCGTTTTCTGCCATGTGCATGATCTCGGCGCCGGATTCCGTGTCCTGCAGCTGAGACAGATCCACATCTTCGGGGCCGATGCCCGCCTGCTCGAACGCGGTTCTGGAGGCGTCCACCGTCGGCCCCGGCCCGTGCTCCAGGGACAGCGACGGCGCCGTTACTTCGAAGCTGCCGAAGCGGCGCGAGCGGACGACGGAAGATTTCAGGAATATGGGCTTGCTCGTGTACTTGTGGGCTTTGTCGGCGCGCGACAGAACCAGCGCAACGCCGCCTTCGCCCGGGTTGCAGAACATGAACTGGGTCAGCGGGTAAGAGAGCATCTGCGACTGCAGGATCTCTTCCTCGGTCAGCGGCTTGCGCCGCCAGGCCATGGGGTTCAACGAGCCGTTGCGGAAGGCCTTGGCCGCGACCCGGGCGAGGGTGCGCTGGCTGATGTTGTGCTCGTCCATGTAGCGGTTGATCTTCATGCCGAAGAACTGGGTGGTGAGTGCCAAACCGCTGCCCCCGTACCAGTTGCGGCCGGATCCGCCCGGGCCTGCCGGGGTGAAGGCGCCGCGCGCGTGCTTGTCGAAGCCGATGGCTATGCCCAGATCGAACGCGCCCGAGAGAATGGTGTTATAGGCGGATATGAGGGCCGAGCCGCCGGTGGCGCAGCCGTTGACCACGTTGATGAACTGCAGCCCGGTCAGACCCAGCTGCGCCACCATGCGATCCGGATCGCCGGCAGCTCGGCTGCCGCCGAAGGCGAACTGCATGTCGCCCCATTCCACGCCGGCGTCGGCACAGGCGGCGCGCACGGCGACGGCGCCCTGATCCATGCCGGATACGCCCTCGTGCCGGCCGAAGGGGTGCATTCCGATACCTACGATGGCTACGTCAGTCATGGTCGTCTCCTGTGCCTCGACTGCGGTTCTCCAGCCGCAAGTCTATCACTTTGCATCAGGCAATCAGATTGGCGTAGCCCTCCAGCTCTGCCATCCGCGGTGATTCGGCGCTGGCATCCTGTGGCCCCAGAACGGGGACCAGCCGATCGACGCCCAGGTCCTGGAACGCCCGCACGGCATCGGCGTCCACGGCCCCCGGGGAGACGATGATTTCGAAATCATCCCGGCTGCGGCCTGCTGCTTTCAGCGCCTCGTCCAGGCCCGCGAGGAACATTTTCGTCATCTCCGGATTGATACCAAAGCCCAGCCAGCCGCGACCGTACTTGGCCGCGCGCCGGATGGCCGGCTTGCTGTAACCGCCGACATATATAGGTATGTATGGCTTTTGCACCGGCTTCGGGTCCATGCGGCAGGCCTGAACCTGGAAATGCTTGCCCTCGTGGGTGGTCACGGGCTCGGTCCAGAGTTTGATCATCAGGTCCAGCTGCTCGTTGCAGCGCTCGCCGCGGTCTTCCCAGCCGTAGCCGCAGGCCAGCACCTCTTCCTTGCACCAGCCCACGCCGATGCCCAGGTCGATGCGCCCGCCGGTCAACCAGTCCAGGGTGGCGAACTCCTTGGCCGTATAGATAGGGTTGCGCTGGGGAATCAGGGCCACGCCGGTACCGAACCTCAGGGTTCTGGTGACGCTGGCGAGGAAGCCGAAGGTGGGGACGATGTCCATGAGCCCGTGACCGTCGGGTATCGGCAGGCGGCCGTCAGCCGAACCGGGGTAGGGAAATTCCATCTTGTCGAACAGAACCACGTGCTCGCCCATCCACAGGGATTCCATCCCGATGTCTTCCATGCGACGGCCGAGATCGGCTATGGTCTGTGGGGTGCTGACGGGGGTCATGAACGAAGCGTAAGCGCCGATTTTCATAGTTGGACCTTCTGTCTGGGAGCGGTGCTCGATGAAGCGGAGAGCGCGTGAAGCAGATTGGTTATCGGTAAAAAAAGATAACACGTTATTCTTTTCCGAAACCAGATGTGACAATCAGATACGGTTACAGAAAGATACGACCATCTTGCGATCAAGCCAGCGAGGGAGAAACAGGCCATGGCAGAAGCAAAAGACACGGTTCGGACGATGGATTCGTCTTATCACAAGCTGCTGGACGAGGATACGCGTCCGGTACCTGAGTCCTATCGTCGGGACTCGCCCATCGAGCCGGGCCCTACCCGGGTTTCCATAGACCGCTACACATCCCAGGAATTCTTCGACCTGGAGGTGGAGAAGGTCTGGAAGCGCGTGTGGCAGGTGGCCTGCCACGAAGACGATCTGCCCGGTGTGGGGGATTATGTTCCCTACGATATCGCCGGCATGTCGTATCTCATCGTCCGTACCGCGGAAGACGAGATCAAGGCTTACTACAACGCCTGTCTGCACCGGGGACGCAAGCTGCGGGAGAACCGGGGCAAGGCGGCAACCGAGCTGCGTTGCCCGTTTCACGCCTGGACGTGGAACATCGACGGTTCGCTGCGGCAGATTCCTTGCCAATGGGACTATCCAGGCCTCAAAGCGGAGAACGAGTCGCTGCCGGAGGTGAAGGTCGGCCGTTGGGGCCGCTTTGTGTTCATCAATCCGGACCCCGACTGCGAGCCGCTGGAAGACTTTCTCGGCGATCTGCCCAGCCACTTCGAGTTGCTGCCCTACGAGCGGCGTTATAAAGAGGCCCACGTCGCCAAGGTGATCCGCTGCAACTGGAAGGTGGCCTCGGAGGCCTTCATGGAGTCGTATCATGTGATCGCCACCCACCCGCAGATTCTGCTGGGCGGCGCTCACGATGTGGATACCAAGTACGACGTGTTCGGCAATTACTCCCGGGCCATCCGCTGCGGCGCGCTGGAGAGCCAGGGGCTGCCGGAATGGGATCCGCTGCCCGAGGACGGCAAGCGCCGGGTGCGCCACCCGTTGAACGGCTGGGTCTATGAAGCCACAGACGACGGTCTCGTCCGGGTGACCACGCCGAAAGGCCAGACCGGACTGTTCACCCCCAACGCCGAGCCGGTAGAGGGCGAGCTGGGAGACGTGAACCCCCATCTGTGTGATTGGGTCGGCGGTCTGCAGCTGCCCCAGAGCGATTTCGAGAAGGCCATGGCGGAACGGGCGGCCAAGGACGATCGGAAAAACCATACCCACCCGCGGCTGGCCTACGCCGAAATGCAGCGTGAGCTGCTGCGCGGCGTGGTCCCGTCCGTAGCGGAAAAGATCGCAGACATCGAGTTCTCTTCCGTGTTCTTTACCCTGTTCCCGAACTTCCACCCCTGGGGGTCGTTCAACCGCATCGTCTACCGGTTCCGCCCCAACGGCAGAAAGGTGGACGAGTGCATCATGGAGTGCATGTACCTGGCACCGATTCCCGAAAACGGCGAGTACACGCCGGCGTCGAAGATCCACTGGCTGGGCGTTGATGACGATTGGACGGAGGCACCGGAGCTGGGGATGCTGGCTAAGGTGTTCAACCAGGACGTGCGCAACCTGCCCTACGTGCAGGAAGGCCTGCATGCCATGCAGCGGGACTACGTGCAGCTTGCCGACTACAACGAAACCAAGCCCCGGCACCTGAACATGCTGTTGGACGAGTGGATTGCCCGGCCCTGATCGGGCGTCGAGGAGACAACTATGGATCTGGGAATTCGGGGTCGTAGAGCCATCGTCAACGGCGGTAGTGCCGGCATGGGCAGAGGCAGCGTGCTGGCCCTGGCGCAGGAGGGTGCGGAGCTTTACGTGTCCGCGCGGGGAGAAGAGCGCCTGCTGCGGACCTGTGAAGAGATCGCGCTGGAAACCGGGGCCAGTGTTACGCCCATTGTGGCGGATCACAGCACCGACGAGGGTCGCGAAAAGATTCTCGCTGCCTGCCCCGAGCCGGACATCCTCGTCGGCACCTGCTCGCCGCCGCCGTTTACCGGTGATTACAAAACCGTGTCCAACAAGGACTGGCTGGACAACCTGGAAGTCACCCTGCTGAGTCCGGTTCAGTTCATGAAGGCCGTCATTCCCGGCATGGTGGATCGAGGCTGGGGGAGGGTGGTCAACATCGGTACCGGGGCCGCAAAGTTCCCCGCGCAGGTCAGGATCCTCTCCGGTCCGCCTCGGGCGGCGCTGGTCAACTACTCAGTGGCCGTGGCCAAGGCGGTGGCTCGCCACAACGTGATGGTCAACAATATTCTGCCAGGCATGCACCACACCGCATCCATTCACGACAGCTACACGGCGCTGGCGGCTGCAAACGGCACCACGTACGAACAGGAGATCCAGAAGTTCATCGACGAGTGGAAGATTCCCGCCAACCGATTCGGTGATCCGGACCACGTGGGCGCTTTCGTCGCCCTGTTCTGCAGCGAGCAGTCGGATTTCGTAACCGGACAGAGCCTGGTGATTGACGGGGGCCTGACCAACGCGACTTTCTAACGCTCTCCTAGCCCCTGCAGCTTCGCGGGGAACCTGGCTGTCAGGCCGGCGGTGGAAGCGGAGCCGATCGGGCACTCTCGACCCGGATATCGCTTATGATGGCTCCCGGGATCTTATTCAGGCGCGGCAATGTCGTCCGCGCAGGCAAACTGTGCGGAGAGAGCTTTCATGACCGATGCGACCAAATCTCAAGCCACCAACTATGACGACGTCAAACAGTACCGACTGGATCCCGAGCGGGAACAGGAGCTGGTCAACACGGCAGGCGAGTGCGTCTTCTGCTGGGCCAACAAAGCGGGACACCCCCTGGGCGTCATCACCGCCTACGTGCCCGTGGACGGCAAGATCTGGATGACGGCGACCCGGGAACGGGTGCGCATCAAGGCCATTGCCCGGGACGGCCGGTCGTCCGTGGTCATGACCAGCAAGGGCACCCCCATGGGCGGTGGCAAAACGGTTACCTACAAAGGCCATACGGTGATCCACGACGACCCGGAGACCAAGCTCTGGATGTATAAGCTGCTGGCCTCCGGCATGGCGCAATCCCGGGACGAAGGGAACGAGTTTACCCGTGGCCTGGACCCGGAGATGTTCGTACGCTTCCTGGACACGCCGGAGCGGGTGGTTCTGGAATTTACGCCGGAAATGTCCATACCCTTCGACGGCGACAAGATGGCCCAGGGCACCGCGGCCGCTTACGCGGAATTTGCCAAAGAAAATTCGCAAAAACAATAAGTTAAACCACATATCTAGAAACTTAGGGGGCTGAAATGTCCGAAGATCTGCAGAACTACGAGCTGGTATCCGTTTACAAGCTGAATCCGGATGATCAGGAGCGCCTGCTGACCACCCAGCGGGAGTGCGTTTTCAACTGGTGCACCAAAGACGAGTGGCCCATGGGCGTGATCATGTCCCTGCTCTGGAAAGACGGCCGGGCCTGGCTGACTGCGGGCGCGCACCGGCACCGGATTTCCGCCGTTCGGCGCAATCCCAAAGTGTCGGTGGTGGTTACCAGCACGGGTACCGACATGGGGCCTGGCAAGACCATCACCATCAAAGGGCACTGCATCATTCACGAGGACAGGGAAACCAAAGACTGGTTTTATCCGGCGTTCGCCCGTCACATACGGCCCGATGAGTCTGACGCGTTCGCGAAGATGCTGGATTCGCCTCTGCGGATCGTGCTGGAGATCGTTCCGGAAAAATTCATTACCTACGACGGCGCGAAAATGCGCGCGCACACTCAGGGCACTTTGGATGAGAGCGAACTCGCAGAGCCCCTGGAGTCCGATACCAAGCGGCTGGCCGCCGAGCTGAAACGGCGCGGGCTCTCCGATTGACGATACGAGCCATGCGGTGATGGGGCAGTTCCCGGGGCGCGCCTGATCACCGGTCAGGGTTCATCCGCCGCGCTGCCGAAGAAAACGCTTTTTTACTTCGGTCTGGCCGATATGCCCATTCAGATGGCGGCCGTGCCGGTGGCCGCCTTTCTGCCGAACTACTACGGCGCGGATCTCGGCGTGAGCCTCAGCGCGGTGGCTACCGTGCTGTTGCTGTCGAGGGTTTTCGATGGCGTGACAGACCCCCTCATCGGCTGGCTCAGCGACCGGACGAACACGCGCTGGGGGCGGCGCCGGGTGTGGATGGCGGCCGCGGTGCCCATACTGATGCTGGCCATCTACAAGCTGTTCATGCCGGAACCGCCGGTCACCGCCGCCTACCTGCTGGGCTGGCTGATCGTGCTCTGGCTCGGCTGGACCATGCTGTTCATCCCTTACTATGCCTGGGCCGCGGAACTGTCTCCGGATTACAACGAGCGCACACGCATTACCGGGTGGCGGGCCAGCATCGGACTGGGCGCCAATGTGATGAGCAAGGTGGTACCGGTGCTGGCGATCTTTCTCTTCAGCTACGGTGGTACCGAGGAAACGCTGCTGCTGGTGGGCACCATGACCCTGGTGCTGCTGCCGCTCACCGTGGGTTTGACGGTCTTCAAGGTGCCTGAGGGCAAGAACTACCTGCCGGCACGCATGCCGCTGCTGCCGGGGCTGCGCCTGATGTGGGGCAACGGGCCGTTCAAGCGCCTGCTTGCCGCTTTCTTCATCAACCAGCTGGGGTCGGCCATTTCCACGGCGCTCATCGTTTTCTACGTTCGCGGTGTGCTGCAGGACGAGCAGAACAGTATTCTGCAGCTGCTGGTGTACTACGGCTTCAACCTGATGGGCATCCCCTTCTGGGTGCGGTTCTCGGGCAGGGTTGGCAAGCACCGGGCCTGGTGCCTGGCGCTGATGATGTTCTCGCTGCTGATGCTCGGCTACCTGCTGCTGGGTGCCGGCGACTTCTACTACATGCTGCCGATAACGGCGGCGACCGGGTTCCTCGGCGGGTCTTTCTGGGTGATCCCCAACTCTATGAAGGCAGACGTCATCGACATCGACCGGCTGGAGAGCGGTGAGGACCGGGCTGCCTGGTTCTTCGCCGTCTGGTCGTTTGCCACCAAGGTGGCGCTGTCCATCGGCCCCTGGTTCGCGCTGTCCATTCTGGCGCTGATCGGCTACGACGCCACGCCGGGGACAGTCAATGCGGACGGGGCGTCGCTGGGGCTGAAGCTGCTTTTCGTGTTCGGGCCCGCCAGCGGCTTCATGCTGTCGGCTCTGATCGCCTGGAATTATCCCCTTACCGAAGCGCGGCACCGGGAGGTGCGCGCCAGGCTCGAGAGCGCCCGCGGCTGATAGAGCGCCCGCGGCTGATAGAGCGCCCGCGGCTGATAGAGCGCCCGCGGCTGATAGAGCGCCCGCGGCGAGTAGAGCGCCCGCGGCTACTAAACGGCCCGAAGCTGATTCGCACCCACCGGCGATCAGGCAAAGAAAAGCCGGCGCTGGGCCGGCTTTTCCTGTCCCGTCGGGACTCCTGTCAGCAGGGCAGCTTCAGTGCGCGTAAGACACCGACAGCGTCCAGGTACGAGGCGGGGCCCAGCCCTGGAACAGACCGTTGCCGAGGAACAGACGCTGCTCCTGGTAGGTCTTGTCGCCCAGGTTCTTGCCCGTCGCTTCGAAAGTCAGCAGATCTTCGTTCGGCAGCTGCCACTCGTAGGCGAGCCGCGCGTTGAACAGCGTG
>JAHEEG010000287.1 GCA_024640825.1 Gammaproteobacteria bacterium
CGGAGCTGCACCCCAACGGCTGGGAGCAGGCGATCCGGGTAGGCGAGCGTCTTAAGACCCATCCCATATCTGCCATCTACGTGTCGAATCTCAGGCGCACGGCGGAAACCGCCGCCCCGCTCTGCGAGCATCTGGAACTGGAGCCATTCGTCGACCCGGATCTGCGCGAGGTCTACCTGGGCGAGTGGGAGGGCGGGCTGATGCGCGCGAAAGCCCACGAAAACGACCCCATCTATCTGCGGGTCCAGGAAGAGCAACGCTGGGATCTGATTCCCGGAGGGGAGTCCAACGAAGCGTTGAACCGGCGGCTGACCCGCAGCCTGACACGCATTGCGGAACGTCATCCGGACGAACTGGTTGCCGCGTTCGTCCATGGCGGGGTCATCGGCCACATACTGGCCCACGCCACCGGGGCCAGGCCGTTTGCCTTCAACGGTGCCGACAACGGCTCTATCAGCCACATTGTGCTGCTGGAGGGGCGGATCCTGCTGCGTCGTTTCAACGATTCCACGCATCTGAGCGAGGCCCTGTCCGGCGCGCAAAGTCAGATGACATGACCGCCAGTTCCGGTAAGCTTCGCTGGCTGTCTGTCAGCATCAGAAATCACGTAATCGAGGGAGAAGTCACATGAGTCACGCCGATCTGGTTATCCGCAACGCACGCATCATCGATGGCACCGGCGGCACCGAAATTCGAGGCGACGTGGCCATCAAGGACGGCAGCATCGTTGCGGTGGGCAAGTACGACGGCGAAGCCAAGGAAACTCTGGACGCTGCCGGAAGGATCCTCGCGCCCGGATTCATCGACATACATACCCATTTCGACCCACAGCTGTGCTGGGACGGTCTCGCAACGCCATCCCTTGAACACGGCGTGACAACGGTAATTATCGGCAACTGCTCGCTGAGCCTCGCCCCGGTCAGAGGAGAGGGTGCGGCGAAGATCGTCAGCATGTTCGGCGTGATCGAAGACATCAAGAAGCCGACCTTCGACGAAGCCGTGCCTTTCAGCTGGGAAAGCTTCAGCGAATATCTGGACTTCATCCGACCTGGGCTTGGCATCAACGTGGCAGCGCTGATCGGTCACTCGGCGCTGCGCTTCTACGTCATGGGCGCTGAAAGCCAGGAGCGGGTGGCCACGGATGACGAAATAGCCGAGATGTGCAGGCTGGTGGAAGAAGCCATGGCAGCGGGTGCAGCGGGCATCTCCTCCTCTTACGTCGACATCGACGAGAACATGAATCCGGTGCCCAGCCGGTTTGCCGATCTCAAAGAGAAGATCGCTCTGGCCAAGGCCATGGCCAAAAGTGGGCGCGGTGTGTGGCAGGTGGTGCCCTACTTCCCGGATATCAACGAGGAGTTAGCCAACATTCGCGAGCTGGGAGAGATCAGCCTGGCGGCCGGCGTCCCCTGCTCGCTGCAACCGGTGCTGTCATCACCCACATCGCCGAAGGCGGCAGAGATCATGGCGGCACTGGAGGCCGAACAGGCACGAGGTGCCCGCGTCTACGGGCAGGTCATGCCGCGTTGTTTCGACATGAACATGCGCCTGGCTGAGACCAGCATGCTGCTCTACGCCCTGCCCAGCTGGAAAGCCATCATGGACCAGCCGAAGTCCAAGCGCCGCGCGCTTTTTGCTGATGCGGATACGCGGCAGAAGCTGGTAACCGAGATGAAGAAAGCCGAGGGCATGAGCGGCGCCCTGCCCTTCCTCGTCGTCGGCGAGGTGACAGCCCCTGAAAACCAGGCCTACGCAGGCCGGAGCCTGGCGGAGATCGCTCAGACCGAAGGCCGGGAACTGGGCGAGATCATCCTGGACATCTCACTACGGGACAATCTCAACGCCGAATTCAAGCTGATGAACGTGCTCAATGCGGACAAAGCTTCGGTGGCCGAGCTGATCGACCATCCGCTGCTGCATTTCGGCGCTTCGGACGCCGGCGCCCACATTACCCAGTTCTGCGGTACGGGGGATACGACCCACATGCTGGAGCACTACGTGCGGGACACCGAACGAATGCCCCTTGAAAGAGCCGTGCACCGGATGACCGGCGAGGTCGCCCGAGATTGGGGAATATCCGACCGGGGCACCATTGAGCCCGGCAAGGCTGCGGACCTGGTGCTGTTCGATATGGAATCCCTGCATTGCGGCGCTGAGGAGTTTGTCGACGATTTTCCCGGCGAGGCCAGTCGTTACGTACGGCGATCCAAGGGCTATGAGGCGGTCATCGTCAACGGCGACGTCGTCTGGCGAGACGGCGCTTACACAGAGGCGCGTTCCGGGCAGATCGTTTGATCCGCTCAGTCCCTGCTGCCGACCATCCTTGTGTGCTGGCGGCCGCTTGATGTCCATCAAAGGTGTCTTCTTCGACCTGGGCGGAACCCTGTTCACCTATCGAAACATGCGGCGCACAAACGGTCCTCTGCTGATGGACGCTGCCCGGCAGATGGGCCTGGATGGCGAACCGGCCGACATCGGCCGCGCCTACCAGCGCGCCAGCGCAGAGATCAGCCGCACTTACGCCGAGCTCGATTACTATCTGCATCGCGATCTGTTCCGAGACACTTTTACGCGCTTCGTCGCCCACATGGACGGCCGCTTCGACGAGGACGTGTACCGGCAGTATCAGCAGCGCCAGCACGAAGCCCTGCTGGCCCACCTGCACCTCA
>JAHEEG010000288.1 GCA_024640825.1 Gammaproteobacteria bacterium
GACGATATTGGCATGATCCAGCTGGGCCACCGTCTGCGCCTCCCGCTGGAAGCGGCTGACAAACTGGTCGTCGGCCGCCAATGCCGGCAGCATGATCTTAAACGCCGCCTTCCGGTTGAGTGTGACATCCAGCGCCAGGTAAACATCCGCCATGCCGCCGCGGGCGATATGCTTCTGCAGCAGATACTGGTCGATCTGGGTCCCCACCAACGCGTCAGGGTTTGATGCGATCATCGATGTCTCTCCTGTGCTGCTGTCCGCCGGCAGCCTGGACGCGGCCTTTCTGTCATGGCAGCTGCCCCGTCTGTGCTATCGTGGAGCCGTCGCTTCCAGTCAATCTCATCCCGGCAGCGCCCTCAATCCCCGGCTGCCGCGGCCAGCTTCCCAGAAACGCCTGTCCGGGGTAGAGCTGAACCGGCCATTGGGCCGCCCGCTGCCCGCCGACGAACAGCGTCAGCTGTCCCTCTATGTAGCCAGAGACAGCCACAGCAGCCTCCACAGCCCCCTCCAGCTCTGACAGCCTAAGCGCCGCCAACCGGTTGGCATAGTTGAAGCCTCCTAAATGGCTGACCGGGTACCATCTTTCCGCCCATCCCACGGTAGCTCCCGGCTCCAGGCTGCCGGTGGACCAGAAGCTGCCCGTGGCGCCGCTCCAAAGCTCCAGATAGCTGCTGTTATCGTCGGTCCAATAGGCGGGCGAAAGGCTCGATGGTCCGAACAGCTTGGTCCCCGCCGGCCAACCCGGCTCATGCGCCCTGACCATCCCCTGCTGGCTACCGTGATCATATAATCCCACAAAACCGTTGGAAGGGGCGAAGAAACCGATGTATCCGCCCCAGTTCCGGTACCAGCTCAGGTCTCGGCCGCCGTAGACTGGCCAGCTCATCACGCCGCCGGGGCCGGGCACGCCGCCGTCCTGAGTCGAATGGATGGTGACCTGGCTGGAAGGGATGATCAGCTGCGTCTCCCCAGATACACGGTTACCGCCCAAAGTAACCATGCCGTTGAGCCACAGCTGGTACGGCTGGCTGCGGTCGCTGAGGTTTTTGGCCCAGGGCTGCAGGGTGATGTAAGCGTGGCTGCCGTCCAGTGAAATGGTGGCCCCGACTTCCATCCCGGTGCGAGACTCTACGTCGCTGACCGTCACCGAGCCGCCGCTAATGGTGTACGACCAGGGACGCCACTCGTTAAGGCCATGCTCTTCGACCGGGAACGACCACTCAATCCCTCCGGTCGCCAGCCACCAGCCGCGGTACCCCCAAACGGTAGGCTTGAGCACCGGATTCTGGTACAGCAGCTGCCGCCCGGTGGCTTTGTCGATCCAGCTGTAAATCCGCCCACCTAGCTCTGGCAGGATGGTGACCGAGACATAGCCGTTTTCTAGCACAATTCCCTTGAAGCTCCGTGGTGCCGGCGGCAGCACCTTCTCGAAGTCCATCCGCGGGTAAGGATATACCGGATCGTCCGCACTGGTTTCCACGAAACCTGCCTCGTAGCCGTAGCTGTTGATGGTCACCGAGGTCTCATATACCCAGGGTCCCGATGGCAGCACTGGCGGCGCCGCCGGCACTATCTGGTAACTTGCGGATGCGGCAGGCTGCGAGGTCGCCGTTGGCGGCGGTGTGGCAGCGGGGATCGCCGTAGCTGAAGTCCCGGTTGGCGGCGCCGGGCTCGATGTGAAGGTTGCCGCTGGCGGGCGTTGTGTGGCGGTTTCCGGCAGCTTTGTGGGCAATGGCGACGGCGGCAGCTCGGTTGGGATGCTGGTCGCTTTTGGCGTCACCGTTGGCGGCGGCGACGGCGCAGAGGGCAGCCCTGCCGCTGCCGCGGTGCTGCTGGGTCGAATGGCAGCTGTCTGCGGCGTTGGGCTGGCGGTGGCGGTTGGGGCGGCGGCGGAGGTGGCGATCCGGGTTGGCCCGCGCGTCGGCTCGGACGACTGCGCGCAAGAGACCAGCATCATCAATGCTGCCGCTGCCAACCAGGTGCGATTCCCCATCAACGCCAGCTCCCCCCGTTGTAGAGTACATAGCTCTTGCCGGAGCTGAGTTTTAGAATCAATCCGCCGCTGAAATCCTGAAAAGTGCCCGAGTCGCCCCATTCGGCATTGATGGCCGCGCCCATTCCCTGACGAACCGCGCTGGTGCTGCACCAAAGCTTACCGAAACCCCGTTTGGGTGTCGGCGGGCTTTCCTCTACGCCGCAGGCGAACTCTGGGTCCGTTTCCAGCCACGTGTCCGCATAAGAAGACCAGCGGCCGCTGTTGTACAGCACATAGAGTCGGTCGTTGCTGCTGCGCCAGAACATGCGCCCGTACTGGAAATCTTCCAGCGCCATGCCGATGCCGCTGCTTCCCGGAGCAAGCGGGCAGCCCAGGACGCTGGGATCGGTTCCCCAGGCTGAAGATAGAGCGCTGAGTACGGCGATGCCGCATGGGGTCGGCAGCGGACGGGGGGTCCTCGTGGGTGTCGCCCTTGGTGTCGGCGTCCGGCTGGGAGTGGGGGAAGCGCTCGCCGTCTCGGTCGCCGCCGGCGTCTCGGTGGGCGTGGCGGTCTTGGTCGCCGGGGCGGTCGCCGTGGGGGTGAAGCTGGGCAGGGGGACGAAGGTGGCGGTGCTGCTGGGCGCCGCTGTTGGGGTTTCGCTGCGTTGGACGGCAATCGCTAGGCCG
>JAHEEG010000147.1 GCA_024640825.1 Gammaproteobacteria bacterium
GAGGCCGTATTCAATGAGCTCCTGGACGCGGCACGCACCAACGCCGAGGCCAATACCGGGGCCGAGACGGGCGCCGCTTCCTGATCCGTGGCGGCCCTGGGTCTCACAGGAGACGCATAGGAAAAATGTGGAGGAACCATGTCCGTAGAGTCCATCGCCGAGCAATACCCGAGAACGCTCGTTCTTCCAGGCGGGGAGAAAGTAGAGGTCAGGATGATGACCGCCGCCGATCGCGACGCGATGCTGACCTTTGCTCGCCGGCTACCCCAAGAAGACCTGATGTTCCTGCGCGTGGACCTGACGGAGGAATCGGTCGTCGACGCCTGGCTGGCTGCACTCGGCACCGGGCACTCCACCTCTCTGGTAGCCTATGACGACAACGGCCTCATCGGCTACGCGACCGTGCACCGCAACCCCGCGCCCTGGACCCGTCGGGTGGGTGAGATTCGCGTCAACGTGAGCCCCGCCTACCGAGCTAAAGGTTTGGGCCGAAACCTGACCTCGCAGATTTTCGATGTCGCCCGCGCGCTCGGCCTGAAGAAGCTGATGGCCAACATGACCACCGATCAGCAGGGCGCTCAGGCCGCCTTCCGCCGGTTGGGCTTCGTGCCGGAAGCGCTGCTCGCCGACTACGTCGAAGACCGCCGCGGCACACCTCGGGATCTGGTGATCATGAGCTACGACATTGACGGTCATACCGATCAGGTGGCGGAGCCACTCCGCCTGTAGCGCCCCAGCGAACTGGGCGTCCCGTACCCGCTTGCCGTAAAAGAGCAAGTCCTCTAGCATCCTTCGGGCATTGGGGGATGAACAACATGGATACGAACAGCAAACTGGCCATCCAGGAGCTGCTGTCGCGTTCCGCTTACGCGCTGGACGAGCGGCAGCTGGACATGCTGCAGGACACATTCAGTGAATCCGCCGCGCTGGTGATCGACATCGCAGGTGTCGACGACGAAGTGCGATTCGACGGGCGCGAAGCAATCATGGCCCTCATGACGGGTTCCATGGCCGAGCAATCCGATCAGCGCCGGCACGTAGTCACCAACGTCTTTTTCGAAAGCGAAAATCCGGATCGAGCCACCGTCATATCTAATGTGACCATCACGTCGGTGGCGCCCGACCATCAGGCGATCCGCCTTGTGACCTCGGGCCTGTATCGCGACGAAGTTGTTCTGGAAGGCGGCACGGTTCCGGAGGGCGGGCAGTGGCGGATCGCCAGCCGCCGCATCATCCTAGACATGGCTTATTAAACAACGGGTTAGGGTGTATTCAGGGAGATGTTATGAACATCGGAAATATCTCGGCCAAGTGGGCCTCCCTCGACCCGAACCGGCCCGCCATCGTCGATATTCCCAATGACAGACGGATGAACTTCGGCGAGCTGGACGAGCGGGTCCGGCGCCTGGCCAACGGACTGCTGAGCCGCGGCCTGAGCAAAGGCGATCGCGTCGCCGTGCTGTCGAAGAACTGCATCCCCTACTTCGAAATCTATCTGGCCTGCGCCCGCGCGGGATTCATCGCGCAGCCGTTGAACTGGCGCCTGTCGGTACCGGAGATGGCGCGGATCATCGAAGACGGAGAGCCCGCCGTGCTGATATCCGATGCCGAGTTCGTCGCCGAGCGCGACGCGTTGAAGGACCAGCTGCACATCGCAAGCTGCCTGGAATATGGCGTGGGCAGCGACGGCAGCTACGACGCGTTGTTGTCAGCGGCCAACACCGGAGAGCCCCAAGGTTCGGACCAGATCGGTAATGACGACCCGGTCCTGATTCTCTACACCGGCGGCACCACCGGTTTATCGAAGGGCGCCCTGCACACACACAAGACGCTGTTCATGGGGATGCTGAACCAGACGGTGGCCGAGCGCGTCGTGCCGACAGACGTATACATGCTCACCGGTCAGATGTTCCACATCCCGGTAGCCCTGGCGATGAACTATATGGCGCATGGCTGTCCCGTGGTGCTGATCAACTTCGAGGCCAAGCAGGCGCTGGAAGTGATTCAGGCGGAGCGGGTGTCGGCATTCCTAGGCATCACCACCATGCTGAACTGGATGATGGCGGTGGATGGCTTCGAAAACTACGACATCTCCAGCCTGCGCAACATTCAGTACGGCGGCGGCCCCATGCCCGGGAGCGTGGTCCGCGCGGCGTTGAAGGCCTTCCCCTGCACCCTGATACAGGGCTACGGGCAGACCGAGGGCATGACCATGAGTTTCCTGTCCCAGGAGGATCACCAGTTGGCCATCGACGGCGTGCACGCCGAACGGCTGAACTCCTGCGGCCGCGAGGGTTTCGTCACCCGAATCATGGTAGCGGACAGCGAGGGTAATCCGGTGCCCAAAGACAGCCTCACACCAGGCGAGATCATCGTCTATTCCGAAGCCAACATGGTCGGCTACTGGCGCCGCCCGGAACTGACGGCGCAAACCATTCGCGACGGCTGGATGTGGACGGGCGACGTAGCCGTTTGGGACTCGGACGGTTACGTTTTCATCGTCGACCGGGCCAAAGACATGATCATTTCCGGCGGCGAGAACATTTACTCCACTCAGGTGGAAGCCGCCATTCATCAGCATCCGGCCGTACTGGAATCCGCAGTGATAGGGATTCCTGACGACGAGTGGGGGGAAGCGGTCAAGGCGGTCGTGGTGCTCAAGCCCGGAGAAACCGCCACGGAGCAGGAAATCATCGACACCGCGAAGCAGCACCTGGCCTCGTACCAGAAGCCTCGATCGGTAGATTTCGTCGACAGCCTGCCCAAAGCGCCCACCGGCAAGATCCTCAAGCGCGATCTCAGAGACAAATACTGGAAAGACCGGGACGCAAAGGTATGACGATTCCGTTTTCAACCGTCGCAGGCTGCGTTTCATGAGCGGCCTGCTCAGTAAGGCACTGCTGGCCAACATCGGCAAGCAGGCACCGCCACGAACCGAAGTGGTCACACGACGTGATATTCGCAAGTACGCCATCGCCACCGGGCAGCGTGACCCCAGCTTTCTCGCCGGTGACCGGGCGCCGCCCCTGTACCACGTCGCCCTGTTCTGGGACGTGGTACCGCTGGAGGAACTGACCCCCGACGGCGTTTCCATCGACAAGCTGCTGCCGAAATTCCCCCTCGAGCGCGCCATGGCCGGAGGGCTCAACATCGAGTACCACCGCGACATCGTCCCCGGCGACGTGCTGATCGCGAACCGAACGCTTACCGACATCTATGAAAAGCAGGGCCGCCAGGGACCCCTGATCTTCTACGAGATCATCATGGAGGTGAGTACCGAAGACGGAGAGAAAGTGCTGACCGAAAAAACCACGCGGATTCTGAGGTAGGCATGGCGCGCATCGACCAGATACAACCGGGCGACCAGCTGCCCGCGCTGACAGACAAGCCGGACAACGTTCAGCTGTTTCTCTACAACGCCGCCCTGTGGAACGCCCACCGCATTCACTTCGACCTGCCCTACGCCAAGGATGTAGAAGGTTACCCGGGGCTGGTGATCGCCGGGCCGCTCATGGGCGACTGGCTGACCCAGTGCGTGCTGCAGTGGCTTGGTCAGGACGGCCGCCTGGCCGGCATCGAGTATTCCAACCGCCAGGCCGCCTATATCGGAGAGACCCTGACCACCGCCGGCACAGTCCTAGAGGTCGACGCTGCTGCGGGAACAGCCCGGGTCGAGGTGGCCGTGACCAACGAGGCCGGAGATGTCATCACGCCGGGCACCGCGACGGTCCGCTTTCACGAGACGGGGCGCGGTCACGACCCCGACCGGGGGGGCTCATGACCGATTCGCTACGCGGCCGAGTCGCCATCGTCGGCGCCGCCGACACCGAGGTGGGCAAGGTCCCGCACATGACCCCCATGCAGCTGTGCGCCGACGCCATCCTGCGCGCGCTGGCGGACGCGGGGCTGACCAAGGACGACGTGGACGGCCTGGTCACCTGCAACAGCATGGCCGAGCCCTACATGTACCATGCTGAAGCCACGGCCGAGTACCTGCAGATTTTCCCGCGCTTCTGCATTGGCGTGGGCGCCGGCGGCGGTACTACGTTCAGCATTCTGCACCACGCCGCTTCGGCCATCGTCAGCGGCATGTGCAACACGGTGGTGGTTGCCATGGCCGACAGCCTGCGCACCGGGATGACCCGCGAGCGGGCCATGGTGACCCAGTCGTCGTCCGGACATACCCAGTTCGAAAGCCCCTACGGTCCCACAGTGCCCGCCCTTTACGCGCTCATCGCCAGGGCGCACATGGATACCTACGGCACCCGCCCCGAACATTTTGCTTCCGTGGCCGTGACCTGCCGCAAGCACGCAGCGCTGAATGAAACGGCCCAGATGCGCGAACCCATCACCGTGGAGGACGTGCTGAATTCCCGTCTGATTGCCGATCCGTTGCGGCTGCTCGACTGCTCGCTGGTATCCGACGGCGGCGCGGCCATCGTGTTGACGTCTGCTGAACGGGCAGCGGATTTTCCGCATCCTCCGGTGTACATGCTCGGCTTCGGCGAAGGTTACGGACACGAGCATATCAGCCAGGCCCACAGCTTGACGGAATCCGCGGCCGGAATCGCCGGCGCACGCGCCTGCGAGATGGCAGGCGTCACGCCGCGTGAGATGGATTTCGCCCAGCTGTATGACTGCTTTACGCCCGTGGTGCTCCTTGAGCTGGAAGACCTCGGTTTCTGCGCGAAGGGGGAAGGCGGAGGCTTCGCAGCGTCAGGGGCGATCGAGCTGGGCGGCGCGCTGCCTATCAATACCCACGGCGGGCTGCTGTCCCATTGCCATCCCGGCAACCCGGGTTCGATGTTCGCGCTGACGGAATCTGTCTCTCAGCTGCGGGGCAAGGCTGGCGCACGACAGGTATCAGGCGCCGAGCTGGGGCTCCTGCATGCTCAGGGTGGCATTCTATCGAGCCATACCACGCTGATTCTGGGATCGGAGGCCACGCTGTGAGTTACCAACCATGAGCTACAAGCTGGGCAAGCATCTGCCGCCCGTCAACGGCGAATCCGCCCCCTACTGGGAAGGTTGCAAGCAGGGAGAGCTGCGCTTGCAGCAGTGCCCATCCTGCAGCCACATTCAGTTCTATCCACGCCTGCTGTGCACCAAGTGCAGCGGCCGCGGCCTGAGTTGGATCGCCGCATCCGGGGCAGGCCGGGTGAAGAGCTTCACCATCGTCCGTCGCGCGGTATCCGAGGCCTACGAACCGGACGTTCCCTATGTGATCGCGCTGATCGAGCTGGCGGAGGGTCCCACAATGATGTCCAACATCGTCAGCTGCGACCCGGAAACGGTCGAGATGAACATGTCGGTGCGGGTAACATTCGACCCCTGGACAGAGGAAATCAGCATGCCCCTCTTCGAGCCGGCATGACGCATCACAGCGGGGAACTCCGTCCCAAACATCTGCCCAGAGCCCAATCAGCTGGACCGTTTACCAGATCAAAAAGAGGAAGGTCACGATGCAATATGACTACAAGGTCGGCACCATCCTGAATCCCCAGGCTCCGGCTGACTCATTCGAAGCCAAGCAGCCCTACATGGACAACGGCACGGCGGTCGCAGACAAGCGCCGTTACTTCAGCCCGGAGTTCATGGCGCTGGAGTGGGATCGGCTGTGGACCAGAACCTGGCTAATCGCAGCGGTAAGCTCGGATCTGCCCGAGGTCGGCTGCTACTCGGTGTTCGACATCGGCCGCGAGTCCATCATCGTCACCCGGACTCCGGAGGGCGTTCGCGCGTTCTACAACGCCTGCAGTCATCGCGGTACTCGGCTGGTCAACGATCAGATGGGCAACAAGCTCCGCTTCGTCTGCCCGTTTCACTCCTGGCGCTTCAGCAGTCAGACGGGCGAACTGCTGGCCATTACGGATGAGGAGACCTTCCGGCCGGAGGTGATCTGCGAGCGACCTGGTCTCACGCCGGTGACTTGCGAGGAACACGCGGGGATCATCTTCATCAACATGCGGGACGATCCGCCGCCGCTGCTGGAAAGCATCGGCCTGCCCGAGGGCTATCTGGAGGCCTACAACATCGGCCAGATGAAGGTCATCCGCCACATCTCTACCGAGTGGGAAGCCAACTGGAAGATCGGCATCGAAGCGTTTTACGAAACCTATCATCTGCACGCCGTGCACCCGGAGACCCGCTGGGTGATGGGCGATGTCAACGTGCAGTACGACCTCTATCCGAACGGGTCCAGCCGCATGATCGTGCCCCTGGCGCAGATGAGCCCGCGCATCAAGGATCAGACCTCGATGAACGAGGGGCTGGAGGGAATGCTGCTGGAGGCCGGTGTCGATCCCGCAGACTATGCAGGCGACGCCACCGGCGTCCGGTTGGCGATTCAGCAGGCCAAACGCAAACGGGCGGAACGGCTGGGGCTAGACTATTCGAAGCTGGTGGACGGCCAGCTCACCGACAGCTGGGCTACGGGGCTGTTCCCGAACGTACAGATAGGCTGCCATCCGGAAGGCGTGTTCCTCATGCGCTTCCTGCCGCACCCGAAAGATCCCGAGCGCTTCTACTACGACACCATGACCCTGTTTCTGCCCGCAGACGACCCTAATTACACCGCCCCGGCGTGGATGGGCGTGCCCGAGGGCATGGACACCTCGGGCACCGTGAGACCGGAGCTCGAGCGCTTCGCCGTCGGCGAGGATGGCAACCTGGGGCTGGTGCTGTCCCAGGATTCCGCCCTGCTGCCCATCGTGCAGGCGGGAATCCACTCCAGAGGCTTCAAAGGACAGCTGTGGGGCGAGCAGGAACAGCGCCTACGGCATTTCGACGCCGAGCTGGAACGCTATATCCGGGAAGAAAAGTAATGAGCGATGAACCTGCAACCCCTCCGAACTTCGGGAGGAAATTCGAGGAAAGATTCGAGAGGAGATTTGAAACATGTCCTACCTGACCGTTGCCGAAGGCAAGCAGATCTACTTCGAGCACTACCCGGGCAGCCAGCCGACGGTTGTGCTGAGCCACGGCTACGGGATGAGCGGCCAGGCCTGGGCCAATACCGTGGCCCGGCTGATGGACGCCGGGCGCGGTGTGGTCGTCTACGATCATCGCTGCTGCGGACGCTCGGAACAGGACTTTGCCGACGTCTCTATCGAAGCGCTGGGCGATGACCTGGTTGCCCTGGTCGACCACCTCAAGCTGGCCAGAGTCGTCGTCAATGGCTGGTCTCTGGGTGGCGCGGTGGTCATGGACGCCGCTGGGAAGCTGGGCCACCGGCTGGCCGGCGTCGTGCTGACCGGGGGCGCAACCCCGCGCTATACCCAGGCGGCAGATTTCCCCTACGGCGGGCAGCCCGCGGATGTCGAGGCGACCATTGTCGCCCTGCGCGCCGACCGGGTGAACTTTCTGAAAGCCCTCTACTTCGACGGCGTCTTTGCCGGCCCGGTGACCGAGGACGTGAAGCACTGGTGCTGGCAGATAGCCCTGGGCGCGAGCCCTGGCGCGGACGCCTCGATGCTGGCCCTGGCGAACCTGGATCAGCGGGATACGCTGAAAGCGCTGAACGTGCCGGTTCTGGTGTGCATCGGCAGCAAGGATGGTGTCCTGGCGCCGGACATCGCCCGGGCGGCGGCGGAGATGGCGCAAGACGGTCGGCTGCTGGAGATGCCCGAGTGCGGCCACGCGCCTTTCCTGGAGGACCCGGAGCGCTACCACAACGCTCTGCTGGCGTTTATCGATGAGGTGAGCCATGCCTGAACGCACCATCAATTTCGGCCTCTGGTACGACTTCAGAAACCCCGCTCCCACCACCCGCAGCTTCGAGCATCTGTACGCGGAAAGCCTGGAGCAGATGGCGTGGGCGGAAGATCTCGGCTTCGACTCCGTCTGGCTCACCGAGCATCATTTCTGTGAAGACGGCTATGCGCCCTCACCTCTCGTCGTGGCTGCCGCCATTGGCCAACGCACCAGGCGCATGCGCATCGGCACTAACCTGATGCTGCTGCCCCTGGCCGACCCGCTGCGGCTGGCGGAAGACTCCGCCACACTGTCCATACTCACGGGCGGCCGTTTCGACCTGGGCGTCGGCCTGGGCTATCGCCAGCTGGAATTCGACTACTTCGGCCGTAAGCTGTCCCACCGGCCGAGCCTCATGGAGGAGGGCGTGGCGCTGCTGCGCCAGGCCTGGCGCGGCGAGCCCATCAGCCATCAGGGCAAGCGCTATCAGATCGACGGGCTGTCGGTGCACCCGGTAGCGGAAAACCCGCCCCGCCTGTTCATGGGCGGCATGGCCGAGCCCGCCATCGCCAGAGCGGCGCGGCTGGGTGACGGCTTTCTGTCGACCGGCGGAATCGGTCACGACGTCTACATCAAAGCCCTGGAGGAACTGGGTCGGCCGCGCAGCGAGGGCGCCATCTGCGCGGGGAACTGGGCCATCATCGCCGCAGACCCGGAGGCAGAGGCTGCGAAGGTCGGAGAGCACGTGCTCTATCAGACCAACCAGTACGTTTCCTGGGGCGCTTTCGGCCCCCCGGACCAGGTTCCGCTGTTTCCGGACGCGCCAAGCGCCATTCGTGACGGCCTTTACGAGCTGTGGGACGCGGAGCAGGCGGTAAAAGGCCTGGTAGACATGCTCACCGCGTACCCCGAAATAGTCGACGTGCACTTCTGGGCCCAGTTTCCAGGCGAATCCATCGAGAGCGGCAGCCGGCGAATAGAGTACATCGCGAATCGGGTACTGCCTCAGGTACGGGAGGCTATCCGCTAAGGGCGTGAGACCACACAGGGGGTGAGGATCAGGATTTCGCCTACCCGCCGGAGACGGGCGTTCCCGGCATGCTGGCGATGGCGGCGCTAATCTTCCAGCGAGATCGCCATCGCCGGGCAAACCTCAATGGCCTGCTCGGCGTGCCGCTTCAGCTCAGGCGTGCTGATCTCGGCGACGATGATCTCCGGGTCCCCATTGTCCTGCATGCGGATGATCTCGGGGTGGTTGTAGTAGCACTCGCCCGACCGGATGCACTTGTCCAGATCGATCTTAAGCTTCATCCCCTGTAACCCTCCTTACCGCTTGACGTCGAAACTCAACCAAAGCTCCTGCGGGGAGCGAAAACCGCCCGAGTCTATGGAGGGAGAGAAGATCCCCGGATGATCCTTGAACTTCGGGCGCAGATTGTCGATGGCTTCCACCAGCTTGCTGCAGGCAATCACCGCTTCCTGCCGAGCCATGGCGTAGCCCATGCAGAAATGCTGGCCGATACCGAAGCCCAGATGTCCGGGCTTGCCGTCCTTGTAACGGCCGGAGCGATTCTCCCGTCCCATGTGCAGATCGTCACGATGGATATCGAAGGTGTCAGGATCTTTGAACACGCGCTCGTCCCTGTTCCCCGCACCCAGATAAAGAATGACCCCGGCA
>JAHEEG010000148.1 GCA_024640825.1 Gammaproteobacteria bacterium
CTAGCGCGGTCGGCAGACCGGCGACGGATTCGTGGTAGCCGATGCCGCGAATCCAGCCGCTGCCCGGAACTTCGCGTAATACTTCTATCAGCTGGTCGCGGTCGCGCACGGCTGGGGGGCCGCAGCGCACGGAACTGGCAGTTGCTGCAAGGCTGAGAAGATGGATGTGGTGATCGTGCAGGCCCGGCAGCAGCGCGTTGCCGCCGGCCTCCAGGATCGTTTCTCCGGGTAGTGGTTCGAGGTGTGCGGCAATGTCGGCGACACGCCCCGAGGCGCAACGCACATCCAGAATCTGCCCCGGGCTATCGCTCCCGTAAACCTCGGCGCGTCTGATCAGCAGCATATTCACTGGCTCGCCGGACCGTCGCGGGTCAGGCACCAGGCGGTGACCGCGTGCAACGATACGTCCAGCAGACCACCCAACCCGTTCTGCCAGTGGTACAGCACGGCAAGGGCCGCGTGCAGGCCGGTCAGCGGATCGGCGACGGCGTCACCATAGAACGCGGGCCCGCTGGATGTGGCGCGTACCGCGCCTGCTGCAACGGCGACATCGTCACCAAAGCCCACCCAGTCGCCATTGGGCGGTTGCCGGCCGTAGGCGGTAATGCTCAGCCAGATCTTGCCGGGCCCGGCCCGCAACAGCGCCTCGGCATCGATGCCCAGCTGAGCCAGCGCGCGGGGCCGCGATGCTTCTATCACGACGTCGGCCTCCGTAAGCAGGCGCTGCAGCGTGCGCATACCCTCGGGAGTATGAAAATCCACGGTCAGGGTCTGCTTGTTCTGGTTGAGCCTGTTGAAGAATGCGGGCGCGACCTTGCGCGAGCCGTCCGGGCGGTGGGCGCTCTCCACTTTGATGACCCGGGCGCCACTGCGCTCCAGCAGGTGAGAGCAAAGAGGGCCTGCCCACAGCGAAGACAGGTCCACCACCAGGGGTTGGCTTTGCCGCCGGTTCAGGGCAGGCGGCTGCGACCCGTGGCGTCTTGCGAACCAGTTTTCCACGCGGGTCGGCGGGCCGCAGGCGGCCAGCGGCAACCCCATGAGCCGGCCTCGGCCTACCAGGAGGTCTGTTGGCTGCTGCTGAACGAGCTGAGCAACGGCATCCAGGTACGGGAGTTCTCCCTGGTGCTCAAGCCATGCGGGGAGCAGTGACCAGTCTTCGTCCCGGGCCAGATTCAGTGCCAGCCAGCCGTCCCGGGCAGGCAGCAGGTGACAGCTGCCGTTGGCGGATACCTGCCCGGGTGCGGGCAGTCCGAGCAACGTTGCCCGTTCGGTCAACAGATCTGCGCCTTGCACGCCGGGGAGCGGATCCCGGTCCAGCAGATCGCGGATTGCCATCAGCGCGCCGCTGGCGCACGACGGCAGCACGTCCGGTGCCGCGGCCCGTTCTTGAGCAGTCCGCTGCCCGTTCAGAGAAATAAGGAGCTTGCGGGCCCAGTCGCGGACGCAGTCGCGGCCGCTTTCGCGGGCATGGTCGCCTGCAGAATTATTTTCGCTGCCGGTACCGTTTTTCATGGCACGAGTATACTTGCCCGGATGACCCGGGTTTTATCCCCACGAGCGCTGAGCGCGCTGCTGAGTTCGCCCCTGCTGGCGGAACAGAGTTCCGTTGTCTACCCGGATGGCGATACGTGTCTGATTGTGGACCTCCAGGCCGTTGATCTGTCGTGTCTGGAAGGTCTTGAGCCGGCCGGCTGTCCCGTCATAGGGTTCAGCCAGTCCTGGGCGGGAAACATACCCGGGGTGGTGGATGTGCTGGCCACTACCGAGGCAGAGCTGGAGTTGCTGCAGGCGGCGGCTTCCCGCAATCCGCGTGCGGCGACGGTACTGATGCAGGTGCTGCGCCACAACGAGACCGCTTCGGTGGCCGATGGTCTGCTGGCAGAGTCGCTCGCTTACTCCGCGCTGCAGCACGGCTCGGAATTCCAGTGCTGGTTGCAGGGTCGGTCATCGCCATCCGGGGGAGTTGGGGGCGACGCCGAGGACCCCGTGCTGATCGTCCGGGATGACAACAGGCTGACGCTCACTTTGAATCGACCCGGGAAACACAACGCTTACTCAGCGGCCATGCGCGACGCGCTGGTGGGTGCCCTGCACGTGCCGCTAACCGACCCAACCCTGTCCTGCGTGACATTGCGCGGCGCCGGCGCGTCATTCTGTGCGGGCGGCGATCTGGACGAGTTCGGAGAGGCCCCGGATGGTGCCGAAGCGCATCTGTCACGTACGGCCCGCAGTGCTGGCGCGTTGCTGCACCGGTTGGCGCCGCGAGCCATCTGTGAGCTGCATGGGGCCTGCATCGGGGCGGGCATTGAGCTGCCCGCGTTTGCCGGCCGCGTCTTGGCCCGTGAGGACAGCGTTTTTCAGTTGCCGGAGGTCTCCATGGGTCTGATACCCGGAGCCGGAGGCACGGTGAGCGTTCTGCGGCGCATCGGCCGTCATCGGGCTGCGTTCATGGCCTTGTCGGGAACGCGGGTCGATGTCGACACTGCCGCGGCCTGGGGCCTGGTAGATGAAGTCGTTGCTTAATTTTTTGTGGCCTTCCTGAATGGCGTCGGTTAGTTTGGTAAGCGGGGATAAACCCCGCTATGGGAGGAGACCATAATATGTTGAATTTACGTTGCCTGAGATGGGCCGCGGCATTTGCCGTCGGCTTGAGTTTTTCCTTATCCGCGCTGGCGGCACCCAGCTGGAACGCTACCGGATTGACGGTTGGGGCCACGGACGCGCCCAAGGTGGTTGCCGCGTTCGATACCTTGTTCAGCTCCAAGTTCGGGAGGGAGCTGCCAGGCCGCGTGGTGCTGCGCGCCAACATCGCGGACGGACCCAATCCGGAAACCCACAGCGTTCTCGTGCTCGGCCAGTCCGTGGCGGAACGCGAGGCCTTTCAGACGAAGCTCTATGCCAGCCCCGAGTGGGGTCAGTTTCTGGAAACCATCTCCACGCTGAGCCAGGGTCCAGGGTCCACCATGCGCGGAAGCATTCTCTGGAACACGGGCGATCTCTCCGACAAGGACGTGGTCTGGATCAACCACTTCCTGACCGTTTCTGAGCCGGCTGTGCTGCTCAACGCCATGCAGACCTACAACGCGACTGCCACGGGCCAGCAGGCACCGGGCCAGTTGCATCTGAGCGCCGTCTACGCCGGGGGACCGGGTGCGCCAACACACATCGTTTCCATCGGCTACGAGAGCGAGGCTGAGATGGCGGCCTGGGCTCAGAAGCAGCAGGCCGACCCGGCATATCGGGTGCTGGTTCAGACGATGCTTTCCGTTGCCACCTATCACGGCGCGACCATGCAGCGTGACGGCAAGGCCTGGGGCAAGTCGGCGAAAGACGCAGCTTCCATGAAGTAGCGGTTTTCGACCGCAACGCCGCCCCGGCGACCGACAGTCGCCGGGGCGGCCGTCTGCGTCTGGATCCGGAAGTTCGAGTTCTGCCGCCCTAGCGGGCCTGCTGAAGCCGATTTACTGAAGCCGATCTACTGAAGCCTGGCTTTCACCAGCCGGCGCAGCAGCTTGCCCGTTTCGTTGTAGGGCAGCTCGTCCCAGACTTCGACCCGCTTCGGCACCCTCGACGAGCGCATGCGCGTCTGAACCCACGCCTGCAATTCAGATTCGCTGGTCGATTCACCGGGCCGCAAAACCACCGCCGCCGCAACCGCTTCGCCCCACTGCTCGTCGGGTATCCCGACGATGGCCGCGTCAGCCACCGCCGGATGCATCAGCAGAACATCTTCGATCTCTCCCGGCGACAGGTTCTCGCCGCCGCGCACGATGACGTCGTCCGCCCGGCCTTCCAGAAACAGATAGCCGGCTTCGTCCATGGTGCCGGCGTCCCGGGTGGGGAACCAGCCTTCGGCGTCGGTCAGGCGCCCCTTGCCCTCATACTCGCCGGAGACCTGCTCGCCACGCACGTAGATCTCGCCGCGCTGATTGGGGCCGAGCACGTTGCCGGCCTCGTCGCGGATCTGAATGTCCACGCCGGGCAGCGGGATACCCACGGAAACCAGCCGGCGGCGTAGGGTCGCGTCTTCGCTGGCCGCCGCGTCGCGGTGCTCGTCAGGTCCCAGCACAGCAATGGTGGAGCTGGTTTCCGTCAGCCCGTAGGCGTTGGAAAAGTCGGTGTCGGGAAACAGCGCCATAGCCCGCTCGATGACTCTCTGCGGCATTTTTCCGCCGCCGTAGGACAGGCTTGCCAGGTGCGGCAGGTTGGCCGAGCCTTCTCCCTCCAGGGCTTCCACGATGCGCGCCAGCATGGTGGGCACGACGAAGGCGGTGGTGATCGCTTCGCGTCGAGCCAGTTCGAGCCAGGCCTCGGCGCTGAAGTTCGACAGCTGCACAGCGCGCCGTCCGGCGTATACCGAGCTCAGGATCGCGGCGATGCCCGCGATGTGGTAGGGGGGCACGCACACCAGGGCCGCTTCGGATTCGTCGGCGCTGGCGAATTCCACCGCGCCCAGAATGTAGGAGACCAGGTGTTTCTGCCGCAGCACGGCCGCCTTGGGCACGCCCGTGGTACCGCTCGTGAACAGCAGGACGGCCACGTCATCCGGATCCATGGACCAGTCGTCTTTGTGCTCAGCGGCATGTTCTGAGTCATCCAGAAAGTGCGCTCTGCTGACCGACTTTATGTCCCCGTGGCCGCTGAAACTCTGCTGACGGTTCTCGTCCGTTACCAGATAGGCGGGCGTGATCCGCGCCAGCAGCGCCGTGATCTCGGCTTCGGTCAGCCGGTAGTTCAGTGGGACATAGGGCATCCCGGCCCAGGCGCTGGAAAACAGGCCGATGGGTGTGGCCAGACTGCTGACGTCCAGCTTTGCCAGGCGGGTGCAGCCGGCGGCAGTGAGCGACGCCGCTCGCGAGCGGGCGGCGTCGAAAAGACCCTGATAGGTGATGGCTGAACCGTCGGCGCCGTCCATGAACGCCACGCGTTCGGGGTAGGTGGCGGCCGCCATCTCCAGCAGCATCATGATGTTCACGGTGCGCGCGGCTCCAAATGCTATATCAGTGCGGGATCAGCTCAATCGGTCTTCGGCAACTGCTTGGTGTCTTTCTGCAGCAGCAGCGCGCCGTCTGCCGCCAGGCCGCCATCGCCACTTTTGACACACAGCAGCTCGAGACCGCCGTCCTCGGTGATGTAGCGTTTGCCGATGCGGATGCCGACGGCGTGATCCGGATCGATGGCGGCGCGCTCGTCGGCGTTGGTAGCTGAATCCACCATGTCGGCCCCACCGCAGGTCAGGGTGATGTCGGCGGCCGGGGCCGAGACCACCATCACCTCGCCATCGCAGACGGCGCTTTTCAGGCGCGCTCCGGTTTTCAAGACTGCCATTCGCTTCTCTCCCTGCACAAAGTCCCGAGTGTAGCCAACTTTACGTGCTGGCAACATTTGCCCCATTCCAGGTCAGGGCCCTGGTTTAGGTCTAGGTCTAGGTCTAGGTCTAGGTCTAGGTTTAGGTCTGGGTCAGGGCGCCGCGAACGATGACCTTGCCCACCGCTCGATTGCCAGCCACACGATCAATGGCTTGAGGCGCTTCCTCGAACGGAAACACTTTGTCGATGGGCACGTGTATCTGGCCGGCCTCAGCCATCTCGCACAGCGTCTGGTGTTGCGCCCGGGTTTCTTCCAGGGTTCGCGCGCCGGGGAAGGCGCCCACAAGGGAATAGCTGCGCAGCACCGCGTTCAGCGGGTCGATCTGTGGCCACTCGCCGCTGGAGTAGCCGATCAGGATCACTCGGCCGTGGCGGGCGATGCACTTCACCGCCTGAGCATAAGCGGCGCCACCCACAGGATCGAAGATCATCTCGACCCCCGCCTTGCCCATGATCTGCTTCACGCCCTCGTTGATGGGGGTCTCCCGGTAGTTGATCACGTGATCCGCGCCAAGAGACCTGCAGAATTCGGCTTTGTCGGCGGAGCTGACCGTGGCGATCACCGTAGCACCGACGGCTTTGCCCAGCTGAATGGCTGCAGAGCCCGAGCTGCCGGCGCCGCCGAGCACCAGCAGCGTCTCGCCCGGCTGCAGCTGCCCGCGCTGGATAACGCCGACGTAGCTGGTGTGAAAGGGCACCCAGAAGCCGGCCGCCGATTCCGCGGGCATGCCCTTGGGAACCGGCAGCGTGGCGGCTTCGTAGACCTGGCAGTATTCGGCCATGCCGCCGCCGCCCTCGGCGAAGCGGGTAGAACTGATCACGAAGTCGCCGGGCTGCAGCCTGCAGCCCGGGCCGGTGCGGGTGACAGTGCCCGCCACTTCCTGGCCGGGCGTGACCGGCGGCCGGCTCACCGCGGGGTAGTTGCCGCGCACCATCAGCGCGTCGGGCAGGCCGACGCCGGTAGCGGCCACCTGCAGCTCGACGATTCCCTCGCCGGGATCCGGGAGGGGAACTTCCTGCAGCTTCAGGACATCTACCGCTTCGCCGAACTCGTCCGCCTTCCAGATACGCATCTTCTTATCCTCCCCTTTACCGTGTTCTAAAAGTTTTCGTTCACACTTCCATGGGCTTGAGCAGCTTCGGCCAGCTGTCGATGCTTTCCAGCATCTTTTCGCCCACCTCTTCCACCGTCCAGGGCTCGTCCGTGGCATCTTTGTCGGCGATCACGTCGACCTGCCAGGACAGGAGCGAAATCCGGTTCGAGCCGGCACAGAACTGACGGCCCGACACGTTCTGCGCGTCATCGGTGCACAGCCACACCACGGCGGGAGAAACTTTTTCCGGCGCCAGGCGCGCTTCCATCCCTTCGGGCATGATGTCTTCGGTCAGCCGCGACCACGCGGCCGGGGCCAGCGTGTTGACCGTGATGCCGTACTTTCTGCCTTCCAGTGCTAGGACCCGGGTCAAGCCCGCGATGCCGGCCTTGGCCGCACCATAGTTGGCCTGGCCGAAGTTGCCGATCAGCCCCGAGGTGGAGCTGGTATTGATGATTCGGCCGCCGTTGCCCTGAGCGATCATCTGATCCCAGGCTGCCTTGGCCACCAGATAGGTGCCGCGCAGGTGGACGTCCACCACGACGTCCCACATCTCGTCGGTCATGTTCTTGAAGGATTTGTCGCGCAGGATTCCTGCGTTGTTGATGCAGATATCCAGCTTGCCGAAGGTCTCAACGGCTGTCTGGATCATGCCGCGGGCGGCGGCGGGGTCACTGACGGACCCATAGTCGGCAGCCGCCTGGCCGCCGGCAGCCTTGATCTCGGCGACCACGGCGTCCGCCATGGAAGCGCTGCCACCGGTGCCGTCTCTGGCACCGCCCAGATCGTTGACTACCACTGCGGCCCCTTCCTGCGCCAGCAGCAGGGCGTGCGCACGTCCCAGCCCCCCGCCGGCACCGGTCACCAGCGCAACTTTGCCATCCAGCTTACCCATGAGTGTTTCCCCCTGTCTGAATCGAGGACATATCTTAATCGCCCGTCAGTCCCGATTCGAGCATGCTGCGCTGCTGTGTGAGGCTCGGGACGAATTTTCCTTCAATTGGGCTATCATCGGCGACGGGATTCGGCACCGGGGAGGGTGGTTGTGGGTCAGGATCAGAATCAGCATCAGAAATTGGACCGGGAGGTGGAATTCGATGCCATCGTCGTAGGTGCCGGATTCGCCGGCCTCTACATGCTGCATCGGCTGCGCGGCATCGGCCTCACAGCGCGGGTTTATGAGGCCGGCGACAACGTCGGTGGCACCTGGTACTGGAATCGCTATCCGGGCGCGCGCTGCGACGCCGAGAGCCTCGCTTACTCCTTCTCGTTCTCACCGGCGCTGGAGCAGGCGTGGGAATGGTCGGAAAGATACGCCACCCAGCCGGAAATTCTGCGCTATGCGGAGCACGTGGCTGATCGTTTCGACCTGCGCCGGGATATCCGCTTTGAACGCCGCGTTACCGCCGCCCGTTTCGACGAGACGGATCGGCGCTGGACGGTAGAAACAGAACAGGGGGACCTGGCCCGTGCGCGCATCTGCATCATGGCCACCGGCTGTCTGTCGGTACCTCAGCGTCCGGACATTCCCGGGCTGGATGACTTTCAGGGCAACCTCCTTCAGGCCAGCCTCTGGCCGCACGAGGGCGTGGAATTCACTGGCCAGCGGGTAGGCGTCATCGGTACGGGATCCTCGGCCATTCAGGCGATACCCGTGATCGCCGAGCAGGCCGGTCACCTCACGGTGTTTCAACGCACGCCCAACTTCAGCGTCCCGGCGGTAAACGCGAAGCTGGACCCGAACTGGGTGGCGCAGTTCAAGACCCACTACCGGGCGCACCGGGAAAATCACCGCCACGGCCTGGGTGCGGGTTTCGGCGACCTCGAGATCGAGCCACAACCGCAGGGACCGGTCGCAGAGACGGGGGCCGAGCTCACCGATGCCGAGCTGGAGCAGGCGTTGGAAAACTACTGGGCCAGAGGCGGAGCCCGCTTCATGGGTGCCGTCGCTGACTC
The DNA here is from genome assembly GCA_024640825.1 of Gammaproteobacteria bacterium. Classification (GTDB taxonomy): domain Bacteria; phylum Pseudomonadota; class Gammaproteobacteria; order Pseudomonadales; family Azotimanducaceae; genus UBA7803. The sequence goes on from JAHEEG010000148.1 coordinate 8,420, forward strand.
CTTGAGCAACGAGGATACCAATCGACTCTTTGCCGATTTCGTGCGCGAGAAAATCCGCGAAACTGTGAAAGACTCTGAGGTGGCGGACGCGCTCTGTCCCACCGACCACCCCATCGGCACCAAGCGCATCTGCGTCGACACGGGCTACTATGAAACCTACAACCGCGACAACGTGACGCTGGTCAACCTCAGGAAAACCCCGATCGAGCGCATCACCGCGAGCGGTATTCAGACATCTGACGCCCACTACGAACTGGACACCCTGGTCCTGGCGACGGGATTCGATGCCATGACCGGCGCGCTGCTGCGCATGGACATTCGCGGGGTCGGAGGCAAGGCGCTGTCGGAAAAATGGGCCGCGGGGCCGCGCAGCTATCTGGGCATCGGCATTGCCGGCTTCCCCAACCTCTTTACCATCACCGGGCCCGGCAGCCCCTCCGTGCTCAGCAACATGCTGGTATCCATCGAGCAGCACGTCGACTGGATGATCGACTGCATCCGCCACATGGAGGACGAGGGCCTGACGCTGGTAGAGCCGGATCCTGAAGCCGAGGACGCCTGGGTCGATCACGTCAACGAGGTGGCGCACGGCACGCTGTTTCCCAAGGGTGGGTCCTGGTATCTGGGCGCCAACGTCGCCGGCAAGCCGCGGGTATTCATGCCCTACGCCGCCGGGGTCGGCGTGTACCGGGAGGTCTGCGATCGAGTCGCCGAAAACGGCTACGAGGGATTCCGCTTCAGCGCCTGATCCGTCGCCGCGGTGCGTTTTGATCAGCAATTATTGTTGGAAGCCTGACCCCTTTGAGACTGAAGAAAGGAGAAACCATGACGCTCGAAGAGCTGCTGGAAATCGAAAGCATCAAGCAGATGCGCTATCTGTACTCCCA
>JAHEEG010000027.1:0-25443 GCA_024640825.1 Gammaproteobacteria bacterium
TGGGTTTGCGATCGACGCCGAGGCGCTGGCCTGCGCGCACTGGTGCCGAGGATCCCCCTCGACCGGCTGCTGGTAGAGACCGATGCGCCGTTTCTCAGACCGCAAAACGCGCCCACCGACGACCATGGCCGGCGCAACGAGCCGGCGCTGCTGCCCTGGGTTATCGCAACGCTGGCCGAGCAGCTGGAACTGCCCCCGGAACAAATAGCGCAAGAAACCGCAGCAAACGCGCAGCGGCTGTTCCGCCTGTCTCCTAGTCCCAGCGGATTTCTTGATCCGAGCGGATTTGCTGATCCGACCGAAGCCCAGCCAGCCAGTCGCGCAGATCCGCCCCGGTAAAGGGCCAATCGAGCTCACGGCCGCGAAACAGCAGCACCGGCAGGCGCTCGCCGTAGCGTTCAGTAAGTTGGGCGTCCTGCGCGACGTCCACCACCACGAGGGCGAAACCACGCAACTCTGGCATACTGGACAACACTTCCAGGGCCTGGTCACACAGGGTGCAATGGTCCGTGGACATCAGTCGAAGACTGTGGGAATCCATAAACTGAAACTTATCGCCCGATCGTTGCTTGACGAACGCCTATCATAAACTGATGGAGACACTGCGTTTCGCCGATCCTGTCACCAGCGTCAGCTACCCGTTGCCGGTGCACGGCAATGCGCGGTGGATCGCCAGCGACGCGGGCACACTCTGGACACTGCGATTGTCGAGCATCCCTGCAGGCAGCATTGTCACGCCCAGCTTTGCGCAACTGCCGGACACGGACCAGCACTATCGATGGCACCTGAGGTGCGCGGGCAGAGCCTGGACCCTGCAGGTCGTACCCAGCATCCGGCGCCCAACGCCACCCGACAGGTCGGACCCGGCGCCACTCGCTCCTGCGGCGGCCAAACCGGAGCCGGTAACAACGCACATCGATTGCTTTCATGTGCACGAAACGCTGAAGGACGCAGAGTTGACTCTGCAGCTGGCCGCCGCGGCTCCGTTCAGCAGGTACTTGCTGACCGTCTCGGCCCGCCGCCTGGACCGGTCGGCTGTTGGTGTTCCAACCCGCCAGGTAGGTCTGCCGCAGGCGCCGCCCGCATTGACCCAGATGACTGCCGACGCCGCTGTGGCCAGACGAATCTGCTCACCGACCTGCGTCGCCATGGTCATCGCTCAGCAGGAGAAACCATCTGCGGTTACCGATTGGAACCCCCTGCGGGACCATATGGTCGCCGCCTGCCTGGATCCCGCGACCGGAATGTACGGCGTCTGGCCGCTGGCCCTGAGGGCCGCAGCCCAGCGGGGCTGCCTGGGAGCGGTGGAGCTGTTTGACGACTGGCGAGATCCTCTGCAGGTGCTGGCTGCAGGCATCCCTCTGATAACCAGCATCCGCTTCCCTCGCGGCGCGCTTTCCAGGGCGCCGCTGGAGCACACTGGCGGCCACTTGGTGGTGCTCTACGCCGCGGGGCCTGATCATGTGTGGGTCAACGACCCTGCCGCGGCGGAATCCGACTCTGTGCCGCGGCGCTACGCGGCAGACGAGTTCAGCAAGGCCTGGCTTAGCCACCGCGGGGCGGCGTATATTCTGCCGCCATGAGGTTTTTTGTCCGTTTTCTGCTGCTGACCACGGCATTTGCGCTGACCACAGCGGGACTGATCTTCTGGCATGCCGAAGGGTTCAGCTTTCGCGGCGTCTTGCTGCTGGGCGACGACTTCAAACTGCATCCGCTGCACCTGCTCATCCTGGGTCTGGCCATGATCCCTCCCGCGTTGTGGGAAATCTTCCTGTTGGAGCAGACCGGGAACGATGGGCGCTGAGTACCGGGTATATCTCCGGCCCGTCAGCCGACGCGACCGCGCGGAGTTTCTGGATCTGATGCAGCAGAGCCGCCACCTGCACGCGCCCTGGATCGTGCCTCCACAATCCAATCTTAGTTTCCACAGCTATCTCACCCGGACCCAACGGGAGGACCACGAAGGTCTGCTGGTATGCAGCCGGGACACCCATGCCATAACCGGGGTGATCAACATCAACAACGTCGTACGGGGGTCGTTTTTGTCTGCTTCACTGGGCTACTACGCAGGGGCGCCGTACGCCGGAAACGGTTTGATGCAGGAAGGCCTGGAACTGGTAAAGCAGTATGCTTTCCGGAACCTGGGCCTGCACCGACTGGAAGCCAACATCCAGCCCGACAATCACCGATCCATTGCCCTGGTAAAACGCTGCGGCTTCATGCGCGAGGGCCTCTCTCCCGCTTTTCTGTACATTGCCGGTGCCTGGCGTGACCACGAGCGCTGGACCGTCGTTGACCACCGCAGCAGCCTGCAACCCTGAGCCATGACCCGCGCGCTGCCTTACGGATCCTGGCCCTCGCCCATCTCCGCCGCCGCTATCGCCGCCGGGGCCACATCCCTGTCCGAACTGAGATCGGAGGGCGACGCACTGTTCTGGCTGGAAAGCAGACCCCGGGAGAACGGTCGAACCAGCCTACTGCGCTGGCGCGCAGCGGTCGGGGTCCAAGAGCTGACGCCGGCGCCTTTCAACGTCCGCAGTCGCGTACACGAGTATGGCGGCGCAGCGTTCACACCAACCGATATCGGCGTTTTCTTCGTGAACTTCAACGACCAGGACATATACCTGACTAGGGAGGGGGCAGAGCCGGCGCGCCTGACAGACTCAGGCCCAGACTGCCGCTTCGCCGACCTATGCTGGGATGCCTCGCGCCGACGGATCATCGCCGTGTGCGAGGTTCATAACACGAATCCAACGTCCGACCAGCAAGCAGAGGCAGAAAACCGTCTGATCGCCATCGCTGTTCCGGAATCGGGCCTGCCAGGCCAGCCGGAAACGCTTCACAGCGGCCATGATTTCTATGCCGCTCCCCGACTGTCGCCGGATGCCCGGCGCCTTGCCTTCGTCGCCTGGGACCATCCAAACATGCCCTGGGACGGAACCCTTCTCAAGCTGGCTGATCTTGGCGCCGATGGGCGTCCGGCCCGGGAAACCGTTGTAGCCGGCGGTGCGGAAGAGGCGGTCCAGCAACCGGGATGGCTCGACAACAAAGCCCTGATTTTCATCAGCGATGCCAGCGGCTACTGGAACCTGTATCGTTTTGATGACAGCGGCATCGAGTGCGTTTACCGCGACGCCGCCGACTATGCCCAACCGCCCTGGGTGTTCGGCATGTCCAGCTGGGTTGCCCTGGACGAAAACCTGCTGGTCGCCGCCCGCCATCAGGATCAGCGTTCGGAGCTGCTCCTCTTGGATATTCGTCAGGGTTTCGCCTCGCCGCTGGCGGGCAACTGGGTTGAACACCAGTACCTGTGTGCCAGCGAGCGAACACCCTGCTTTATCGGCGGCCGAGACGATGGCCCGCCGGAAGTCATCCGCCATTCGTTTTCATCGGAAGGCTCCGTCAGGCTGGCGCGGGCGCAGGCACCGGACCTCGGCAATATCACCCTCTCGAAAGCCGAGCCGGTGAGTTTTCCTACCCGGGATGGCAGGCGGGCGTTCGCCTACTACTACGCGCCCGCACATCCGGAAGTCAGTGCGCCTGCCGATGAGAAACCGCCCCTCGTCGTCATGACCCATGGTGGGCCAACCGCGGCAGCCAGTCCGGCACTTAATCTGCGTATCCAGTATTTCACCAGCCGCGGTTTTGCCGTCCTCGACGTAGATTATCGGGGCAGCTCCGGCTACGGGCGGGGGTACCGAGAGGCTCTGGACGGGCAATGGGGCGTTATCGACGTCACCGATTGCGAGGACGGAGTGAACTGGGCCATCGGCCAGGGGCTTGCGGACAGCCGGCGGGTGGCCATCCGTGGTGGCAGCGCGGGCGGGTTCACGACGCTGTGTGCCTTGACCCGCAGCCGCGTCTTCAGCGCCGGTGCCAGCCACTACGGAATCGGCGATCTTGCCGCCCTGGCGCGGGACACCCACAAGTTCGAGTCCCGCTATCTGCAGCGGCTGATAGGTGCCCCTGAGAATCTGCAGACGCGTTCTCCCATTAACCACGTGGACAACCTGGGCTGTCCGGTCATCTTTTTCCAGGGCACCGATGACCGCGTGGTCCCGCCGAATCAGGCTCGCACCATGGTCTCGGCGCTGAACCGCAAAGGCCTGCCGGTTGCGTACGTGGAGTTCGCCGGCGAGGGGCATGGTTTTCGCCAGGCCACGAATGTAGAGCGAGCGTTGGCTTCGGAGTACGCTTTCTACTGTCGCGTGTTCGCCATCGCAACGTCCGAAGATTTGCCCGAACTGGAGATAAGCAACCTGTGACCATTTCCGACCTGAACGTCGCCGTGCTGATGGGCGGTCTGTCTGCGGAAGCGGAGGTTTCCCGGGTTTCCGCAGGCGAAGTTGGCAAGGGTCTGGAGGACGCCGGTCACCGGGTCACGCTTATCGAGCTGGACGACGGCTGCGCGGCTCGTCTCCTGACGCTGCAACCGGACGTCGTGTTCCCGGCGTTACACGGGCCTCCCGGAGAAGACGGTACCGTGCAGGGATTTCTGGAGCTGCTGGGATTCCCCTATGTGGGCAGCGGCGTGCACGGCAGCGCGGTGGCCATGGACAAGAGTCTGGCCAAGGCCGTGTTCCGGCGTCACAGCCTGCCAGTCGCCGACGAGGTCGTGGTGGAACCGGACAGCAACCTCGTCGAGGCCGCCGCGCATATCCGCGATCGGCTCGGCAATCGCGTGGTGATCAAGCCGCTGCGGCAGGGTTCCGCGCTCGGTGTAACCCGACTGGCAAACGGCGGCGATCTGCAGGCGGCCGTGACGAGCGCACTCGCCTACGGCCACGGGGTTCTGGTCGAGCCATTCATTCCCGGCAGGGAGCTTACCGTGGGCGTGCTGGATCTACACGGGCACGACCCGCGCGCCCTGCCTGTCATCGAGATCCGCACCGCAACGGACGAGTGGTACGACTACGGCAACCGCTACACCGCCGGCAAGAGCGAACACCTGATTCCCGCTCCCGTACCGGAAGCTCTAAGCAAGAAGCTGCAGACCATCGCACTGACGGCCCATCGCGCCTTGAGTCTAAGGGACCTGTCCCGGGCGGACTTTTTAATGACCGACAACGACGAAGTGTTCCTGCTGGAAGTCAACACGCTCCCCGGCATGACCCAGACCAGCCTGTTTCCCGACGGCGCCGCTGCCGCCGGCACGACTTTCGCGGATCTCGTTGCCGGGTTGGTGGAAAGCGCTCGCCAGCGGGGCGTCCTCCCCGATTAAGAAGCCCTGCTGTCAGAGGTCGTAACCGCGCTCGTTGTGGGAGGCGATATCCAGCCCTTCCACTTCCTGCTCGTCGCTGACTCGATTCCCAACCAGCAGGTTGGTGACGAACAGCAGTCCTGCGGTAACCACGGCGGTGTAAGCCAGCGTGGCGACAACGCCAATGGCCTGAATAGAAAGTTGACTGCCAATATTGATGTCGTGCTGGCCGCTGAAAACACCCAGCGCGTTGCTGGCAAATATCCCGGTAAGCAGAGTACCCAATATGCCGCCGACGCCATGGACGGGAAACACGTCCAGCGAGTCGTCTACGTGAAGCCTTCGCTTGAGATAGTTGGTGGCCATGAAACAGATCACGCCCGCCAGAATACCGATGACCAGGGCACCTGCCGGACCGACGAAGCCGGAAGCGGGCGTAATGGTGCCGAGACCCGCGACCATGCCGGTAACCGCGCCCAGAGCGCTGGGCTTACCGAACCGGATCCATTCAGCCACCAGCCAGGTGAAGGCCCCGGCGGAAGCGGAAATGTGCGTGACGAACATGGCCATGGCGGCGTCGCCGTTAGCCGCGAGCGCGCTGCCGCCGTTGAAGCCGAACCAGCCTACCCAGAGCATGCCTGCCCCTGCCACGGTAAGTGTCATGTTGTGCGGCATCATTGCCGTCTGGGGAAACCCTCGCCGATTGCCCAGCATCAGCGCCGCGACCAGGGCAGCCGTTCCCGCGGTGACATGGACCACAGTACCGCCGGCAAAATCCATCAGCCCCAACTCACCCAGCCAGCCGCCACCCCAGACCCAGTGGCAGACCGGCGCATAAACCAGCAGCAGCCAGAGCGCGCTGAAGATGAGTACCGCGGAAAATCGCATCCGCTCCGCAAACCCGCCAACCACGAGCGCCGGCGTGATGATGGCGAACGTAAGCTGGAAGATCGAGAAGGCGGTTTCCGGAATGTCGCCGGACATCGAGCCTTCCGTGACGCCATTGAAAAGTACTTTACCGAAACCGCCGATGAGCCCGTTACCATCCCCAAATGCGAGGCTGTAACCGACGACGAGCCAGAGCACGGATACCATACAGGTGATGACAAAGCACTGCATGAGGATGCTGAGCACGTTCTTGCTGCGAACGAGGCCACCGTAAAACAGCGACAGACCCGGCAGGGTCATGAACAGCACCAGCGCCGTCGACGTAAGAATCCACGCGGTATTGCCGGCGCTCAAACCATCGTCTGCTAGCGCTGTCGCCGACAGCGACAAGGCCGCTGCACCGAGAACAACTCTTTTCATTTCCGCTCTCATCCCCTTCCCCTCTCACAAACCCAGTGGCAAAAAAAGCGCTAAGCCTACCGCGAAAAAAATCGGTCGCTAAACCTGACCGACGTCGCCCCATTCTCTGTAGTTAGTTTTTAGCTGTTTAAGAATCTACTGAAACTTTCTCGGCATGGCCACCTTCCGGCGGAAGCCGGCTCAGAGCGCGCACCAGCGCCGGTCCGCGATAGATTAGACCGGTGTAAATCTGCAGCAGGTCGGCACCTCGTGCCAGCATGGCGCGACCGTCCTCAGCGTTCATGATGCCGCCGACGCCGATTACCGGTACGTCCGGTCCCAGCAGTTGCCGCAGCTGCCCCACCACATCCAGCGCAAGAGGCAGCAGCGGGCTGCCGCTGAGCCCGCCTGCCTGACCGGCCAGTGGGTGGGATTGCAGACCCGGGCGCGAGATTGTGGTGTTGGTCGCGATAATGCCGTCAATCTCGAACGCTACCAGCTGACGGGCGATGATCTCCAGGTCTTCCCCTGCCAGATCAGGGGCAACCTTCAGCAGCACGGGTACCCGCCGTCCGTGCTGCGTGGCCAGCTTTGCCTGGCAATCCTTGATCCGTTCGAGCAGCGCCGCAAGCGCATCGCCCGACTGCAGCGTGCGCAGGCCGGGCGTGTTGGGCGATGACAGATTCAGCGTCAGATAGTCGGCGTAGGGGTAAAGGGTCTTCATGCAGGCTGTGTAGTCCTGGGACGCGACGTCCAGAGGCGTGTCCTTGTTCTTGCCCACGTTGATGCCTACCCGGGTGCTGCCCAGACGATCACGGCGCCGCAGCGCCTCCAGCCTCCTCGACATCTCGACCATGCCAAGGTTGTTGAAGCCCATGCGATTGATCAGCGCTGACGCTTCGGGCACGCGGAACAGACGCGGACGCGGATTGCCTGGCTGAGGTTTCGGGGTCACGGTACCCACTTCGACAAAAGAGAAGCCCAGCCGCGCAAGCCCCTCCACCGCGCGGGCATCCTTATCCAGCCCCGCAGCAAGGCCGACGGGGTGGGCGAAACTCATTCCCATGACCTGACGTGTCGCTTCACCCGCCGCTCGACTCGTGCCCGGCGGGAGGCCAGGCTGAAAGGCGGGTAGCGCGCCATAGAGGCGCAGCGCGGCCATGGTCACCTCGTGGGAGGTTTCGGCGTCCAGCAAGAAAAGCAGCGAGCGGAGCAGCGGATACATGCGCCTGGAGTGTAATGGAGAGCAGCAGTGGGACGCGAGTCGCGACTGTGCGGCAGTGCGAGCGCCGGGAACCGCAGTCGTCGGCCATTGCCGTCCCGCGCCGAGACGCTGCTGGCGCTGCCTCGAAAGCGACGAGGCAATTCTGCGGAGGAGATGCTCAAATCCACGATGTACAGGTGCACGATTCGCTCTTCGGGCGGTCGAAGCGTGGATAGTCAACGACGACAGGCACGCTGGCACCTCGAACAGCCCTGTATTTCCCCTCCCCGCCGACACAAAAGGGCGGCTACAATAGCGCCCCTCCAAACGTCGACGTCGGCTTCCGTCAGGGCTCCCGCAGGGCTTCCCGAAAGGTCGCCAGCAACGGAAAAGAACGGGAAAGCAGAAACCCATGAACGCAGCAGAGAGCATTCAGCAGGACAAGGTCGGCACGGTCACCGACTGGCTCAAACAGAGGATCATCGGCCAGGAAGCGTTGCTCGAGCGCCTCATGATGGCGCTTCTGTGCGGCGGACACCTGCTGGTCGAGGGCGCACCCGGTCTGGCCAAGACCCGAGCTATCAAGGAGCTTGCCAGCGCCGTGGATGGGGACTTTCACCGCATTCAGTTCACACCGGACCTGCTGCCCAGCGACATCACGGGAACCGAAATCTTTCGTCCCGAAGACGGATCCTTCAAATTCCAGCCGGGACCCGTGTTTCACAATCTGCTGCTGGCCGACGAGGTGAACCGGGCACCAGCAAAGGTACAGTCGGCGCTCCTCGAAGCGATGGCGGAACACCAGGTGAGCGTAGGGCGCGAGACATTCCCGCTGCCGGACCTGTTTCTCGTCATGGCAACCCAGAACCCCATCGAGCAGGAAGGCACCTACCCGCTGCCTGAAGCCCAACTCGACCGGTTTCTCATGCACATCCGCGTGCGTTATCCGACCGAGCAGGCGGAAACTGAAATCCTGCACCTGGTTCGACGGGAGTCGGGAATTCGAGAACAGGCGGCCACGCCACCTTATCGCCTGACCCAGGACGACGTATTCGCGGCCCGCCGGGAGATCCTGCAGATCTACATGGCAGAGCCGGTCGAACGTTATCTGGTGGCGCTGGTGATGGCGACCCGGGAGGCCCGTGGCGACCTCGCCCCCTGGCTCGAGTATGGCGCTAGCCCCCGCGGCACCATTGCGCTGGATCAGTGCGCCAGAGCGCTGGCATGGTTGTCCGGAAGGGACTTCGTGACTCCGGACGACGTCCAGGCAGTCGCACATGATGTGCTGCGCCATCGACTGATTCTGACCTTCGATGCCGAGGCACAGGGTGTCTCCAGCGACCAGGTTGTGGACACGCTGCTGGATCTGGTGCCGGTACCCTGAGGGCGCCCGTGGCTGAAAAGATCCTTACCGGGCCTTATGTTCAACTGCAAGACCTTCTGGCGCTGCGTTACCGGCCGCTCACCGAGCCCCTGACCGCGCCATCGGTAGTGAGTGCCCGCGGCGGTACCCGGCTGTCTAAACAGCGCGGCCGGGGCATCGACTTCTCCGAGGTTCGCGCCTATCAGCCCGGAGACGACATCCGAACCATCGACTGGCGCGTAACCGCGAGGAAAAACAAGCCGCACACGAAAGTTTTCCGCGAGGAACGGGAGCGGTTGACGCTCGTGGTAGTGGATCAGAGTCAGTCCATGTTCTTCGGCAGCCGCGTTCGACTGAAGTCCGTTGCCGCTGCCGAGTTCGCGGGGCTGGCGGCATGGCGGGCAATCCAGCACAACGATCGCGTAGGCGGGATTGTCATAGGCAATCAGGAGATCGCCATCCACAAACCCTATCGCAACCTCAAGCAGCTGGCACGGCTGCTGGGAGATCTGGTACGCCTCAACAACGCGCTCGAGCGCGGCACGGCACTGCCCGACCGCAAACATATTCAGGAAGCGCTGCTGCGGGTTCGGCGACTTGCCCGCAGCAACCACCGCATTTACGTGATCAGCGATTTCAATCCTTTGGGCAACCACTGGCGCGATACTTTTCGTGCGCTGTCCCGTCACAACGAGGTCATCGCAGTCCGCGTTTACGACCCGCTGGAGCGGCGGCTGCCCCCTGCCGATCGCTACACGGTCACCGACGGCCACAGCCGTTGGCAGTTCGATGCCGGCAGCCAGCGGCTCCGCGCCCACTACGAGCAGCGGTTCAGCCGGCAGCAGGCAGATTTCGAATCTTTGTGCAGAGATTGCGCCGTGCAGCCCGGGCTGCTCGCGACCGATGAGAACATCCAGCAATCCGTGGGGTGGCTGTAGATGCAGCCCGACGCTCTCGCCCAGCTGCGCGACATCCACCTGCCCACGGAACCAGCCTGGTGGCCTCCCGCACCGGGCTGGTGGTTGCTCGCCCTGCTGATCCTCGCGGCTGTCGGCTTCATTGCGCAACGGGCCATCCGCACGCACCGACGGCGGCGTCCGTTGCGCCGGGCTGTGCAGCTGTACGAGGAGATCTATACAGACTGCCGCGCCGGAAAGCTGTCCCCCAACGCGTACGCCAACGCCAGCAACGCGCTGCTCAAGCGTCTGTTGATCCACGGCCTGGGTGTGGACGCGGCACGACGCGCGAGCGACGCAGCCTGGCTGAACATGCTGGACGAGTATCTTGGGGACACAGGGTTCTCCGAAGGTCCTGGAGTGAGCCTGGGAAACAGACGCTTCGAGCCGGAAGCCGACATTGATGTGGATGGGCTTCACGCCTTGATTACCCGACTCCTGAACCAGCGAGACCTGGTCTCCGGGTCACCCCGGGAAGGTTCATGATCGAGCTGCTGTGGCCTTTCGCGCTGTTGCTAATGCCGCTGCCGCTGCTGGTCCGCCTGCTGCGCGGCGCCGGGCAACCGCAGCAGGCAGCTCTCACCGTGCCGGATGTCGCCAGCTTTCAGGACGATGACGTCGGTGGGCGCAGCGAAATTAAAAATCGCTACGCCTGGCGGCTACTACTGCTGTGGTTGATCTGGCTGGCTCTGATCACCGCCACAGCGCGCCCGCAGTGGACCGGCGAACCGGTCGCGCTCCCGACGACGGGACGTGACCTGATGCTCGCCGTGGACATATCCGGCAGCATGGGTACCGAAGACATGGAGCTGGGCAGTCAGCTCGTCAATCGCCTGACCGTCGTCAAAAATGTGGTCGGCGACTTTGTCGAGCAGCGCCAGGGTGACCGGGTAGGCCTGATCCTGTTCGGCACCAACGCCTATCTCCAGGCGCCGCTGACATTCGACCTGGCCAGCGTGAATCGTCTGCTCACGGAAGCGCCCGTAGGTATCGCAGGCGGCAAGACGGCCATAGGCGACGCTATTGGGCTCGCCGTGAAACGTCTGCGCCAGCGTCCAGCCGGCGAGCGGGTGTTGATTCTGCTGACCGATGGCGCCAACAATGTTGGCGAGGTCGAGCCGGACAAGGCGGCGCAGCTGGCCGGCGAGGAAGGCATCACCATCTACAGCATCGGTGTGGGTGCCGAGTCCATGCGGATGCGCAGCATATTCGGCGCCTTCGCCTCCACCATGATCAACCCGTCTGCGGAGCTGGACGAGGACACCTTGCAGGCCATCGCTGCCGAGACCGGGGGCCGCTATTTCCGCGCAACCAACACGCGGCAGCTGGCGGAAATTTATGACCTGATCGACGCGCTTGAGCCCATCGAGCAGGAGGCAGAAACCTACAGGCCAATCACGTCGCTTTACTACTGGCCTCTTGGTGCAGCCTGGCTGTTGGCGTGCCTGCTGGTCGCTCTGGATCTGAGGCAAAGGCACCATGCTTGAGCCGTTTCACTTCGTGCGACCCTGGTGGCTGCTGGGCATCGTCGCGGCCGTGCTGCTCGCAGCCTACTGGGCGCGGCGCCGCGTCAGAGGCAGTCACTGGGAAGACAGCGTCGCGCCAGAACTGCTCGCCGTGCTTCTAGAACCCGCGGGACAGATCAGCACCAATCGCCTGCCCTGGATCGCGTGCGCAGCGCTGATCCTGGCAGCCCTGGGTCTTGCAGGTCCAAGCTGGGAGCGACTGCCGCAACCGGTAGAACAGCGTGGGGACGCCATGGTGATCATTCTCGATCTGTCACTGTCGATGATTGCCGAAGACGTCGTGCCATCCCGTCTGGTCCGCGCGCGGCAGAAAGTCACCGACATACTGCGGCTGAGAAAAGAAGGCTTTACAGCGCTGGTGGTCTACGCGGGTGACGCTCACGCCGTCGTTCCTCTCACCGACGACACCAGGACCATAGAGAATCTACTTTCCGCACTGAGTCCCGAAATGATGCCGGTGCTGGGCAGCAACCTGGCGGGAGCGCTGGACATCGCCCGGCAGCTGCTCGCCAACTCACGAGTTTCTCAGGGACGAATGCTGCTGGTTACCGACGGCGTCGACCGGATGAGCGACGCCACGGAGCGGCGCGATCCGGATTTCCCACTGTCGATCCTGGGGGTGGGCACGGATGCCGGCGCGCCGATTCCCCTGGATTTCGTGAATCAGCCGGGAGAGGTGCTGCGCAGCCAGGACGGGCAGCGCATTGTGGCAAGGCTCGATTCGCAACGGCTCGAGAACATCGCAGAAATCTGTTACGGCCGCTATCGCCAGCTGACGCTCGACGACGGCGACATCAACGACCTGCTGGCGACGCCGTTACCGAGCAACGATGAAACCATAGCAGTCGATCGCGAGTTCGACACCTGGGCCGATCAGGGTTTCTGGGTCTGCGTGCTGCTCATCCCGCTCGTCCTGGCCGGTTTCCGGCGCGGCACGCTGGTGCTGCTGCCCATGCTGCTGGTGCCAGGTGCCCTGCTGCTGACGATCGCGGCGCCGCCCGCCCACGCCGGCTTCTGGAGCAATCTTTGGGAGCGCAGAGATCAGCAGGCATTCGAGGCTATGCGGGAAGGCGAACCGGAGACGGCAGCCGCCCTCTTCGAAGATCCGGACTGGCACGCGGCTGCGCTGTATCGAAGCGGCGACTACCCCGCCGCCGCCGCCGGATTCAGCGGCCGCAGCGATGTCACCGGCGTCTACAACCTCGGCAACGCGCTGGCGCGCCTGGGCGAGTACGGGGCCGCCATCGGGGCTTACGAAACCGTGCTTGCCGAGAATCCGGATCACGATGACGCCGCCTTCAACAAGGCGCTGGTCGAGAAGCTTCTGGAGCAGCAGCAATCCGACCAGCAGCAGAGCGACCGCCAACAGGAACAGGGCCAGAGCAACCCCGAAGACGACAGTCAGTCCCAGGGTGAAGGCTCCGCCCAGCAGGAGCAGAACGATCAGCAGCCCGGACAGCGGGACCAGCAGGAACAGGACACGGATCAGCAACCGACAGAATCGGAGCAAACGGCAAGCGATGAGGCGCAGCCGGAAGCGCAGGAGACCGAGGCCAGTCGTGACGAGCGCCAGGATGCCATGGAGCAGTGGCTGCGCCGGGTACCCGACGATCCCGGCGGCCTGCTGCGTCGGAAATTTCAATACGAGACCAACCAGCGTTTGCGCCGCGGTGAGTACCGTACCCGGGATTCGGAGAAGATCTGGTGAGCGGCGGATGCTGGCAAGCCTGCGGGCACTTTCCGCGCGGGCGTCTGCAAGCATTCCTGGCCGTACTGCTGGTCTGCGGTCTTGTGCCGCCGCCCGCCGACGCCGAATTGAGAGCGAGCGTGGAGCCGAAGGTCATTGACGAGTTAGGTACCGCGCGCCTGACAATCAGGGCCACCGGCTCGAACCAGACCCAAGCGCTGGAGCTGTCCTCGCTGGAAGAAGACTTCGACGTGCTCGGCACGCAAAGTGCCAGCCAGTATCGGGCGGTCAACGGCCAGGTGGAAGCCTGGGTCGAGTACCAGATAAGCCTGCGACCCAGACGGGCCGGTACGCTCACCGTTCCCCCCGTGCGCATAGGCACCGAATCGACCGGGCCGCTGCAGCTGACCGTGCGGCCCGTGGAGTCTCAGGTGCGGGATGCCATCGACCGCATGGTTTACTTCGAGACGGAGCTCTCCACCAACCCCGTCTACGTGCAGGCGGAAACGGTGCTCACCCGCCGGCTTTTCTACTCCAGCGGCGCGCAGATCTACAGCGATCTACCCGGCATACCCGAGGTAGCGAATGCGGTGGTAAGGGCGCTGGGAGACACGCGATCGTCCACTACATTCCTGGATGGCCAGCGGTACGGCGTGATTGAGCAGAAGTTTGCCATCCTGCCAGAGCAGAGCGGTACCCTTACAATTCCCAGCATCGCCGTTACCAGCAGCGTGCGTCTGGAAAGCAACGGCCGAATGCGTCGTTCCGGTGTCCGGGTCAGTACCGACGAGCTGAAGCTGGAAGTTCTGCCCGTACCCCGGGAATACCCCGCAGATCAGCCCTGGCTGCCCGCGACCGCGGTGACCATAACGGACCAGTGGAGCCCGGACAACGGCCGCGTTTCCGTTGGTGAGCCGGTCTCTCGAGATTTAGAGATCCGGGTAACAGGCAATGTAGCCTCGGCCATTCCTGTCGTGAAATCAGAACTCGCCGCAGCCTCGTTGCGCGAGTATCCCGAGCCTCCGTATCTGCAGGACGACACCTCGGGTTCCAGCGTGGTCGGACTTCGGCGCCAGAGCTATGCGCTGGTACCCACCCAACCTGGCGCCGCGCAGATACCAAAGGTCTCGATCACCTGGTGGGACGTCGCCAACAGACGGGTCCGGACTGCCGAGGCACCCAGCCGATTGCTGGGCATCAGCGGTGTGCCCGGCGGCAGCGGGCTGTCGGGATCGCAGGAACAACCGGGCGCGGAGGCGACCGGAGCAGAGGCCCGGGTCGAGGAACCCTCTCCAGGCACAGCAAAAAGCGAGGAGGACACCGGGCTGGCGGGCGCCGGCCCGGAGAGCCCACAGCGGCCGGCCTGGGCGGTCGCCGCACTGTTCGCCGCGCTTGCCGTCATCGGTTTTATGGGCTGGTTTTTGACGGCCCGGCATTTGAAACACGGTGCCAGCCAGGCCCGTCAAGGCAGCAAAGACACCCTCGCAGGACTGCCTTCCGGACGACTTTCCGAAGAGGGGTCGGCGAGCCTCAGGGCCCGTCGCCGGACGCTGCGCGCCGCCTGCCGGAGCAATGACGCCAGCGCCATGCATCGCGAGCTGCTGGCATATCTGTGCAGCGCGTACCAATTACCGCCCGGCCGGGCAACGGCGCGATTCCGAGCCGCCGGTCACGGCGCCGTGCTGGATGCCCTGAACGCCGGCCTGTACGGCAGATCGAGCGCCAGCCAGGCGGACGGCACTACCGGCAAGGACCTGCTCGCCGCCGTTGAAGCCCTTGACTCTGACGCCCGCCGCGCCCCTGACGACCCGCTGCCGGAGCTGTATTCCTAGCGCCGTTCCGCACCGCCAATCCCGTAAAGGTCGTAATAAGTATCCTTCAGGGAGGCGGGCCGTGGCGGCCGATGAAACTGTGGTTGCATTCATCCGCCGCAGAAATTGCGACTCACCAATCTATCCTAGCTCGCAGCGCTGCGGTACTGTCAGGTATTGAGCCAACGACCTCGGCGTCGATACGCAAGACGAGCGGCATGTTAGAGGGCGTTTGCTTCCGGTATGCGCTCGACGTCTACCTCGTGCTACCCAAAACCAGCCAGGAACCAACGTGACAGAGAACAGCAAAAAAGTGGTCCTGGTGATCGGCGCCGGTGTCGCGACCGGCGGATCGGTCGCCAAGCGTTTCGCCCGCGAGGGCTACATCGCCTGCATGGCGCGCCGCCAGGGGGAAAAGCTCGCCCCGCTGATCGAAGAAATCGAAAACGCGGGCGGCAAAGCCTTCGGCTACAGCTGTGACGCCACGCAGGAGAACGAGTTGGTGGCCCTGGTAGAGCGCATTGAAAACGAGGTGGGGCCTATCGAGGTTGCCTGCTACAACGCTGCCGTTGGTGCAACTCACAGCATCACCGAGTTTCCCGCCGACACCTACGAGCGTGTCTGGCGAATCAACACGTTCGGCGCTTTCCTGATGGGCCGCGAGGTCTCAAAACGCATGGTCGAACGGGGCCGGGGGACGATTCTGTTCACAGGGGCAACCTCGGCCCTGCGAGGCAAAGCCGGATTGGCAGCATTCGCTGGATCGAAGCACGCACTGCGCGCGCTGTCCGAAAGCATGGCGAGAGAGCTGTTTCCGAAAAATATCCACGTGGCCCACATCATCATCGATGGACCCATCGACACGCCGCTGATTCGCCGCATGATGCCCAGGGTGTTCGAGGAGCGGCCAGCCGACGGCGTGCTATCACCGGACGATATCGCCGAAACCTACTGGACCGTACACTGCCAGCCGCGCAGCGCCTGGCTGCACGAAACGCAATTGAGACCGTGGCTGGAACCCTGGTAAACGAGCAACCCTATGAGCAAAACCGTCGAAATCTTCTTCGATTTTCTGAGCCCACCGAGCTATCTGGCTTGGACCCAGATGCCAGGCATTCTGGCGCGCACCGGCGCCACGGCCGTGTGGCGACCGATGTTCACCATCGGCCTGCACGAGCTGACCGGCAACCGCTCGCCCATCATGGTCCCCAACAAAGGCAAGTGGGTGATGCGCGATCTGCAGCGGTACGCGCGCAGATACGGCGTCATTTTGAATCCCAACCCCCACGGGTTCATCAACATTCTTCCCGCCGGTCGGGCAGCGGCACTGGCTGAACGGGAAGGCGTAGTTGAGCAACTTATGGCCGAGGCCTATCCGGCCATGTTTGTGGACGGCCGGGATCTCGCGGATCTCGACGTGCTCAGGGACATCCTGACGAACGCCGGCCTCGACGCGGATCGCTATCTGCAAGCAATCACCTCGGACGAGGTGAAGGGCATGCTGAAGAACAACACTCAGGAAGCCGCGGATCGTGGCGCCTTCGGCGCACCGACTTTTTTTGTTCACAACGAAGTCGACGAGGAAATGTTCTTCGGCCAGGACCGCCTGCAGTTCGTCGAGGAGGAGCTGAGCTCGAGCTGAGGCAATCATCGCCGACTACAACAAATATGGGTCGATGAGGCTGTCGACGAGGCTGGGGAAAGTCTGGCTGCTCGCTTGCCACCCAGCCAGTAGAGACCTCGGTTTGTCTGATCTTCGACCAGACTGTCAATCGCGGGTTTCTTTCGAGTGGCAGGCAACGCCAATTCTGTGAAGCGGTTCCGTTCTGCGGGGTCGCCATCGCCTAAGGTCATGCGAGACCAGGTTCCGCAAGGATTACGGAGGTCCGCATGCGTACGCCATTATCCCCAATCGTCTTCAGCATCGGCCTGATCATTCTTTCGGGTTGCGCCGGCGGCGCGTCCGTCAGCCAGAATCAGTGCATTGCCAGCGACTGGCAGACGCTCGGATACCGCGACGGCGTCAACGGCCTGCGCAGCAGCCAACTGCTCAAGCATCAGGACGCCTGTGTGGAACACGGCATCATCCCGGATCGCAGCGGCTACATGGCAGGTTGGAACGAAGGAATACGCGAGTACTGCCAACCCAACAATGCCTTTGAGATCGGCGAGCTTGGCCGAGGTCACAACAACGTCTGCCCTGGCGAGATGCAAACAACGTTCACCACAGCATACCGCGAGGGGCGCAAGCTCTACCTGCTTCGAGTGGAAGTCGCCAACATCGAGCGAGCCATTGCCCAGAGCGAGCAACGCCTGGAGGCGGTGAAAGCCGAGATCGTATCCAGCGCGACCCATCAGCTCGACCCACTGCTTACCCCAGCCGATCGCATCGAGCTGGCGGCACACACCCATCGGTTGACCGAAGAGCGACACCGTCTGCAACACGATATTCCGGCCCTACTGGACGAGCTAGATGACAAGCAGGCGGAGCTCGACGGATTGCGTCAGTCACTGGCAGGCGTTGTCTACTAAGGATGCCGGCAGAGTTGCGCCCAGGTACCAGGGGTCGCAGCCGAGCCGCCGACTTCAGGGCTTGCACGTTGAATCCGCCTGCTGGGACCAGCGTTTCAAGCCAGGCTCTTGGTGACGACCTCGAACAGGTCTGCAGACAGCTGGTCACCGCCGGCAATTCGCTCTAGCTCCGCCCGCATGAGGCGCTGGCGGTCCGGCTGGTAGCGACGCCATCGGGTGAGCGGCGTGGTCAAGCGCGCGGCTACTTGCGGGTTCGCCCAGTCCAGATCAATTACTGCGTCTGCCAGAAACCGATAGCCCGAGCCATCGAGATTATGGAAATTGCGGTGGTTCTGGTTGGCAAAGCTGCCATAGAGCGCCCGCAGCTTGTTCGGATTGTGCGCGTCGAAAGCCGGATGCGTCGCCAGTTCCCGCAGCTGCTCCACGCCGGACAGAGGGCTGGCCGCCTGCAGCGCAAACCAGAGATTGACGACCAGCGATTCGTCCTGCCAGCGCGCAAAGAAATCGTTCAGAACGCGCTGACGGAATTCGTCGCCGATGTGCGCCAGGCGAGTAATTTGAACCAGCGCGCCGCGGCGGTCGGTCAGGTTATCCGCAGCGTCGTAATGATCGCCAAGCAGCGACTCCGCTGCCTCAGCCTCTGCGGCACTGGCGACGAAGGTCAGCGCTGCGTGCTTGAGACTGCGCCGGGCCATGTCCAGCGGTGCGGGCTTGAACGCCCCCAGCGGCCGATTCCGCTCGTAGAGTGCCAGCCAGCTTTCCGCATGGGCCCGGGCCAGCTGCTCCCGCAGCCGATCACTGGCATTACAGACCGCGTCGACATCCACCGTACTCAGCTGCTCGAACAGGTAATTTTCGTCCGGCAGCGTAAACATGGTCGCCAGCAGGCCGCAAATGCCCGCCTCTTCCGTGCTAGCCAGCGCGCTCTCGACCAGCGAGCCAAACAGCGCGACTATCCGATCGGAAGGACCCGAAGCTTCATGCAGCCGCTGGATCTCGGCGACCACCAGGGTCTGCAGCGCATCCCAGCGAGCAAAGCCGTCACTGTCGTGCAGGGCAAGAAACGCCAGCTCGTCGTGGTCGCGGGGGTAGTCCACCCGAACCGGCGCCGAAAAGCCGCGCAGAAAGCTGACCACCGGACGCTGATCCAGCCCGCTGACGACCAGTTCCGCCCGGGCCGAGCGCAGCTGAAGGAGCAGATTCGAAACGCCGGTCTCCGGGTCGGTTCGGATCTGCACGGGCTCGTCACTGTCGATAGACAGGCGCGGACTCACCAGCTCGTCTCCCTTATCGTCCAGCAACCCGATCTGGATAGGCATGTGGAACGGGGCCTTGTCAGCCTGTCCGGGCGTTGGCGGGCAGCTCTGTGAGAGTATTAGTCGCAGCTCACCGCCGCGGTCGGCTTCTTCGAAACTCGAGCGCACAGCGACCAACGGCGTACCCGCCTGTTCGTACCAGCGCTGAAACTGCTCGAGATCTTCACCACTGACGTCCGCCATGGCCCGCACAAAGTCGTCCGTTGTTGCAGCTGTCCCGTCATGACGTTCGAAGTACAGATCGCTACCTTGACGGAACAGTTCCGGACCGAGCAGCCCGTGCAGCATACCCACTACCTCGCTGCCTTTCTCGTAAACCGTCGGCGTGTAGAAATTCGAGATCTCAATATACGAGTCCGGTCTTACGGGATGGGCAAGGGGACCCGCATCCTCGGCGAATTGAACGGACCTCAGGAGAGTCACATCCTCTATCCGCTTCACGGGGCGGGCGTGCATGTCCGACGTGAACTCCGCATCGCGATAAACGGTAAACCCCTCTTTGAGGCTCAGCTGAAACCAATCGCGGCAGGTAACCCGATTGCCGGACCAGTTGTGGAAGTACTCGTGGGCGACGATGGCCTCGACGCGCTGATAGGCGGCATCGGTGGCGGTATCCGGCGCCGCCAGCACGGCAGACGTGTTAAAGATGTTGAGACCCTTGTTTTCCATGGCGCCCATGTTGAAGTCTTCAACCGCCACGATCATGAAGATGTCGAGATCGTACTCCCGGCCGAACTTTGCCTCGTCCCAGGCCATGGCGCGCTTAAGCGCGCCCATGGCGAACCGGCACTGGCCGATGTTGTGAGGCTCCGAATAGATGCGCAGAACCACCTGCCGCCCGGAGGCGGTCACAAACTGGTCTTCCAGCACGGCAAGATCTCCAGCGACCATGGCGAACAGATAGCTGGGCTTCGGAAACGGATCATGCCAGGTAACCGAACGCCGCCCGTCAGCCAGGGTCTCGTCTGCCACCAGATTGCCGTTGGCAAGCATCACCGGGTAGCGTTCACCGTCGGCCACCAGGGTGGTGGCGAATCGGGACAGGACATCCGGCCGATCCTGATAGTAGGTAATCCGGCGGAACCCCTCTGCCTCGCATTGGGTGCAGTACATGCTGCCGGAGCGGTACAGGCCTTCCAGCGCGGTGTTCTGCTCCGGGTAGATTCGGGTGACCAGAGTGATCTCCGCCGTCGCGGGCAGCCCGAAAAGCGTCAGAGATTTCTCGTCGCGCTGGTACTGGTTGCTGCTCAGAAACGCTCCGTTGACCGCGACAGAAACCAGCTCGAGGTCCTCCCCGTCCAGCCGCAGCGGGACGTCCGGGCCGGCGGCTCCGGTGCGTTCGACCCGCAGCCTGGCGGTAACCTCGGTCATCCCGTCCGCCAGATCAAAATTCAAAAACGTCTCTAACGTCTTATAGGCAGGCGATTGATAATCCTTAAGATATATCGGCTGTCTTTCTGCTTGCGTCATCCTGGGAAAAGCTCCATCTGATCATCGGTATCCGGCTCGGAGGGCGCTTCACCCCAGCGTACGCGGACGTGAAACGAGGTGTGCTGGCGGACGTTGAGCACCCCATTCTCGAACAGCAGAAACTGGCCTTTGATACCCAGCAGCCGGCCGCTCACCCGGCGCTCACGCTCTAGCCGGAAGCGCTTGAGCGCCTGGGGATAGCTGAGAACCGGATAACTCAGGGCTTCCGGCTCGACGCCATCGAGCCAGGTCACCGACGGCGACAGGTCGAGAACCAGGCCTTGCAGCCGCTGGCGCAGCGCGAGGAGATCGATGGGCGGTGCGTCCTGTCGCAGCAGCGCGCGCCAGTCCGTACGATCCGAGATGTGCCTGGCCAGGGCTACCTCCGCAAGACCGGCCAGATGCCGGCTCGGCGCGCTGAGGATCACCAGTCCCTGGCTGGCACCCTGATCGAGCCAGCGGCCGACCTGCTGTCCATCGCGGGTAATTCCGACTTTCGGACCGCTGGAATTGGCGAGATAAACAAGGTGCGGCTGCATGCAGAAAGATTCACCCCATTCGGGCTCCCTGCAGGTCCCCGCCGCGTAGTGGCAGCGGTCGGGGCTCATCACGCAGAGATCGCATCGGGCGAGCTTGCGAAAGCAGGGAAAACAGTAGCCCTGAGCATAGCTTTTTTTGCTAACCCGACCGCAGTAGCTGCAGCTGATGCTGCCGAGATACTCGATATCCAGAAAGTGGCCCAGCAGGTCATTGAGGTCGAGGGCGTGCTGGTCGGGCGCCGATGATGTCGTCATACGCAGGCGCAGGCTGTAGCTCGCAGGACCACCCGGCTGGGCGGACATCTTCTCCAGCGCGCCTTCAACCACGCGGCGCACCCCACCCGACGATCAACCCCGCCAAAGCGCCTGTCACCAGCCCGCCCCAGTGGGCGGCGTTGGCAATGCTCAATCCAAACGGCTCAGTAATACCGGTAGAGAAGAGCACGAGAAACACAAGCAGGCCTAAAGAAAGGCCGCGAGGCAGCTGAAAAGCGCCAACCTCGGGCGCAAGACGATTCCTCACCATCAGGTAGCCGAGCAGGCCGTAGCCCACGCCCGACAGGCCACCGAAAAGAGGACCACCGCCGAACGCGTACTGGCCGAGGTTGCTCAGGCCGCCAATGGCGAGCACCAGAATCCAGAACCCCAACGCGCCGGATACACTTTCAACACGCCTGCCCAATTCGATGACCACGACGCAGTTGAAAGCCAGATGCAGGACCGAAAAGTGCAGCAGAATCGGCGTGAACCAGCGCCACACCTGAAGTTCTCCAAGCAGCTCGAGCAGGGTTGGCATCACCGCGGCGCCGCTGACGACGTGCGGATCGATGATGGAAAGAGCGGCAGCCAGCTCGGTCAGCCGGCCCTCCGCCAGAGGCAAGCTGAACGGAAACACCAGCAGGGAGAGGCCGATGAGCAGGCTGAGGCCCGGATATCGGGTCAGCGCACGCGCAAATCCCGAGCGCTGCTTTTTACCCGCAACGACCGATTCCGGTTCCACTTCCCGTATCTGCACTCGCCCGGACCGAAAGGCTTCGTAAGCCTGGCGAACCGTATCGGCCTGGGCCGGATCGGCCAGCTCCACCACCTGCATCCCCCGCTCTTCGAATACGCGATGGCGCACCCGCTGCTGCCATAGATATCGGCAGAACAACGAAAGATCCTCGTCGAGGGCGGTTTCGATGACACGCATGAAGGAAGCCGGAAGTGGTAGTAAACTGCAGCGATCACTTTCACGGGTTCACCCAGAAGATGCAAGCAGTAGACGACGAAGTTCTAGGCGCGATATGCCGGTGGCTCGGCGACGGGAGGCGATGCTGGCTGGCGACCGTCATCGAAACCTGGGGCTCTTCACCCCGGCCGGTAGGCTCTCTGTTCGCCTGCAATGAGAACGGCAGCATCGCCGGTTCGCTATCCGGCGGCTGCGTGGAGGACGATCTGCTGGAGAAACTGACAGGCGGAGAGCTTGCCAAGAACCGGGCCCAGTATTTTCAGTACGGGGTCACTACCGAAGAGACGGAAAAATTCGGCCTGCCCTGCGGCGGGTCGCTGCACATCGCAATCGAACCGCTGACTCCGGAGGCGGGGACGCTGCAGCACTTTACCGATCTCCGCGAGCAGCTGAGCGCACGCCGTCATGCCGAGCGACGCGTTGAGCTGGGTACGGGACGCATGTCGCTGCATCAACAGGATGTGCACGCGCCGCTACGCTGGGATGCCGACAGCGAAACCCTGGTTCACACCTACGGTCCGAGACATCAACTGTTCATCATCGGCGCCGGCATGGTATCGAAGTACCTGGCGGAGCTCGCTTTAAAGCTGGACTACCAGGTTCGGGTCTGTGATCCGCGGGAGCACCTGCTGAACGAGTTTGGCGTGCCCGGCGTCATGCTCATCAACGACATGCCGGACGACGCCGTCAGCAAATTTGCCGACGATCCGGCTTCCGCCATCGTCGCCCTGACCCACGACCCGCGCATCGACGATATGGGGCTGATGGAGGCGCTGCGCACCCGGGCGTTTTACGTGGGGGCCATGGGTTCGACCCGCACGTCGGCGAGCCGCCGGGAACGGCTGCTGGCGCTGGATCTCAGTGCCGGGGAAATCGATCGCCTGCATGCACCCATAGGACTACCCATCGGCAGCAAGACACCGCCCGAGATTGCCATCGCCATCATGGCCGAAATCATCGCGATCCGTCAGCACGCGCTCGCTGAAACCCGGGAAAGCCTGGCGGCCGCCACGGCGGGCTGACCCGGCACCCCTTGAAACCCGGATCGGACGACGGTGGCGCGCACGGCGGCGCCCGCAAAGGCCCACAGGGTGGCGCCGTGCTGCTGGCAGCCGGCTTCTCGCGGCGCTTCGGCAGCGACAAACGCCGGCATCGCCTCGTCGAAGGAAGCTCACTGCTCGCGGCCTCAGTGGCCCTGTACAGCCAGGCTTTCCCGGCGCTGATCGTGGTGCTGCGCCCTGAGGATGGCGAACTTGCAGAAGAGGTGCGGGCGACTGTGGCGGGTTCACACGTCCAACTTGTTTTCTGTGCCGAGGCTGCCGAAGGCATGGGCCGTTCCCTGGCTGCTGGCGCTGCCGCGGCGCAGGAGTGGGGCTATCTATTCGTCGCCCTCGCCGATATGCCCTGGGTGCACCCGGATACCCTGCAAAATCTGAAGCAGAAGATGCAGCGGGCAGCTGCGGACGGCATCATCCTGCCGGTCTACCGGGGGCGCCCTGGTCACCCAGTCGGATTCGGCGCCGATTACCTGCCCGGCCTAGCGGCGCTGAACGGCGACGAAGGTGCCCGAAGCCTGGTACGAAAAGCTGGAAATCGCGTAGTCCGCGTCGCGGTCGAGGATGCCGGCGTCCTTCAGGATCTGGACACCCCGCCCGCTTAAACGGACGGCGGCCGCCCGCCCAGACGACTGGCCCAGTCCAACTTGCTGCGACAGGACTCGAAGAAGCTGTGCCCGAGCGGATAGATGAGGCGCAGCGGCGTCTTGAATTTATGGATAATCACCTCGTCTCCGGCGCGGAGATCGAAATCCACCTGCGAGTCACAGCTGGCCTGCGCATCCCCGGCACCTGTTTCGCCAATGCCCACCTTTATGACGGACTGGCCGCGCACCACCAGCGGCCGGGAAGTCAGCGTGTGCGGAAACATCGGCACGATGACAATCGCGTCCAGCGACGGGTGCATGATGGGCCCACCAGCGGAGAGGGAATAGGCCGTCGAACCGGTCGGCGACGCGATGATCAGACCGTCGGAGCGCTGATCATAGACAAACTGGCCATCGACCCACAGCGAGAAATCCATCATCCGGGACATGCCGCCAAGGTGGACCACGACGTCGTTGAGCGCCGGAGACTGTCCGACAGCCTCGCCATCACGCATCACCCGGGCATCAAGCAGGAAGTGATCCTCGACGCTGAATTCTCCGGCGAGCACCTCTGGAAGGCGGGTGTCGATCTGATCAGGAGAGATGTCCGCGAGAAATCCCAACCCACCCCGATTGATGCCCAGAATGGGCACGCCCGCATGAGCGAGATCCCGGCCCACGCCCAGAAGGCTGCCATCGCCACCAACCACGATGATGAGATCACAATCGTCCCCAAGTCCAGCCCTCGGAGATTCTTGGGTCGTCGGGCCGTCGAGCATGCGCGCGGTGGCGTCTTCAAAAACGACCGCCACACCCTGTCGCACAAGGCAATCACGGACGGCCAGGACGCTGTCGAGAATTTCCGGGCTGTCCCGGCGGCTGACCAGCCCGACGTTGGAGAATGCAGCTTTCATGAGCCCCAGGCCTCGCGAGAATGCGAGCACAGTACACAGCAAGCCAGCATGGGACAATGCTTGCAATCCCACGACGACCGACTAGGCTCGGTTCCTGTCCCCAACAGATAAGGTTGGAGCCCGGAGTCCAGAGCCATGAACATCGCTCACGATATCCAAGATGATGCCGAACTGGCCAGAGCCTGGCAGGAAGCGGGCCTGCCCGAAAAGGCCAGCCTATGGTCGCTGATGCGAGAAGAGGCAGAACGCAAAGCAGCGGGAGAGCCCATTCTCGGCAGCTACTTTCACGCCACGGTGCTGAACCACAAATCGCTGGACACTGCGCTGAGCTTCCGGCTGGCCAGCAAGCTGGACAACCCCATGCTGCCGACAATGCTCATCCGCGATGTCATTCATGAGGCCATGGAGTCGGAGCCCGAAATACTGGCCGCGGCCGCCCGGGACATCATCGCCTGCTATACGCGTGACCCCGCCTGCGAGGACCTGTCCACGCCGTTTCTTTTTTTCAAAGGCTTTCACGCGCTTCAGGCCCATCGAATAGCACACTGGCTGTGGCACCAGGGCCGAAAAACCCTGGCCCAATTCTTCCAGAATCAGATCAGCGTGACCCTCGGGGTCGATATGCACCCCGCGGCCAGAATAGGTGCCGGCATCATGCTGGATCACGCGACCGGTATCGTGGTCGGTGAAACCGCCGTCATCGAAGACGATGTCTCCATACTGCACTCCGTCACCCTGGGCGGCACCGGCAAAGCAGGCGGCAAT
>JAHEEG010000027.1:25453-32122 GCA_024640825.1 Gammaproteobacteria bacterium
CCCAAGATCCGTCGCGGCGTCCTGCTTGCCGCAGGTTGCAAAGTCATCGGCAATATCGAGGTAGGCGCCGGCGCCAAGGTCGGCGCCGGCAGCGTGGTCCTGGAAGATGTTCCACCCGGCGTCACCGTCGCTGGCGTGCCGGCACGAGCAGTCGGCACCCACGCGGGTGGAATGCCGTCTCACGAAATGGATCAGACGTTACGATGACTGAGACCGACGATCGACCCAAAGAAATTGCAGAGCCTAAATGTCCCGACTGCGGCACGCGGGGTATGGACAATATCGTGTCCAAGGAAAGTAAAGAGAAATCCCGTACCAAGCAGCCGTGGTATCTGGTCGTACATTGCGCCGCGTGCGGCCACGTTTACGACGTCTTCGCCAAGCACGTTTTCAGCCAGCCGGTTACCCCTCGGCTGGTGCTGCCGAAAAACGATTAAAGAAAACGACCAACCACCCGACGCCGGTCACCCCGCTGGCGTGAAGCGCTCTTTGGCGCGACGGATCAGCTGCCCCATGACCTCCGGCGTCTGGGCGCCAGGGATAGCAAACTTCCCGGCCAGCAGGAAAAACGGTACGCCCGTGACCCCGAGCTCGTGACCTCTGTCCAGGTGCGCCTGTACCTCTGCAGCGCCAAGATCGCTGGTTAGATACGCGGCTGCCGCTTCACCGTCCAGCCCGACCGCCGCAGCCGCGGCCGCAAGCACCGTGATGTCCCCCACATCCAGGCCCAGTTGAAAGTAACTGCGGAACAGCGCATCGGCCAGTTCGTGTTGAAGCCCTGAACCTTCCGCCCAGCCCATCAGACGGTGGGCCAACAGGGTATTGGGCATTTTTCTCACGGCGGCGAAGTTCAAAGACAGGCCAACCGTTTCGGCTTCTGAAACGACGCGCCGGTAGATTTCAGAAGCATCGGCGTTTTCGCCGAATCGGGCCTTCGTGAATAGATCACGGTCAATACCCTGCACCGGCAGCTGCGGGTAGAGCTGAAACGGCCGCCACACCACTTCCACGCCCTCCCCTGCCTCTCCCGCAAGGGCGATATCGAGACGCCGTTTGCCGATGTAGCACCAGGGACATACCACATCAGAGAAGAGTTCGATCTGCATGAGGGGTGGCCTTGATCGCGAATTGGAACGATTATATGAGCATATTCAGTGTGAATGCTAAGGAAGCGGTTATGCAGGTAGGTCTTGTCACAGGCGAACGCAAGGTGGATCTGGTGGAAATGCCAGCACCGCAGGCGGACCCTGGAAAAGCGGTCGTCGACATCAGCTACTGCGGGATCTGCGGCACCGACGTTCACGCCTACCTGTCCGGTGAGGCCTACAACCCGGCCATTTGTGGCCACGAATGGGTCGGCTCGGTCAGCGCTCTTGGTGCCGGCGTCGACAATGTCCGGGAAGGCGACCGCGTCGCGATCGGCGTTGCCAGCGCGTGCGGCTCGTGCCCCACCTGCCAGAGAGGCGATGCGGGGCACTGCGAGATGGCATTTGCGGGCGCCATAGGCGTGGGTCCCCTCGCCGCGCCCCACGGAGGCTTTGCCCCCGCCATCGCATTTGACGCATCCAGGCTCTATCAGGTCGGCAGCCGGCTGAGTGACGAGGAAGCGGCCATCCTGGAACCCGTCACCGTTGCCGTGCACGCCGTTCGACGCACCGCCATACGTCTGGGTGACGCCGCGGTGGTGCTGGGTGGGGGCCCCATCGGGCTGCTGGTTCTGCAAGCGGCCCGCGCCGCAGGGGCCGGCCATGTGGCGCTTGTAGAGCCCGAAGCCAGCCGAAGGCAGCTGGCCGCGGAACTGGGCGCCGACACGCTGATCGACCCGACCAGCGAAAATACCGCAGAAGTGCTCGCCGGCGTTTTCGGACCCACGGGCGCCGACGTGGTGTTCGAATGTGCAGGCATACCGCAAACCATCCAGCAGTCTGTGGATCTGGTGCGCCGCGGCGGCGTCGTTTCCCTGGTCGGCGTGCCCAGCCTACCAGCCACCATCAACGCTGCCGCCTGGCTGATCAAAGAGGTAAGGCTCGCATCATCCATCGCCTATCTGCACGAAGAATTCGAGGTAGCCAAAGGGCTGGTGGAAGACGGTCGCATTAAGGTCAGCCAGTTGCACACCAGCACCGTGAGCCTGACTGGTATGGCCGATGCTTTTGCCCGCCTTGCCGAGCACCCCTCGGAGGTGAAAATTCTCGTCGATCCGCGCGGCGACTGATGCCCGAAGCGGCCCGACGGGGCAAAGCCGAGCCGCTGTACTCGGTTCGCGCCATCGCGGTGGGAACTGCCCTTGGGTCTCTGGCAGCAGGCGCTGTCATGCTGTGGCTCAACTATCGCAACCTGGGATACCCGGCGCTGGCCAACCGAATCGCAGCCGTCGGCGGGCTGCTCTATCTGATCATCATCGGCTTCGCATCAATGCTGCCTAACGATCCTCTGCTGGGGGTGGTTTTCATCGCGCTGCAGACTGGCGTCGCCTACTGGGCCACCACCGCTCTTCAGGCCAGGGCAATCGCCTACCATCAGCAGCAGGGGGGTGCCATGCACTCTACCGCAAGAGGCGCGCTGGTGGGTTTTCTCACCGGAATCACCGTAATCTTCGCGATGCTGCTGATCGGTTCCGTACTGGCGAGCCTCACCACCTGAGACGGCCTGAAAGGTTCGGCCTGAAAGGTTCGGCCTGAAAGGTTCGGCCTGAAAGGTTCGGCCTGAAAGGTCTACTCAGACATCGCCGCGGAGCAGACTCTGGAGACGTCGACTGCGGTCCTGCTCATTGCGCAGCGCAGACTTGAGCTTCTGAATCTCCGTGCGGCAATTGCGGATCTGGTCGAGATAGTTTTTCTGCAGATCGCTCATTTCGGTGCGGTGCTGCTCGGCAATCTCTTCAATCTGCTGACGGTGCTGCTGAGCGAGCGCGCTGAGGTTGAGTCGGCCCTCTTCGCCGAAGGTTGCAGTAAGGCGCTGCTCATGTTGCGCCGTTTGCGCCCTCATTTCAGCCACCGAACCGACCTTGCCTTTCGAAGCATCATTCGACGCTGGCCTTTCAGCCGGCTTCCATTCTCCGGATGACGGACTCGAAACAATCTCCAGATCCGCCTCGAGCTCTTCGGATGCTGGCACCGGCTTGAGGCCCATGCTGTTGCGCCAGACCGCTTTCTGTACCAGCTTGGCGGGGTGCGCGTCGCCTTTTCCTTTCGGTTCCCAGAGGTTCATCGAATGCCAGGGCACCGGACACTGACTGCGGCTTGCCAGGCGAAAGGGCCGCATGTCCAGCTCCGGACCCAGGCCCGCATGCCGAACCAGATATCGCAGCGGCAAATTGAACGACCCATCCAGCCGCCCTTCCTCATCGATCCGGAATTGAAATAAAACGACGCCGCATACCGCGAGGCCTGTTCCCACTACCGCGTAGGCGGCCTTGACGAGGCTGGCGGCCAGATCGGGTAGCGCTGCGGCATTCGCAGTAAGGGCCTCGAACTCTTTGAAAGACATCGACTGCTCAATTTTGCTGCCATCCGCGTCAAACAGCAGCACAATTTCCTGCAAGCCATTGTTATCTTTCATGTTCTCCTCGTCGCATCCCGTCCGTGAAAGAAAGGCCGCCACATCCATGATGACCCGCGCGGCCGCACCCGGCTGCGCCCGCGGCGCGCTGGTTCGACTTCTTTGCTCTTAGATTAGATCAGAGGAAAGGGACACATGCCGCGAGTTGCGTCGCGAACCTACCGTGATGGGTCTCAGATTTCGTAGGCGTCAACCCAAACAGGTACGGGGTCGGCCCCGCCATCGCAATTTACGGCCTCGTCCAAAAGGACCTCAGCCTCCGCCAGTTCTTCCAGTTCCACGTTTATCCCATCGACTTCGCTAGTTTGGCAATCCGGAGGTTGGCGAACTTTCGTGAACGTGCCGTGAACCCCGCCAGATTTGGAAAGCGAGCCCAGCGGGGTCAAGCCGTTCGAGGCGCGTCGAGAATCGCTGCGATATCGGCGAAGTGAAAGGCGGCTCGATTTGGCGCCGCCCGTCCTGCGGGCCTGGCACCTGCATGTTCCAAGGTCTCTCCTGAAGCCTCTTCTGAGGGCAGGGGCTCCGCATAGACCATGGCATCACCACCCAACTGCCGGACGTCGACGATGCGGTAGCGGCCGTCCGCCAGTGAGAAACATCTGCCTACCAAATTTTTCATGCTGCCAAACCATACTGCGTACAACAGCGCCAGCTTACGCGCTGGGGATGACAGTTGGGTGATGAGATTGTAATCCGATATCGAGGGCCTGGCCTAATTCGCCAGCATTTGCGGACCACGGCCAGAACGGAACCTGGAGCAAAGTATTTTCATTTGCAAATCAGAAAGTTAGCTTTGGCACTTGTTTTGCATATTATTAACCAACTAACTTAGACCTACAGAGTCCAATAACCAGGTTAACGGAGCGGACAGCGAGAAATGGCAAAATTACTACGCAGATTTGCACTGATCGTCGGCGGTTGCGCCCTCACGGTTCTCGGGATGGTCGGGCTGGTCATTCCAATCATGCCCGGCGTGCTGTTCCTTGCGGGGGCAGTCATCTGTTTCTCCATGGTATCCGCCGGTTTCAGAGACAGCGTCGGCATTCATCTCTTCCAGCATCCTCGATATCGGCTGGCGCGCCGGCGCTGGAACGCAGGTGCAGGACTGCCGCTGATGGAACGCTTCAAGCTCACTTTCTGGACCAGCCTTGCAACGCTGACGCCCGGCCCGCTGGCAAGGAAAGGCTGAATCAGGGAGGCACCCGGGTGGCTCGCATCCTGATCTGCGGGACCCTCGCCTATGATCTGATCGGCCGGTTTTCCGGCCGCCTGGACGCTCAAACGCGCAACGTCAAGCTGGATTCCATGGTCCACGGCTTCGGCGGCTGCGCCATGAATATCGCCTACAACCTTCGCCAGTTGGGCCACGAGCCGGTGCCCCTGGTTTACGCAGGCGAAAACTTCGCTCCCGACTACGAGCAGCACGTCTTGGGGCTGGGCATCAGCAGGGACGGCATCATTCAGGTACCCGGCATCGACTGCGCTCGCGGGCTGATTCTCACGGATGCAGACGGGGCCCAGTTTACCGCCTTCTATCCGGGGCCTACCGGGCTGGAACGACTTCACCGAGATCTGGCTGTTTTTGCGTCAGAGGATTACGACGGCCTGATCATTGCACCTGATCTGCCTGAAAAGATGCTGGCCTGCGCTGGCGCATTCGTCAGGACAAAACTACGCGCCTGGTGTCCGGGCCAGTATGCAGAGATGCTGAGCGTCGCAGAAGCTCGAGAGATGCTGAGAAGCGTCGATATTCTCATCGCCAATCGACACGAATGGGATGCCCTCTGCCATCGACTTCCCGGTGCAGAAATTTCCCGTCAGCTCGAAGAGGTGGTGATAACGGACGGGCCGCACCCTGTAACCGCCGTGCACCAGCAACTGGAGGTGCGGGTCCCTCAGACGTCTGCCGTGGACCCGACCGGTTGTGGCGACGCCTTTGCGGCTGCGCTGGTTGCCGCGACGCTGGAAAATAAAGATCTGGCAGAGGCTGTAAGAGCCGGAATCAGCCAGGCTTCCCTTTGCCTGCGCACGCAGGGCAGCCAACAGCACTGATCACGCAAGCTCTGCCACTAATTTCGAGATATTTTCGATAACTTGTTGATTAGTAGAATCAATGCTGGTAATTTCCTCCCGGATTTCGCCCTGCCCTCCCGGGAACGGATAACCGAAGCGGGAACGCGAATCACCTCGAGAGAATCCCGGACAAAAACAATAATAAGCCGGTATTTTGAGCCGCCTCAGGGCGGCTTTGTTTTTTTACCCTCGCCGACTCTGTAAAGATCGCCATGAACGACGCCTGGATCCTCGACATTCCCCGGGTTCAACTGGGCTATCTGCCGACACCCCTTATGCTGCTGGAGCGGCTCACTGCCCAACTGGGCGGCCCGCGCATCTGGCTCAAACGTGACGACTGCACGGGTCTGGCAACCGGCGGCAACAAGACCCGGAAGCTGGAATATCTGCTGGCGGAGGCTGGCAAGCGTGGCGCCGACGTGGTTGTGACCTTTGGCGCCGTGCAGTCCAATCATGCCCGGCAGACGGCCGCCGCCTGCGCGGCGGTCGGTCTTCCCTGCCACCTGGTATTAAGTCGTCGGGTGCGCTGGCAGCACCCCGGATACGAGACCGGCGGCAATGTGCTGCTGGATCAGCTTCTCGGCGCGGAAATTCATCTGGCCAACCAGGATCAGGTGGCAAACACTGCCGCATCCCTGCTGTCAGATCTGCAAGCGGCGGGTCACAGGCCTTACATCATCCCGGCTGGCGGATCTAACGCCACCGGCGCCTTGGGCTATGCCCGATGCGCCATGGAACTCGCCCAGCAATCGGCGGAGCTGGGGTTTTCCCTGACGCACGTTATGCACGCGTCTTCCAGCGCGGGGACCCAGGCGGGCCTCGTAGCCGGGTTTGCCAGCCTCTCCCTGGGCGGAGCAGGCCCCGGCCTGAAACCTGCGCCCGAGATTCACGGCATCAACGTTTACGAACGCAACCCGGAGACGCTCGCCGGAAACGTGCTGCGTCTGGCTTCCGAAGTGCTGGCAGAAAGAATGCCGCAAGCGCGGCTCACTGCCAGGGACATCCACGTCGACCACCGCTATTTTGGCGAGGACT
>JAHEEG010000289.1 GCA_024640825.1 Gammaproteobacteria bacterium
CGTCGGGGCGGATGACCTGGTTCGGCTGGCCGTAGCTAAGCGAAGCGGTGAAGAAAACCGCAAGGCAGGTCAGCGCGCCCCTCGTCATGGCCGTGATTTTCTTGCACAACATGGGGATATACCGACGGTCCCCAGTGTACTTGCACTCCACGTGACCCCGTCATAATCAAGTAATCAACTACCCTGAGCGTTGACGGGTTATCCCTAATTGTGCGAGAGAATGCCAACCGGTCCTTGACTGCCACTTGAGATCCCTGATTGATCGCACGTTGCGATCGACAAGGCCTCCCCGAATGGGCCCTGACTATGCCAGCAGCCTCCAAAACTGCGCCACCAGGAAACACACCACGAATCCCATAACTAGAGGGAGAATGGTTGCCACCGTGGTCCACTTGGCGCTTCTGGTCTCTCGGTAAATCGTGTAGATCGTCGTCGAGCACGGATTGTGCAGCAGACTGAACAGCATCAGGTTGACACCGGTCAGCAGCGTCCATCCGCCCGCGTGAAGAAGGTTGCTCGTAGCATTCACGCTGTCCAGCTCGAACATGACTCCTGCTCCGGCCCCATTCCCCGCATCGGGAAACAGGAGGACGGTTAGCATCAGGACCGTGGGGATAACGATTTCGTTGGCAGGTATCGCCACAACGTAGGCAAGCAGGATGACGCCGTTCAGTCCGATGAGGAGCCCAAAAGGATCCAGCCAACCTACGGTATGCTCGGCCAGGCTGGCTCCTCCAAATTGGATATTCGAGACCAGCCAGATCACTCCGCCGGCAGGCATGGCAAAAACAATTGCTCGCCAGAGAACGATCAGGGTGCGGTCGATAACGGAAGTATACAGCGTTTGCAGAATACGAGGAGGTCGGTAGGGCGGCAGTTCGAGACTGAACGTCGTTGCTTCTCCCCTGAGGACGGAGTTCGAGAGCCCCCAAGACGTCACGAACATTGCGAAGATGCCCAGGAGCGCGACCGCTACTACTACCGCTGACGAAACCAAACCTGCGAGCTGTGCCGGAGCCAGTGCTCCGACAAATATGCTCGCGATGAGAATTTGGGTCGGCCACCGCCCGTTGCACAACGAAAAGTTATTCGTGATGATGGCGATCAGGCGTTCCCTGGGGCTGTCGATGACTCGCGTCGCCACGACACCGGCGGCGTTACAGCCGAACCCCATGCACATCGTGAGCGCCTGCTTGCCGTGTGCGCCTACCTTCTTGAACATCGAATCGAGGTTGAACGCAACTCGGGGCAGGTACCCAAAGTCTTCCAAAAGCGTGAAGAGCGGAAAGAAGACTGCCATCGGCGGCAGCATCACGCTGACCACCCATGCCGTCGCCAAGTAAACGCCGTCAAACAGGAATCCGCTCAGCCACCACGGCATCAACAGACTCTCCCCTATTCCCTTCAGCCAGGGATGTACCATGTCGATCAGGACTCCTGCCAGCATAGCCGACGGAACATTGGCGCCCACGATCGTGATCCAGAAAACGGCGGCAAGAATCGCCAGCATGAGCGGGAAACCGAGCCACCTGCTGGTCAGCCACTTGTCCAGTTTCCGATCAATGTTGAAGCCAACCTTCTTAAGGCCCGTCACCTGTACGCGGCCTGCCAGTTTTTCGGCTGCCAGGTAGGTACGCTCCACAATAGAGTCGTGAAAATCGGGTGGCAGTTTCCAACGAAGCTCTCGCGCAGCCGTCAGGACGCGCTCGCGTTCGCTTTCGGGGGGTATCTCCAAAGGCTCAAGACTGACATCAATGTCCAGTTGGCCCAATTCACCGGTGCGAACCGCCTCGGCAACAGCTTCGTCAGCATTCAGGAGTCTCAACGCTACCCAGCGAACGTTTGGAACCTGCGGGTAGACATCCGCCACCACCGGTCCGAGTGCAGCGATGGCCTTCTCAACCTCCGGCGTGAGTCGCTCGATGCGATACGGCGATGTCTTTCGCTCTCCGGCGGCGACGTCTGCCACGACGTCGAGAAGTTCGTCAATGCCCACTTTCTGGCGCGCCACTCCGTGGACCACGGGCACACCGAGTTCCAATTCCAGTTTCTTCGCGTCGACAGCGATGCCATGCCTTCGCGCTTCATCCATGAGATTCAGATAGACGACAACGCGATCCGTTATGTCGAGGATCTGCAGGACCAGGTTCAGGTTCCGCTCGAGCCGGGTCGCGTCGACCACTACCACGGTCACGTCAGGACGACCAAAGAGGATGAAGTCGCGCGCGACTTCCTCGTCCTCACTCCCCGCCTGGAGGGAGTAGGTCCCAGGCAGGTCTACGACTTTGACCCGTTTATCGCCGTGTGCGAAGGCGCCCTCCGCCCTGACGACGGTCTTGCCGGGCCAATTCCCAGTGTGCTGGCGCAACCCTGTAAGCTGATTGAATACAGTACTTTTGCCAACATTCGGATTGCCGGCGAGGGCAACAAGCACATCCCATTTATCCTCGCTGAGTCCCAAACGAACCAGACTTCGGGCGCGATGTTCACCGCAGCCCACGCACGGTTCGGCGACGATATTTTTCATCCAGCCACCTCATGGTTGACTGATGAAGTTTTTGCCACCGTGATCCATGATGCCTGCTCGCGGCGAAGTGCGATGAGTGCGCCT
>JAHEEG010000149.1 GCA_024640825.1 Gammaproteobacteria bacterium
CTGAGGCCGGTTGAGTGTCAGAGTAGCGATTGCTTCGGTGCATTCGAGTGTAAGTGTCTCATAGTCCATACCCGGTCTCCCGTGAAGTTAGGGGAAGGAATACTAACCCGTTTGTGCTGGCGCGCAGTCCGTTTCAGTGCGTTCCGCGGTCTGAGTTTCCGTTGACACCGTTGTACTCCGCTAGGCAGCCAGGTTGCGCTGTGAATACGGGGCGCTAATGACCTTAACCACGCGAGTGTCTATCTTCTGACATGCGGCCATGGCCGAACCGAGGGCCAGGATCGCAACTAGCCGACAATCGAGTTTGAAAGAGATACCTGGACACGGTCCTGGCAACCTTGACGCTGAAATTGACGTTCGACACGGTTTGCAGGTCACCTTGCTGTCATAATTCTTCGGATGCGGGAATAGCTCAGCGATAGAGCGCAACCTTTCCAGGTTGAGGTCGCAAGTTCAAATCTTGCTTCCCGCTCCATTCATCCGCCTTGTATTCTTGTCTGGATTTCTGCGGCCAGGTTAGATGAAGCCGAGAGCCAGTGTGCTACGATTTCGCGATGACGATTACCAATACACGCATTGTGCTCGCCAAACGACCGGTCGACGAAGCGACACCCGACTGTTTTTCAATTGAGAGGGAGGAACTCGCCGAGCTTCCAGACAACCAGGTACGCGTCGCCGTCGAATATATCTCTGTTGATGCCGGCACACGTACTATGCTGCGAGGCGAGGGCTTCCATCATCAGGTCGGAATCGGCGACACAATTCTTGCCGGCGGCGTTGGCCACGTCATCGGCTCGACCGCTGAGGGTTGGCGGAAAGGTCAAGCGGTTCGCGGTGGTCTTGGCGCCCAAACGATCGCGACGGTCACGCCGGATCAGATCGAGCGGATCGATGACTCCGAGGTGCCGCTGAGCGCATATCTGGGTGTGCTTGGAGGATCCACGGGGGTGACCGCATGGATCGGTATCAGGCGTGTCGCGAAGCCTCAGCCTGGAGACATTTTCGTCGTCTCGGCGGCTGCAGGGGCGGTTGGTTCTATCGCTGGCCAGATCGCCAAACGCGACGGCGCCCGTGTGATCGGCATCGCCGGTGGGTCCAGGAAGATAACGTATCTCATCGACGATCTTGGTTTCGATGCGGCCATCGACTACAAAAACGAAGACGTGAATGAGCGTCTGCGTGAGCTCGCGCCGAATGGGGTGAACGTGTTCTTCGACAACGTCGGTGGACCTATTCTCGATGCTGTTCTCGACAATCTGGCTATGCGTGCGCGAGTCGTTATTTGCGGGGCTATTTCGCAGTACGACGATCTGGACAACGTAACCGGACCGTCGTCGTATCTCCGCCTGGCCGAGCGACATTCAACGATGGAAGGCTTCGCCTATTTCCATTTCCCCGAAAGCATCGGTCCAGCCACAGCGGAGCTCAAAGAATGGCTGGTGGATGGCTCGCTGGTCCTTGCCGAAGAAGTTCTCGAGGGAATTGAACGCTATCCTGAGGCGCTCCAGTTCATGTTCAATGGTGGCAACCTCGGCAAGCTTCTGGTGAAGGCGGGCTGAATCGGCCCCGTCCGTTCTGCCATTCAGTCATAGGCTTCTGGAGCGGCCCTCATGTGGGCATAGGCACCGCATAAATAGTCGATAACTATATGATAATTATCGTTATGTTGAGCTTAAGCTTCGGGTGAGTTGCTTATCTGAGCGTTGCTCGACGACTTCTCAGATCGGCAGCGAAACCGGCAAAGGTCCGCCCTGGCATCGGTCTACCGATCCTATAAGCGGTCGGTCATACTGGTGCGCTTGGGTTCGCCCAAAACCGATGAATCAGAGGGCTCCCCATGACTGACGCCATCTACCAGGGCAGCTGTTTTTGCGGTGCGGTATGCATCGAGGTGAGAGGCGCGCCGATCTTCTCGGGCTATTGCCATTGTCAGGACTGCCGCGATTGGTCCGCTACGCCCGTGTCTGCATTCGCCATGTGGCCTCAAGACGCCGTCAGTTTCGTCCGCGGTAAAGAAGAACTGGCGCTGTTCGCCCGAAACCCCCAGACCCCGCGGGGCTGGTGCGCCCGCTGCGGAGGGCACCTGGGCGCTTTTCGCGATAAAGACGTGTTCCCGTTCGTTGCCCTCGGTCCGCATATGTTTCCCGATTTACCGTTCACGCCGACGATGCATGTCTTCTGCGGCGAGGGGGTAGTGGCCATTGATGATGACTTGCCGAAATATCGTGATGCGCCGGGGTCCCTGGGTGGCAGCGGCGAGCTGATGGCCGGGCATCCGGCCCCGTGACAGCAACCGCATTGAATGCGGGCCGCGCCGCCATCGCCCGGTACGACTGGGAAGCGGGTTTTGCCTCGCTCGCGGCGCCTGACCTTCAGGAACAGCTTACCGCGCAGGACCTGGAAGGCATTGGCGAGGCCGCTTTCTGGACCAGCCGCCCCCGGGACTGTATCCGCTATCGCGAACTTAGTTTCGCCGCTTACTCGGAGGCGCGTCAGCCCAGTGCCGCTGCCCGCCTGGCGGTGGCGCTGGTCTGGGACTACTTCGCGCTGGGCAGCATCGCGGTAGGCGGTGGCTGGTTGGCTAAGGCCAAACGGCTGCTGGCGGATCAGCCCGAATGTCGCGAGCACGGCGTGCTTGCCAACACGATCGCGCACGTCGATATTGCTCAGGGCAAGCTCGACTCCGCCCTGGTTCGCGCGCGAGAAGCTTTCTCAATCGGCCAGCGTATCGACGACGCGGATCTCCAGGCAGCAGCGCTCAACACTGAGGGCGCGGTACTCATTCGCCTGGGTGAGATTGCCGAAGGCATGGCTCGTATCGATGAGAGTATGGCCTCGGCCATCGGCGGACAACTCGCCCCCTACACCACGGCAGCCATTTACTGCACGACCATTTCCGCGTGCCATCGCATTGGTGACCTTCGTCGTGCCACCGAGTGGACCGATGCAGCGGAACACTGCGCACAAAGGCCGGGCATGCAGGATTTTCCCGGTGATTGCAGAGCGCATCGCGTGAGCCTGCTGCGGGTGAACGGGCAGTGGGATGACGCCGAGGCTGCCGCCGAGCGAGCCGTCTCTGTCGTGGGTGCCGAACCCAGTCACGTGGCCACCGTGCACCAGGAAGTAGGCGAGATACGCCTGTACCGCGGTCAGTTTGCCGCCGCTGAAGAAGCTTTCCGTCGTGCAGAGGAACTCGGGCGCTCGCCGCAACCCGGTCGCGCTCTGCTTTGTCTTGCGCAGGGCGAAATCGATTCCGCTGTGTCCTTTGTGGCAGTTGCGCTCGCGGATCAGTCCTGGGATCGCCTCGCTCGCGCGCGTCTTCTGCCCGCCCAGGTCGAGATTACGCTGGCAGCTGGCCGGCTCGCGGACGCCCGTCAGGCGGCCGATGAAATGCTCGACATTGCCGGCACCTACGACACTACCGCGCTTTCAGCCGCGGCTCGGCAGGCCGAGGGGCGGGTGCTCGGTGCTGAGGGAAATGTCGCTGCTGCGACGAGCCGTCTGCGTGAGGCGACGCGGCTGTGGCTGGGTCTGCCGGCACCTTTCGAAGCCGCTCGAGCACGTCTGGCGCTCTGCGAAATTCTGCTTGGGGAGGGTCGAGTAGATGAAGCCCGGACCGAAGCCCAGGCTGCTCTGGCCGGTTTCGACCGTCTGGGCGCTGCGCCGTACGGCGATCGCGCGGGTCGGATTCTCGAACAGCTCGATAAAGCCAGATTGGCGCGAACCGGTGAGGTCGTCCGTGTTACGCGCACTTTCATGTTTACCGACATCGTTGGTTCGACCAGCTTGTTGGAGGCAATAGGCGATGACGCCTGGCGAAACCTGGTGCGCTGGCACGATCAGGTGCTGCGTGAGCAGTTTGCGGCGCACCGGGGCGAAGAGATCGACCATGCGGGCGACGGATTTTTCGTGGCCTTTGAGTCTGTAGATGCGGCGTTGGATTGCGCAGTCGGCATCCAGCAAGATCTGACGCGTCACAGGCGGGAGCATGGCTTCTCACCGAGCGTGCGTATCGGCGTCCATCTGGCTGAAGCCACCAGCGACGCCGAAGGTTATAACGGCAGGGGGGTTCATCATGCCGCCCGTATCGGCGCCATGGCGCAGGGCGACGAAATTCTTGCCAGCCAGGAGACCATCCAGGCGGCGGAAAGCCCGCGCGATTGCGGAGAAGCGCGTCGTGTCAGTTTGAAGGGCATCCAACAACCCTCTGTCGTGGTTTCGTTGGCCTGGTGATGCTCGCTCTGCCGCCGTTGCCTTCGGGACCAAGCCCTGTGTCGCTGCTTGCTTGAATTGTTGCTTAGTCAGAAACAAAAAGATGAAGGCTGACTTGTTGATCCGGTGGTTCGCCTGCGGTTGCGATTGAGTGCAGAATAAGGGTTCGTTCGGAAAGGGGCCTGTTAGATGGTTACCGTATTGACAGAAGCGAGCGAGGCTCGGGTCTCGGCGGAGCAGGGCCGGACTCTCTGGCTGACCCGAGGTGATCTCGAACGCGCGACCGGTTGGCAGATGAAGCCCGAGGGGTTCTGCAAGGATGACGTGTGCGTTCCCACGCCTCGGGGACAGGAGCGCGACTACCTTCGCGACGACGAGGTAAACGCCACCGCGTTCTGGCAGCTGATGGGCAAGACGGCGGTTGCCAGCCGCGACGG
Organism: Gammaproteobacteria bacterium; assembly: GCA_024640825.1. GTDB lineage: Bacteria > Pseudomonadota > Gammaproteobacteria > Pseudomonadales > Azotimanducaceae > UBA7803. The sequence goes on from JAHEEG010000149.1 coordinate 4,650, forward strand.
CGACGTCTGGTTCCTTGGTGAAGGTGCGCAGCAGCGCAACGAAGCGTTGCTGTCTCTGCAGGCACCCGACTTTACGCTGCCTGATTTCAGCGGCAAGCCGCACCGTCTCTCAGACTATCGGCGCCAACGCATTCTGCTGATTACCTGGGCCTCGTGGTGAGGATGCCGCCACGATCTGCCAGTTTGGCAGACACTGTACGAAAGCGTTAAAGATCAAGACTTTGTCATTCTGTCGGTCGCGATGGATTCCGATATCGAGGCGGCACGTCCCTGGGTTGAAATAGCCAAACCCACTTACGTGACGCTCATCGACCGGAGCCACCGGCTGTCATCACTCTACAACATGATCAACGTGCCCCAGGCGGTATGGATTGACGAGCAGGGGCGCGTCGTTCGGCCGACTGAGACGGGTGGGTCCATCGACGTGCTCCGAGAGTTCGATATGGAGAAGAAGGCGTTCAAGCCAGGTGCGATGGAACGCGCTCAGGCGGCCAAGGCAACCTACCTCGACGCTGTTAAAGACTGGGCGATTCATGGTGCCGAGAGTCGATTCGCCTTTGCTCCTGACGAGTCCCGATCCCACGTTAAGACCGCGTCCCCCGATGTGATGCTGGCCCATGCGAAGTTTCAGCTGGGTCAGTATCTCGCCCGGCACCAGCGAACCGAGGAAGCGGAAGCGCTGTTTGCCGAGTGCCGGAATCTGCACCCGGATTCCTGGAACATCTTCCGACAAACGGCGGAGAAGCTGGAGACCGGTATCGCGGGTGGGCAAGCGTTCTGGGAGAAAGTCATGGCGCTGGGCGACAAGGAATATTACGAGAGCATAGACATGGAAGGGCTGCGTTGAGCTGATTCAGAGCTGCAGCCCTGAACGAGATTTAACAGCGGGGCTCAAGCTCAAGCCGCCCAGCGCGTCCGGCCGCTCACCGGCATGGCCTTGAGCCGCGGCATGACCTCATCGGCAAAGCAGCGCATGTTGCGTTCGGCCTCGTCTGCCGGCATGCCCGCGTAGCTGAACACGCCGACAAAGGCCTCGGCACCGATGCGCTCGGCGTTGCGCACGATGGTGTCGTAGCACTGGTCAGGATCGCCCCATACCTGCAGATTGAGGAAGAACTCGATGGCGCTGTCCACGCCCTGGCTTTGAATGTTCTCGGCGAACCTGCCGTAGTACTCGTAGCCTTTCTGGCCCTTCAGGTGATTCTCGTGAAAACGGTAATGGTCTAAAACCGTTTGCCAGTAGCCGCCAATGTACTGCTCGGCTAGGCTGCGTGAGCGCTGGAGGTCCGGGTCGCACATGACCCAGCCCGCCATCACCGGCGCCGGGGGCTCTTCTTTGTTGATGTCCCGGTAGGCTTTGCGGTAGCCGTCGATTTCTTTCTGCACGGCGTCCCAGGGCTTCTGCGGGATGACCAGCAGGCCTATGCCGAGTCGCGCCATGATTTCGACGGACTCCGGGGAGACGGCGGCGGCGTAGGTGCGCCCCTTGAATGTGGCGGCTGGCGCGGGGCGGATATCGACTCGCGGCTGCTGTACGAACTCACCCTGGTATTCGCAATAGCCGCTTTCCAGACCGTTGAGTAGCATCTCGGCGCTTTCCACGAAGCGCGGCCGCGAGTCTTCCATATCCTGGCGGAAACCGTCGAACTCCACCCTGCCGGCGCCACGGCCGAGGCCCAGTATCAGACGGCCGCCGGACAGGTTGTCAAGAACCGACACCTGCTCCGCGACACGCAGCGGATCGTGCCAGGGCAGAACCACCACCATTGTGCCGAGTTTGACGTGCTGGGTTCGTCCGGCCATGTAGGTCAGGAACTGCAGCGGGTCCGGGCACATGGTGTAGTCGGTGAAGTGGTGCTCAACGGTCCACACGGATTCGAACCCGAGCGGTTCCACCAGCTCGGCAAGCTGCACCTCGTTCTGGTACACGTTCTGGTCCGAAGTGTGTTTCCCGGTGTTCTGAAATATGACGGCGCTGCCTACATGCATCTCTTTTCTCCCCGCAGATAACGCTGGGGTGAAGGTACGTCATTCGATATGTTCTGGTCCAGGGTAGAACGCCAATAGTCGCTCCGGATGGCGCTGTGCCGTTTTGTATAACTGGGAGGTTGAGCGTGGCCGATATCTCAGTAAGCGACTGATTTATAAGTACAAGTACCAATAGGCGCCCAGGGGCTCTGGTTGCCACTATTTTCCTCCCCGAGTTAAAGCCGAGATCATGCGGGTGCTTTGTTGAAGACGGGTGGATCAAAACTGTCGCGCCGGGCATTGCTGACGGGGGCGCTTGCGGTCTCAGGCTGCATGGCCGGTCAGCGTGTGGTGCCGCCCCTTGCGGAGCTGTACAGAGATCTCGATCACGCGGCAGATCAGCCTCCGCTGATCGTGATTCCGGGAGCATTCGGCTCCCAGCTGCGTCGCCGATCCACCGGAGAGGAGATCTGGCCACGTTCGAATTTTTCGCTGCTGCTGAGCAGCTACCCGGATATTGAGCTGGAGATCGACCCGGAAACACTGGAGCCTATTACCTATGACGTGGAAGCGTTCGAGATCTTTCGCGAAGGCCTCGGACGGGATTTCTACGGCGCTGTGCTGAATACGCTGGAAGACGTCGGAGGCTATACACGGCGTCGGGTCGGTGATCCCGGAGAGCCGACCGGGAGAACGTACTACGTCTACCTCTACGATTGGCGGCTTGACAACGTGGCTGCCGTGCAGGGGTTGCACGAGTTGATGGAGCGGGTGGCTGAGGAACACGGTAATTCGCGGCAGCAGGTAGACGTTCTTGCCCACTCGAACGGCGGCCTGCTCGCCCGCTACTACGCACGGTACGGGACGGCCGACGTCCTCACGGAGAACCCGGTGCCTGCTTCCGGCAACGGCAGCCATCGCGTCCGTCGCCTGCTGCTGGTAGGCACGCCGAATCTCGGTTCCATGCAGCCCGTGCTCTCTCATGTCCGAGGTGAAGAGATGGGCCTGCGTCACATTCCCGCAGATGTGGTCGCTACCTGTTCGGGCGCGCCGCAGTTGATGCCGCATCCGGAGCATGTCTGGCTGGTGAACCGGCGCGGCGAACCGGTTGACCTTGATGTCTACGACATTGAAACCTGGCGGGAACTGGGCTGGTCTATCTTCAGCGCTAAGGCTCGGGCCAGGATGATCCGCCGGCGCGGCAGTCGCATGGCGGCGGACGCGCACGGGCAGATGCTGGATGCCTATCTGTCCAAACATCTGACTCGGGGCAGGCGCTTTCAGGAAGTGCTGTCCCTCCCTGCCCGGCCGGACGAACCGCGCCCGTATCTTTTCGGGGGCGATTGTGCGCCCACAGTTGCGCGGCTGGTGCTCGGACGGGCTGGAAAAGGGTACGCGGGGTATGAGCGTGCCGATCTCATTCCCAATCCGTTGCCTGGTATGAACTATGAGGGGCTCATCAACGATCCGGGGGACGGCGTGGTGACCCGGGAATCGCTGATGGGCAGGCTTTCACGCACAGATCCGCGTCCTGTGCCGCGGCTGGAAACTTCCCATTCGGTGTTTCTCTGCGAGGCCCATCAGTCGTTGACCGGCAATCCCAGTTTTCAGGACAATCTGCTGTACACGCTGCTGAGCCTCGAGGAAGACTGATGGGTAGCGACCTCTATCTGGCCATTCCCTTCGCAACGATAACGCGTGATACTTATCACCGAGGGGTAGATCACGGTGGCATCCTGGCTGAAGACGCTTGGTGTCGGTTACGCTACCCGCCACAGATTCAAATTGCGCTAGTGGAGGAATAAACCATGTCTGAATCTACAGCATACAGAGAGATTGAAAGCTGGCCCGAGCAGGAAACCCGCGGGCACAAGATTCCCGGAGACCGCTACACCTCGCGGGAGTTTTTCCAGCAGGAATGGGAACACATGTGGACCAAGGTCTGGTTGCTCCTGGGGCGCGAATCCCAGCTCCCCAATCCGGGTGACTGGCAGATGGAAGAAGTGGGGCGGGAATCCATTCTGATGGTTCGTCAGACCGACGGCAGCATCAAGGCTTTTTACAACGTCTGTCAGCACCGGGGGAATCCGCTGGTAGACGCCCCGAAGGGCAGCGTCAAGCGTTTCGTCTGCCGGTATCACAGCTGGGCCTTCATGCCCGATGGGGAGCTGAATTTCGCGCCGGACAAGGAATCCTTCCCGGAAGGCAACCCCTGCGGCAAAGTGCGCCTGGAAGAGGTGGCGTGCGAATCCTTTGCCGGCTTCGTCTGGGTGAACATGGACAAGGACTGCATGAGCCTGAAGGACTATCTGGGCCCGATCTGGGATGCCTGGAGCGAGCTCGACCTCGAGGGCTGGAAACGCACCATGGCGCGCTCGGCCTGGTTGCCCTGCAACTGGAAGGTCGTGCTGGACAACTTCAACGAGTCCTACCATGTGCCCACCGTGCACCAGGCGGCAACGCCGGATACGGATCGCAAG
>JAHEEG010000150.1 GCA_024640825.1 Gammaproteobacteria bacterium
GACCCAGGGGGCAAGATTCCGTGTGCACTTCACGTCATAGATGATTTCGCCACCCGGCACCCGGGTCAGCACATCCTCCGCGAACAGCATCAGCTGCCTGTCCGGGTAGATGATCTCGCCATCTTTGGTCACCACCCCCAGTCGATCGCCATCGCCGTCGAACGCGATGCCCAGTTCGGCATCCGTATCCCGAAGTGCCCGAGTCAGATCTTCCAGGTTCTCCGGTTTCGAGGGGTCCGGGTGGTGATTCGGAAAGTTTCCGTCGACGTCACAGAACAGTTCGACCAGTTCGCAACCGAGGCGCCGGAACAAGCTGGGAGCGACGGCCCCCGCGACCCCGTTTCCACAATCCATCACAATTTTCATCGGCCTGGAAAGATGGACGTCGTTCACGACGCGCTCGATATATGGCGCGATCACATCGGCATTTGAATAAGCGCCGCCGCCATGCACAAGATCATCGTCGGCAATGCGCCGACGCAATTCCTGGATCTGGTCGCCGAACAGCGTTTCCTCCCCGAGAACCATCTTCAGGCCGTTGTAATCGGGCGGATTGTGGCTGCCAGTGACCGAAACGCAGGAACCGGTGCCCAAGTGGTAGGCGGCAAAGTAAGCGAGGGGTGTTGGCACGCACCCTATGTCGATGACGTCTGCTCCAGCGGATCGAATGCCTTCCGACAGCGCGCCGGCCAACCTGTTCCCGGACAGCCTGCCGTCACGGCCTACCGCGATGGACTTCTGCCCGCGCGTCAGTGCCTCTGAACCCAGAGCCTGGCCTATCGCTTTGACTGCCGATGGCGTCAATGTCTCATCGACGATTCCGCGAATATCGTACGCTTTGAAGATTTCCGGCGCGGGAGGCATTTGGCTCATGTCTGTTACTCAACTTCTCTGAATAGGAGTAAAATGACGCCTCGTAATCTATAGCGGGCGCCGCCGAATAGCTTTCAGCAGGACAAAACTTGACGCCTTGGCAAGCCTCATCGGCGAGAGTCGTCGGTGCCAAGGACACGGGTAAATTCATCGAGTTCGTGCCTCGCGATGTCACAACTCTGAACGCTGCACGGCGCAGCCACAGCGATCAGCATGGCGTCAGCTCTTAATTTCAATTTCTGGATGACCTGCTCGAACTTGGCGTGACGATCCGAAGAAGCATGGGCGTCTCCGATCCGATACCAGAACCATATCGCCATTCGGTCGCCAGCGCTGTTGGTCAGAAGCATTTCGCCAACTGGCTGCGTTTCGCTATTGAGAACCGCCTCCAAGCGTCTGTTACCGCGGGATTCCCAGCCTTCACCGATGATGTCATTGTTGGCGTCGATAACCTCCGCCTGGTCCGTCTGACTCGGGTAGTAGGCTTGAAAAAGACTCACCGGTGTTTGACCGCTGGTTGACGTGCCCTGATACGTACTCATGCTGGTGCGGGTTGCCTGCGGATACTCCGGGCGCCATGCAGTCTGCCGGGGAATTTCGCGAAAAGCGGAATCAACAGGTGCAACCCAGGTTGGCGCAGGTGCATTCCAACGTCCGACAAGATCAAGCGCCAGGGTTAGCATGGGCAGCGCCGTAACGGCCGCGATAAGCAAGATAAGTGCAGGAAACGGGAGGCGTCTGACTGACTTTTCCTCCGGGCTGTCATCATTCTGCCGGAGCGGCAGTCGGGGCAGCAGGAGGAATATGCCAACCACCAGTATGGTGGCGAAAATGCCCCACCCGAACCATAGATGATCGTGCACCAGGGCGTTGCCCGCGCCGTAGTAGTAACCGGCGAGCATGATCAGGGTGATGCGCAACCAGTTGGCGAACAGGGCCATCGTGGCGAAGCCGAGAACCAGAAGACAGCTCGGCATGAATTTCAGACGATGGCTCAAGACGAGATACATGGCGAGGGTAAAGGCCACCAGCAGAAAACCGAGCCCGCTGCAGCCGCCAACGATCTCGAACGTGATTTCTGGCATCACGATTGTGTTCCCGTCCATGAATATCGTAAGACCGAGGGTGTGCAGTACGCCGTTGACGACTCGAGTCGCCAGCGCCTGCAAACTGGGGCTGAGAATCTGCCAGATGGGGACGACGGAGACGATCAGCGCGAAGTAAGGGGCAAGCCGTCTGAGCCCGCCGCGACCGAGAACCACGCTCATGGCGAACCAGGCGACAGGAAGCCCCGCAAGGACGGTCGGTACGCGAACGCCAGCAGAGGTGCTCGCAAACCAGGCTGCGGATGCAAAAAGTATCGCCAGGATCATGAGCGTGAAAGTCGGCAGTGGAAGTTCGATACCCGGTAGTCGTGCTCGCTCCTGCCACAGCAGGTAAAACACCAGGCCGATGACAAGCAGACCGTGCCCGTAGTGAGACCGGTAATCCAGCCAGACGGGCAGCATCCAGGCGAAAGAGGCTGCATAGGCGCCGGTGAAGGCGAGGACAACGCATATCAGCGAGGTTCCCCACCCTACTCCGGATAGGGTCTGCTCCCTGCCCTCTCCTCTCTCGGGAAACGGGTTTGTGATGCTGGCGGCCATACTCATCAAAAGGCGCGTTCGTTTCAGGACGCGCCTTCCCCCTTGATCACGCTGGGCAGAATCTTCAGCAGGATCTTCAGGTCCAGCCAGAGCGACCATTCGTCTATGTATTTCAGATCGAGCTCCAGCCACTGTTCGAATGGCAGCTTGCTGCGACCCGACACCTCCCGCAGGCATGCGAGGCCGGGTCGCACGCTGAAACGCCTTCTTTGAATACCTCTGCTGAACAGGTTCACGTCGCGCAGCGACATTGGCCTGGGCCCAACCAGACTCATGTGACCGAGCAGCACGTTTAACAGTTGTGGCAACTCGTCGATGCTGCTCCGCCGGATAAAACGGCCGACGCGCGTTACGCGCGGGTCGCTGGCCATCTTGAAGATTGGGCCGTCTGCCTCGTTCAGGTGCTCAATATCGGCGAGGCGCTTCTCGGCATCCACGTACATGCTGCGAAACTTGATCATCTTGAAAATGCGCTTGTTCAGGCCTACTCGCGCTTGCGCAAAAAACACCGGCCCGGGGGAATCCAGCCTGATCGCCAAGGCTACGATGGCAAACAGTGGAAGCAGCAACAGGACGGCAGGAATGGCGATGAGCAGATCAACCATGCGCTTGATCACCAGCTTCCACTCGTCGTGTGCCACCGGCGCAACGCTCAACAACGGCAGGTTGCCGACTGTTTCCAGCGTGAGACTGCCTTTGGGCAGATCGCAGATGTCAGCGAGCAGCTTGATGCAGACCGCTTCCTCCTCGCAGGCCTCGACAATCTCATCAATGCCATCGATCAGGCTGCGGGGAAGGCAGACGATCACCTCGTCCACAACCTCGTTTGCAAGTAACTTTCTGATTGCTTTGGCGTCTCCGAGAACCGTCGTGCCACTGACCAGGGTCCCGGTCAGAGCCGGATCCGGATCCAGAATGCCTATGATATCGATGCCCCAGTCTGATTCCGAACGATACTGTTCCATCAGTTTTTGCGCACGATCTCCGGCCCCAACTACTAATATTTTCAGATAGTTAGATGGATGTTCTCGACGGTTGTGGAAATACCACCAGCGCAGTATCAATCGATTGCTCAGCAGCCCTACAAACAGCAGCCCCGCGAAACTGCTGACCACGGTCAGGTCCACCAATCCCAGCTGGCTGAAGTAAATCACCGTCAGCATCCCTGCCAGAACCATGAGCGTAAAGCGCAGGGAGAAAAGCAGTAATCGGGTAAAACTCTCTCCATGGAGCCGCGGTTTAACGGCTGCGGAAGAGACGATGCAGCAGATAATCACCAGAGGGGTCAACAGCAGGTGCGATCGCACCTGGTCGAGACCAATCCACCCGGCAAGCCAGAAAAAATCAACGGTCACCGAATACGCGAGGGTGCCGATCATGGTGTCGAGCGCCTGCAACAGGCGCCTCAGATGAGCGGTTTTTGAAATCAGCATGTTGCTTGAGTAACGCTTCGCACTGCAGCCCTCGTAGCGGTAACGGTAAGATTACCCGCACTCTTGTCAACGCGTGTCACGGTTATGTGAGCGCTCTTGTGCTCGGTCGTAAGCGTCAGACCATGTATCCACTTTTCGTTCCGCTCGGGCTTAACTCGAGCCTCCCATGAAAAGTCGACGGCTAAACGCATGCTGGTGGCGTCACGTTACGTCATTAAAGTTGACCATGATTGGGCTAACGGACTCTTACATCTTCTGCCTACCCCGTCGATCAAGAAACGGTAATCTTGCGGATCAAGTTAAACCGCGGGCGACGATGGACCATTCGCTTTCGAAGCCGCAAAGGAAGAATAACCTGTCATCCGGCATACTTAAGTACAGGCCATTCGCATAGGAAAAAGACGATGTCAGACACCCTGGCCCAGACGCCAATCTTTAGAGTCAATTCGGTACCACGCTTGATACTCGCTTTAGTGGCCTTGGTTTGCTGGACAGCGGAGTTGTCCGCAGCTGCCGAATCTGCACTCGATCCGGCAGAACTGCCCGACTACCGAATTGCAGCCGAAGACGTGCTGGACGTGTCCGTGTGGCGGGAGCCTGAACTGCAGAGACAGGTCATCGTCCGGCCGGACGGCGGAATCTCCCTCCCCCTTGTCGGCAACATACAGGCGGCTGGGCGAACCCCGGCAGAGCTGGAGGAGGCTATACTTCAGAAACTTACTACCTACATACCGGATGCGGTGGTAACTGTGTCGGTGCTGGAGCTGAGAGGATTGCGGGTCTACGTTACAGGAAATGTGCGCAGTCCAGGCCAGTTCGAAGTCGGCCGTTACATTGACGTTCTGCAAGCCATTACCCTTGCCGGCGGCTTCACACCCTTTGCCGACAAGGGCGACGTGCAGATTATCCGACGCGTAGACGGGCGGGAAACTGTCTTGAAATTTGACTACAACCAGGTGGAACGCGGACGCAATCTCCATCAGAACATCAGGCTGCAGACCGACGATGTCGTTCTGGTGCCATAGGCGTTCTGCTGTGAAGGTTGATATCCCCAACGGGAGAGGTGCTTTGAACAAGAATGCAAAAAGCCCAGTGAATGGATTCCTGGCGACGCGCGCTCTATTGGGCCTGGGTCTGATCTTTACCGGGATGCTCGCGCATGGCGCCTGGGTTGTGGAGCCGTCGGCCAGCGTCGGAACCTCCTATGACGACAACGTCCGGCTTACCCCGGAAAACGAAGACGACGGCATTGTCACGAACGCGGAACTTCAGGCCCGGGTGCGCAGGCTGACGGAGACTTCCGAAATCGCTGCCCTTGCTCAGGTGAATGTTTCCAAGTACTCAAAGGTCGACACGATCAGCGACGACCTTCGCGAAACGGGTTTCCTCGAACTTTCCGCCAACCGGCGGTTTCAGCGGAGCAGCCTCAACTTCAGGGGTTCTTTTCGCCGACAGGACCTGCTCAGGAACACGGCGATCATTGACGACGGGCCGTCCAGCATAGATCAGGTAGCCGCGGGCAGCGTGGAAGCACCGGAAACAGATCTCGCCGACGACCTCCTGACTGCCAGTGATCCTGACAGCGGCAGCGTCGAGCGACAGGTGAGACGAAAAACCCTCCGGGCGCAGCCCAGTGTGAACTATCAGCTCAGCGAGAGGGCCTCAGTTACTTTAGGGTACAGCTTCCAAGACCAAAGCTATGACGATTCGGGATCAGGCACCGCGAGCAGTCAAGACGACTTTCAGTCCCACGCCGGGACCGTGCGTCTTCAGCGCCAGATGACACTGGCGGATGCAGCATGGCTCGAAGTCGGATATGCCCGCTTTGAACCCGACGGAACCTTCAACCCCGATTCCGACACCTGGAGCGGCACCCTCGGTTGGGGACGCGCTTTGAGCGAGCGAATGAACATGGAAGTATCCGCGGGGGCGCGAAGAACGGATAGCGACTTTTCCGGCACCGATACCGGTTTTCTGTTCAACGCGAGGGTCAATCGCCAGACCGAACGAGGCAGGCTGTTCACCATCGTCTCGCGAACCTTTCAGCCCAATGCTTATGGAGAGGAGGTACAGGTCGATCGTTTAAGGCTTGGCATGACCCAGGGCATTTCCGATCGCATGAGCTGGACGTTGAGCGGAAACTTCTTCAAGACGGACGATTCACGCAGCGGGTTGAGAAACCGAGATCAGGATTATGCGAACGTTCAAGCATCGCTTCAGCGAGCTTTCACCCAGGCGTGGTCCGTCAGAGGTACCTACAGTTACGTATGGGTGGATAGGAAGCGGGATTCTGGCTCGGCCACGCGCAACGTCGTTGGGCTTTCCGTCGTATACGTTCCGCCACGACGTCTTTGAACCTACTCAGCCCGTTGGAAATTCTGAATACAGTGTTTTGTGGAGTATCGACCAGTCATGCAAGCTAACGAATCAATGCTGGAGCCCGGTGAATACTGGAACATTCTCGCCCGCCGTAAACTTCAGTTCGTCCTGCCTTTTGCCGTAGTGCTGGCCATCGCGGCGGCGCTCGCGATGTTTCTTCCGCCTGTTTTCAGGTCCGAAGCTACCATCCTGGTGCAGCGACAGACGATTCCTCAGGATCTGGTGGCCACAACGGTAACCGGCTACGTGCAGGAGCAGATCCAGCAGATCCGACAGCGGATAACCACCCATGACAATCTGCTCCAGATCGCCGATTTCTTTGCTCTGTATCCGGAAGATTTCGTGCGCGACCCCTCGGAAGCCGTCCTGAAAGTCAGAGAAAATATCGAAGTCAAGATGGTGGACGTTCAGGCATCCGACCCCGATCAGCAAGGCACCCGATTGGCGACCATCGCCTTCAACGTCGCCTACAATTCGGACGATCCTGAAACCGCGCAGGCTGTCACCGCGGACCTGGCCGATCGGTTTCTTGAGACGTACCGAAAATCGCGCAATCAGGCCGCCGCCCAGGTAAACGTTTTTCTCGGTGACGAGGCCGAAGCCATAAAGCAGGAAATTGCTGAACTTGAAGTACAGCTGGCCGGGTTCAAGCAGGAGGAGCGACATCAGTTGCCAGAGCTCATGGGCATGAACCTGCAGCTCTTTGAGCGCACCGAGCAGCAGATTCAGGATACGGAAGAACGGATTCGCGGTCTGCTGCAGAGTATAGATACGATAAGAGCCGAACTCTCACTGACCGAGCCGTACGAAGACGTTTTTACGGAGGAAGGCCAGCGCATCATGACTGCGAGCGAGCGCCTCAGCATGCTGACGGCAGAATACCTGCGGACGTCGGCGCGATACTCGGCGGAACACCCGGATGTCGTGCGGTTGACCAGAGAGATCCGAATTCTCGCAGAGCAGACGGGGGATTCCGCTCGCGCCGATGAGCTGATGACGCAGCTCATCACGCTTCAGGAGCAGTTACGGCAGGCTCGACAGCAATATTCGAGCGGTCATCCGGAAGTAACGCGTCTGGAATCGGCGATTGCGGCAGTTCAGCGTGGGATGCAGACCAGCCTGATTTCCACCGAGGGCCGTAACACGGCAATGGCGACGGCACCGGACAATCCCCGTTACGTCGCGCTGAAAACGCAGTTGGAGGCCACAGAGACCAACCTGGCGGCCGAGCGGAAAAAGCTCGCAGACCTGAATGAAAAACTTCAGGAGTACGAAGAGCGACTTTTTCAAACGCCGATCGTAGAGCGCGATTACAAATCACTGAGTCGTGGCTATGAGGACGCGCTGCGGAAGTTCTCCGAACTCACCCAGAAGCAGCTGCAGGCTGAAGTGGCGCAAACTCTGGAATCCGGTCAGGGAGCAGAGCAATGGCAGCTTGTCAGCCAGGCTTTTCTGCCAACCCTGCCAGAGAGTCCGAACCGGATAGGCATTATGCTTCTGGGGATGCTTCTGGCCTTCGCCGCGGGTATCGGAGCCGTCACGGTAGCAGAGTATCTGGATAAAACCGTGCGCAGCGCACGCCGACTCACTGCCGCGATAGGGGCCCCTCCCCTCGTATTGATTCCACGCATACAGGCTTCAGGAAAGAGTCGTTGATTCGATTTATTGCAGTCACAACCAAGTCGTAACAGAGAGTTATTGCAAATGGATCCGATAAGTAAGGCGCTAGAAAGGGCAAGTCAGGATCAGCAGAGCGTGCGTGGCTGGGTTCAGCCCGGGCGTTCTGAACCACAGCCCGTCCCGTTTCTCGGCGCGCGCAAGCCTCCGCGCAAAGTCTCACTGGACCGGAAATTGCTCCACGCCAACCGGCTGCTCAGCGGCGGTCCCGATGAGGACCCGATCGTTACCGACAAGTACCGGCTGCTTCGGACGCGTATTCTGCAGATCATGCAGGCGCGGGGCTGGAAGTCTCTGGGCATCACCAGCCCGAGCGTGAAAGCAGGAAAGACGGTCACATCGATTAATCTGGCGCTTACGATTGCACGCCAGGACGACCACAGGGTCGTATTGGTAGATGCGGACATCAGAAAGCCCAGCGTTGCCAAGTACATGGGTATTGAGGGCACCGCGGGACTGCCGGACTTCTTGAGCGGAAAACTTCCCGTGGACGACGTGCTTGTTGAGTTCGAGGATCAGCCGCGTCTCGCCGTGATGCCTGGCGGGCACAACTGGGAAAGCGGTCCGACTCCCGAGATACTCAAGTCATCTCTCATCAGGGACCTGATGAACAGCGCATGGGATCATGATAGTAAGACAATTTTTCTGGTAGACCTCCCACCGGTCCTGATCGGTGACGACGTCATCTCTGTGGCTGCGAACCTGGACGCGCTGCTCATTGTCGTGGACGAAAGCTCCACGAACATCGATGACCTTAAGCAGACGGTGGAACTGCTATCAGATTTCAATCTGGTAGGTACCGTTCTGAATAAGTCGACAGAAAAGCCCCGAGAGCATGAGGGTTACTACCAGAACTACCGCGGTAAAGACGCCAGGGATTCGGCATCGCCTGATGAAGAACAACCTGGGACATAAGCAGCATGTACGAGAGCTTTTATGGCTTCCACAAGCCGCCATTCTCGAATATCCCGGACCCGGATTTTCTGTTTCTGAGCTCGCATCACAAGCAGGCACTTTCGATCCTCCAGTACGCCTTGATGGCCCGGGCCGGTTTCTGCGTTATTACAGGTAACGTAGGCGCCGGAAA
>JAHEEG010000151.1 GCA_024640825.1 Gammaproteobacteria bacterium
AACCAGACCAGAAGCACGTTACGGGACGCGCTGGTCAATACCCCCTGCCCCGCGAAACGCACGCCGAAATATCCCGCCAGTATCAGCGTAAAGGCAAGCCAGTTCTGCCAGGGCGGGCCGAACAGCGCGATCGCTGTATCAATGCCGCTGATGAGCACGAGCACCGCCGCCAGCACCAGACAGGATCCCACCATCATGGCGCGTGCCTGGTATCGGTCGTACCAGCGGCCGGCGCGGGTGAGGAAAAGGCTGCTGCCCAGGGTGCCGAAAAAATAGGCGGTGGAAAGTTCCGTTCGGGAGAGACCGAACGCGGCCATGAAGGGATCGGTAAACACGGCCATACCCATGGTCTGGCCCGGCACGCTGATGAGAAAACCGACCGTGGACAAGACCCAGATCACCCAGCCATAGAAGAAGGGCGTCTTCCTGACGTCGAACGGCCAGGTCGCGGAAAGAGTAAGCGGCGAAGCAGGTGGAGTTGCGGGCAATGGGAACCTTGACCTATGTTGCAGGGAGCCACCCGCAGATGGAGAACACACCGGTGAACGGCACCAACGACACCGATAGGGGCGCCGGGGCGCATTCTACGCTGGTTTCACTACTGGCGCGGCCCGCCGCTCAGATTGCCTGTTTCGTAACGGACATTCGCGAGGCGGCGCGGCGCATGAACGCAATCTTTGGCGCCGGGCATCTTCACGTCGTCATAGGCAGCGTGGCTCATTCTCACAGCTGATTCGCGGCAGCATTCTCAGCCCGTCGCTAGTACAATCTGCACACGCCGGGACGCGTAAGGGGATGCGCAGAACATGAGCGAAGAAGAACAGAAGCAGCAGCGCGACGACATCCGCTGCGATGCCAGCCTGCAGACCATCGAGGATGTGTTGTGGCGATTCAACGAGGCCAGCGAGGGAACACTGTCCGTTTACGACCTGCTGGGCTTTCTGGTGGAAGACCTGATCAAAGAAGGTTTTTGTGCGGCCTGTATCAACGAGTCCGTAGCCGCTGCCTTCAACCGTTCGGAAGCCGACCTGCAGCAGCATCGCAATGACGATGGCAACGCGCTTATGCGCAGCCCGGACGACGTGTTCCACTGAAATTCGAACAGACAGCCCAAAAAGCTGGAGAGGTATGAAATGAGCGAAGCAACTGGAAATACCGGGGTTCTCGGAGATGTGGGGCTCTTTGACATTCCCACCCTGATTCGCCCTTACGAAGCCTACAAAAAGCTCCGCGATGAAGCACCCGTCTACCACGTCCCGGAGCTGGATATTAACGTCGTGACACGCTACGACCTGGTGCGAGAGGCAATCCGGGATACGGAGACATTCTCGAGCCAGTACGACGGCTTCCTGCAGGCATCTCAGCGCATGGCCTTTGAAGCGGCACCAGCGGACGTGCAGCAGGAACTCCTGCGTATCAACCAGGAAATGATAGTGATTCCGCCGACCATGCTGACCCTGGACGAGCCGGAGCACACAAAATACCGCTCCCTGGTCAGCAAACTGTTCACTGGCAGCCAGATCAAGAAGATGGAGCCCCAGGTCAGCGCCATCATCGAAGAAGAGGCGGATCGTTTCGTCAACCAGGGTAATCCGGATTTCATGGAAGGCTTCGCGTTTCCAGTGCCCCTGCGCATCATTTCAGACCGCCTGGGCATCCCGGATGAAGACCGGCCATTCTTCTACGACG
Organism: Gammaproteobacteria bacterium; assembly: GCA_024640825.1. Classification (GTDB taxonomy): domain Bacteria; phylum Pseudomonadota; class Gammaproteobacteria; order Pseudomonadales; family Azotimanducaceae; genus UBA7803. Next base: position 1,690 of record JAHEEG010000151.1, read on the forward strand.
CCGCCACTGCCGCGGCGGCCGGTCTACGTCTGAGCCCTCTGCCTCCTGAAGAGATGGTCAGACGCGCGCGGCTGGGCGTCGACCTGCAGAAACTGCTGGTGCGCCTCATCGAAGCGCGGCGGGTGGAACCGCTGGACGACATGATCACGATTCTGGCAAACAGCAAGCTGCAGGACGAAGACCGCTATCTGACGCACGGCGAAGCGCTATCCATCCTGAATCAGTTCCTGGTGGCTGGACACGAAACCACCACCAGCACCTTCGGTTGGGGGATGCTCCTGCTGTGCCGCAACCCGCACCTACAGGAGGAGATCCGCAGCGACAGCAAGCTCATTCGCACGTTCGTCGAAGAAACCCTGCGCCTGGAAGCGCCGGTACAGGGGCTGCCGAGGCTGGTGACCCGCGATACTGAGCTGGGTGGATTTCCTCTAAAGGCCGGCCAGATGATCATGCTGCGCTATGGCGCCGCCAACCGTGACGAGCGGCAGTTCGAGAATCCCGACGCCGTCGACGTGCATCGGGAAAAGGCCGGTATGCAGCTCGCCTTCGGCTCCGGCGTGCATCACTGCATTGGCGCCCCGCTGGCGCGCCAGGAACTCAATCTCGGTTTCCCCGCGCTACTGGCACGGATGGCCGACATACGTCTTGATTCGGATCGTCCCGAACCGGAGGCAGAACCCAGCTTCATACTGCGGAACCTGCCACATCTGCACATCAAGTACCGCCGTCGGTGACAGCAAAAACCCGGTGGCGACGAGGCTCTGATCTGCGGTGACTGCTGCCGTCATCCGCTTCTTTGAACGGTTCATGCCCGAGCCGTTCGCCTTTGCCGTGCTCATGACCTTCATCGGTCTCGCGCTGGTGGTGACCATGACGCCAGCGAGCCCGATGGACGCGGTACTGGCGTGGGGCAATGGACTCAGCGGCCTGCTGCCGTTCATCACCCAAGTATGCCTCACAGTGCTGTTCGCCTTCGCGCTGGCACATCTGGGGCCGATTCCAGCCCTGCTGCAGCGAGTCGCCAGCGTGCCGAACAGCGCCCGAGGCGCATGCGCCTTTGCGGTGCTGTTTGCCGGAGCGGTAAGTCTCATCGCCTGGCCGCTGGGCACCATCCTCGGCGGTCTGATGGCACGGGAACTGGCAGAAAGCTGCAAACGGCGAGGCATACGCGTGCACTATCCTCTGCTGGGCGGCGCGGCGTTCAGCGGCTACGTCGTCTGGCACATGGGATACAGCGCCTCCGCGCCGCTGTTCGTCGCCACCCCCGGCAATGCCATGGAAAGCCTGATCGGCGGGCTGATCCCGGTAACGGATACCGTGCTTGCGCCCTGGAACATTGCGATTCTGATCTGCACTCTGGGTACACTCGCGGTCTCCGCCGCCCTCTTGCATCCGCGACGTGCGGAAGATATTCAGGAGATCGGCGAGGAATTCTCACCCGCCGAAGAAAGCCCACCGGCACCGCACCGCCGGGGTGGATTCGCCGGCGCCGTAGAGAACGGCCGCTGGCTGACTTCGAGCCTGGCTATCCTGCTGATTCTCTACGTCGGTCACTGGTTCAGCAGCCGGGGTTTCCAGCTCGACCTGAATATCGTGAACTGGACCTTCCTGGCGGCGGGCCTGCTTCTGGCTCGGTCGGCGGTGGACTACGGCAGCGTCCTCGTTCGCGGCGGTCGCGCCGTGGTGCCCTTCCTTCTTCAGTATCCCCTGTACGCGGGCATCATGGGCCTGATGCTCAACACCGGGCTGGTGGCTGAGATCGCCGGCTGGTTCGCCACCATCGGCACGGCCCAGACGCTGCCGCTGATCGCCTTTCTGTCCGGCGGGGTAATCAACCTATTCATACCGTCCGGCGGCGCTCAATGGGCAGTTCAAGGCCCAGCATTCGTCGAGGCCGCCCAGCAGCTGGGGACCGATCTGCCGCTGATCGTCATGGGGGTCGCCTACGGCGACCAATGGACCAACATCATTCACCCCTTCGTCGTCATACCCCTGCTGATCATGACCGGGCTGCCGCTGGCCCGGGTGCTGTCCTACTCGTTCCTGTTTTTTCTGATCGCCACATTTCCTCTGGGCATCGGCCTGTACTTGGCTTCAGCGTGACGGCAGTAGGTTGGGGGAAAGGCTTCCAGCAGCCATCAAACGTCGTAATCGACGACAACGCGCCCGCCCACCGGGTGCGCCTGGCAGGACAGAATCAGGCCCTGCGAGAGCTGCCGGTCGTCCAACACGTGATTTAGGTCCATCTCCACCTCGCCTTCAACAACACGCGCCTTGCAGGTAGCGCAAACGCCGCCGCGGCAGGAGAAGGGCACGTCGATGCCCGCATTCAGCGCGCCGTCGAGGATACTCTCGCCGTCGCTGGCAAGCTCGAAATCCGTGGTTCTACCACCCGCCTTTACCGCTACCCGGCAGATCTGATCACCATAGCGCGCGGCTCTCGCCTGATGGCTGGCAACCACCCTCTGAGCGTCAGCCGCAGAGGCGAAAAACAGCTCGAAATGAATCCGCGACTCGTCAATGCCCAGGCCGCGCAGGCCACGCGTGACCTCGGAGATCATGCCTTCCGGGCCGCAAAGAAAGAACTCGTCATAGCTGGTGATGTCCAGAAGCCGTCCGTGCAGCGCGGCGCTGAGGCGATTGTCGATGCGTCCATTGAGCAGCGGTGCTTCCTGCGCTTCCTGGCTGAACACGTTTATCCACATGAAGCGTTCCAGGTACGCGTTCTTGAGTGCGCAAAGCGCCTCACGGAACATCATGGTGCCGGTTCGCCGGTTGCCGTAGATCAGGGTCACCATGCTCGCCGGTTCTTCTTCGAGCACTGAGCGGGCGATGGACAGCAGCGGCGTGATGCCCGACCCTGCGCCGATCAGCAGGTAACCGCGCACGTGAGCGGCATCCAGGGTGACGGTCATGTTGCCTTCGGGCGGCAAGGCTTCTACTAATTCGCCGGGGGCAAAGGTTTCGAAGGCATGGGTAGAAAAACGACCGCCCTGCTGGCGTCTGATGCCTACTTTCAAGCCTTCTCTCGGGCTCGAGCATATGGAATAAGCGCGCATCAGCGCTTCTCCGTCAATGCAGCGCTTCAGCGTGAGGTATTGGCCGGGCTTGAACCGAAAGTCTTCCCCCTCCGGGCGGCAAAAGCGGACGACAACGGCATCGTCAGTCAGTGGCGCAACGGACTCGATGGTCAACAAATGGAATTGCTGGCTCACAGCCTTTTGAAATAGTCGAAAGTCTCGCCGCAATGGCCGCAACGATGCAGCGCTTTGCATGCGATAGATCCGAACTCGCTGATCAGCTGTGACTCAGACCATTCGCAGAGGGGGCAAACAACGTCATCTGCCGGCGGCGCGATGCCATAAACGCGCAACGCCTCCCGCCCGTCAGCGCTGATCCAGTCCGTGGTCCACGCCGGAGAGATACGCAGCTCCTCGTCACTCGCCAGCTGGACATCCTGCAGCACGCCCAGATCCCATAGGCTGAGCACTGCAATCTCCGGATCTGCCACCCGGTCGAGCAAGTCCCAGATCTCCGAACAGAGAGACTGTTCGCGACGAACTTGACGCTTCGCAATTTCCGACGCCACGAAAGGAATAGGGCGGCTCACCAGCTTAACCCCGGCATTTCGCGGGTCACGGCCTGCATCTCATCAAGCAACGCCTCGAGGTGCCGAGTATGCCGCCCTGCCCGCCCACCACTGATGTTTCCGCAAGACTCGGGCCAGCTCAAATGCGCCTCTGAGAGGGTTTCCGACAGCCTTATCTGCCACGGCGTCTTCAGCGCCGCGCGATCGGGAGCGATCCCGTCTGTTAGAAGCCGGGCTTCCAGCACATCCATCTCAAACATCTCGCCGGTGTAGGGCGCCAACGCGGAGATGGCCAGCTGAGCCCGGCGGTGGCTCTCTTCGGTTCCCTGTCCAAACCGCAGCATCCAAGACTGGCTGCGCCGCAGGTGGTAGTCAGCCTCCTTCAAGGCCTTGGCCGCGATGCCGGCCAGCGCATCATCGGTTGAATCAGCCAGCGCTCGCAGGTACAGCACGTCGAAGCTGTCAAACAGAAACTGACGCACCAGGGTGAAGGCGAAGTCTCCCCGCGGCAGCTCGCAAATCAACAGGTTAGCGAACGCTTCGGGACCTCGCGCAAACGCAAAATCGTCCTCATCTCGCCCTTTGCCCTCGAGCATGCCGGCCCTGGCGTAAAGAAAACGGGCCCGGCCGAGACAGTCCAGCGCCGTATTGGCCAGGGCCAGTTCCTCTTCAAGAAAAGGCGCATTGCTGCACCACTCTGACAGACGTTGGCCGAGAATCAGCGCGTCGTCTGCGAGCCGCGTTGTTAATACGCAGAGGTCCGACCCGTTGCGCGGGATGGCGTGTGGCCGGGCTCCCTGCGGCCCTGCAGTTGGCAAGCGTCTGCTCACATGTTGTCCACTTCATCCGGCAGCTGGTAGAAGGCCGCGTGCCGGTAGGGCTTGTCATCATTGGGATCGAAAAAGCAGTGCTGATCGGACTCCTGCGACGCTACGATGTCGCTGGATCGGACAACCCAGACGCTGATGCCTTCCGAACGGCGCGTGTAAACGTCGCGCGCGTACTCCAGCGCCTGCTCGGCGTCTTCCGCATGCACGCTGCCCACGTGGGTGTGATCGAGCCCGCGTTTAGAGCGCACAAATACCTCGAACAGGGGCATATGGTGGCGAGGCATTTGCTGCCCAGACGGCTGATTCGCGCTCACCTGTGACGCTCCTCGTAGGCGAGCATGGCTTTCCGCACCCAGGCACCGTCCTCGTGCGCACGTACGTGATGGTCAATCCGCTCTGCATTGCAGGGTCCGTCACCGGCAACGACACGCGCAAACTCCTCCCAGTCGATCTCGCCAAAGTCGTAGTGGCCTCTCTCCTCGTTCCACTGCAGCTTCGGGTCGGGGATGCGAAGGCCGAGAAACTCGGCTTGGGGCACGGTCTGGTCGACGAACTTCTGTCGCAACTCGTCATTGGACTGGCGCTTGATCTTCCAGGCCATGGATCGCGAGCTGTGAGCGGACTCCGCATCGTGGGGGCCGAACATCATCAGCGACGGCCACCACCAGCGGTCAAGGGCATCCTGGGCCATGGCTATCTGTTCGCCGCTGCCGCGGCAGAGGTTAAGCATGATGTCGTAGCCCTGACGCTGGTGGAAACTCTCTTCCTTGCAGATACGCACCATGGCTCGAGCGTATGGGCCATAGGAGGTCTGCTGCAGCGAGATCTGATTGACTATTGCGGCGCCATCCACCAGCCAGCCAATGGCGCCCACGTCGCCCCAACTCATGCAGGGATAGTTGAAAATCGAGGCGTACTTCGCGCGCCCGCTCTGCAGCGCCTGGATCATTTCTTCACGGCTGGTGCCGAGGGTTTCCGCAGCGCTGTAGAGATAAAGGCCGTGACCACCCTCATCCTGAACCTTGGCCAGCAGAACGGTCTTGCGTTTCAGAGAGGGCGCCCTGGTTATCCACGCCCCCTCGGGCTGCATGCCGATCACTTCGGAGTGGGCATGCTGGGAAATCTGCCGGATGAGATTCCGGCGATAGCCTTCCGGCATCCAGTCTTTGGGTTCAATCCGCTCGTCGGCGGCAATCCTGCCAGCAAAAATTTCCTCGTGAGACAGCGCCGGTGACATGAAGCGGACTCTCCGCGATTTGATTCATCATACGAGAACAACCAGCCGCCTCCAATACCTTCCCCAGTCCCGAAACCCCAGTTGGGCCGGGCTTTTCGCCACAACATCTGCTACAGTATGCAACCCTTCGACAAGCCGGCCGGGCACCAACCGGAGAACCGAATGAGCCGACCCAAGAAAGAGACCGTCAAGACAAGCAGCGAAGAGATGCGCAAAGCGCTGGAGGCGGACGTGAAAAGCTTTCTGGCCTCGGGTAAGAAAATCGAGCAGATTCCGGCTGGGTTTACCAACCAGGACCCAATGGGCGGCAGGCGCCACATCGTCTTAGGTCCCAAGAAGAGAGACTGACCCGAGAGGCCCGGGCAGAGAATGGCTGAGCAAAGGGTTCCGACATCATCTTGTACACCTCGGAAAACTTTCTATCGCCTCTGCCGCAGTCATGGGCTATACTCAGCAGGTATTAGAGACCCGCTCCGAACTTCTTCCTGAGTTTCATTCTCCGTCAGTAGTCGGCAATCGCTTCTAATTCCGGATCCCGAGGGCGAAAATGCCCAGAGGTCACCTAACCCCGTGCGAATTGATTGGCCAGCAGGAATGCGCACGATACGGCTCGAATAGCGAGCCCGGAGACTTGATTAAATGAAACTATATGTAGGCAATCTTCCCTGGAGCGTCGGTGACAGCGATCTGGAAGCACTGTTCAGTGGCGTTGGCGATGTAACCTCTGCCCGGGTTATCACCGACAGGGATACCGGTCGCTCACGGGGCTTCGGCTTCGTCGAGATGTCCCAGGAAGGCGGCCAGAAGGCTATCGCGGAACTCAATGGGCACCAGGTCGAATCCAGAGCACTCCGCGTGAACGAAGCGAACGAACAGCAGCCGCGCCGCTCCGGTGGTGGTGGTGGTGGCGGCGGCAGCCGCTGGTAAGCGATCGCTCGTCACAGCGAAACGACGGGCCGGCCCGAAAGCGCCGGCCCGTTTTTTTGTGGTGCGTCGAAAACGCGGTCTGGAAAGCGCTCCACAAGCCCAGGCCATTATTACGATAGCCAGCGCAAGCACTGGAATGATGGGTTAGGCCCCGGTCCGCAACCACTTCGTGATGTCACGCGTAACCTATGACCAGTAGGACGCAACCTGTCATTCTGTACGACGTGCCGTTTTCACAGCCGGTGCGCGAGGTCATGTGGCTGATGCTGTACAAGCAGATGCCTTTTGAAATGGTTCTGATCAATCCGGGCTCGAAAGGGGAAAACGGCAGCCGACATCCGGCTTACCTGGCGAAAAACCCTGGCGGAACCATTCTGACAATCGAAGAGCGGGACACCGGCTTTGTGCTCGGCGAGGCGCACGCCATCATGTGCTATCTGAGCAACAAGCACGGATGGAAAGACGTCTACCCTGCGGACCATCAACTTTGCGCCAAGGTTGACTGGTATCTGCGCTACCACCACCGCAACGTTCGGGTTGGCTCGCGGAATCCCGCTATCTGGCAGCTTCACAGCTCACCCTGGCCGACTTTGCCGCATACGTCGAGATCGGGCAACTGCAGTCGAGTTATACCAACGTTTTCGATTTCGGCTCCTTCCCCAACTGAGCCGGCAGCTTGCTGCGGCCATTGTTTGTGACAACGGACCTGAGTTCACCAGCAAAGCGATGTTCTTTTGGGCAAAGCACCGGGACCTGAAGCTTCATTTCATCGAGCCGGGTAAGCCGACTCAGAACGCGTTCGCCGAAAGCTTCAATCGAA
>JAHEEG010000296.1 GCA_024640825.1 Gammaproteobacteria bacterium
CGGCTACAAGCGGCAGCTCAAGAAGCTGCGCAGAATCGCCAGCTATCAGGTCTCCCTGTTCGATCGCGTGCGGCGTGAGGGCCATCCGCTGTTCAAGGGGCTGGAACGACATGCGGCAGAGGTCTCTGAGCAGTTCGAGCGAATTGTCAGCCTTTCCAATCTGCACAACGAGCTGGCCAACGATCTCATGAACGGCTATCTGTCACTGTCATCGCATCGACTGAACAACATCATGAAGGTGCTCACCGTCATTACCTGCATCTTCGTGCCCATCACGTTCATCGCCGGCATCTATGGTATGAACTTCGAGTACATGCCGGAGCTGGCTTCCAGGCACGCCTATTTCATCGTGCTCTTAGTCATGGTGATGGTTGCCACCGGTCTGCTCGTGCTGTTCAGAAAGCAGCGATGGTTCTGAGTAGTGCAGCCCTTGGTTAAGGGTCGATGGAAGAAAGGATATTCACGCAAGAGGGCTTCCCGCAATTCCGGCTGTGCTAGGCTGACTGCTTCCGCCGTGTACGACTGGGTGCTGGGCCGTGCCCCGGTGATGAAAGAGCGCGTCAGCCTGAGGGCCCTTGGCCCGACCCATTGCTATACAGAGGTTTAATTTTAATGATGTCAGATCTCACCGATCTGCAGCGCCGGGACCGCGAGCATCACCTTCACCCGTTTACCGACTTCAAGGCGCTGGGCGCCAGGGGAACGCGGGTCATCAGCCGCGGTGACGGCATCTACATCTGGGATCACGAGGGGCGGCAGCTGCTGGACGGCATGTCTGGCCTTTGGTGCGTGAACGTCGGCTACGGTCAGCGACCGCTTATCGATGCCGCGACCCGGCAGTTGGAAACGCTCCCCTACTACAACAGCTTTTTTCAGTGCACAACGGAACCAGCTATCGCGCTTGCCGAGCGCCTGGCCGGGCTGACAGATGAAAGGCTCAGCCACGTTTTCTTTACCGGGTCGGGCTCCGAAGCCAATGATACGCAGATCCGCCTCGTGCGCCGGTACTGGCAGCTGAACGGCAAGCCGGAAAAGCGGACGATCATCAGCCGCACCAACGCCTATCACGGCAGCACCATCGGCGCTGCCAGCCTGGGCGGTATGAAGCCCATGCATGAGCAGGGCGAACTGCCCATTGCGGGCATTGTGCACATTGATCAGCCCTATCATTTCGGCGCCCAGACCAACGAGGCTCCGGAAGATTTCGGCCTCCGTGTCGCGTCCCAGCTGGAGGAGAAAATTCTTGCGCTTGGGGCTGACGCAGTCGCCGCGTTCATCGGTGAACCCGTGCAGGGGGCCGGCGGCGTGATCATCCCGCCGGCCACCTACTGGCCGGAAGTCGCGCGGATCTGTCGCGCCCACGACATCCTGCTCATTGCCGATGAAGTGATCACTGGGTTCGGCCGGCTCGGTCACTGGTTTGCCCATCAGCGGCTTGGCTTCGAGCCGGATCTCGTGACCTTCGCCAAGGGTGTCACTTCCGGGTACATCCCGCTCGGCGGCGTGCTCGTCGGCAAGCGTGTGAGCCAGGTTCTGGCCGCGGATGGCGGAGAATTCGCGCATGGCTTTACCTATTCGGGACACCCGGTAGCCTGCGCGGTGGGGCTTGCGAACCTGCAGGTCATCGAAGATCAGGAGCTGCTGGCGAATGTTCGGGAGGAGATCGAGCCCTACCTTTGCGCGGGCTGGTCTGCGTTGGCGGACCGCCACGCCATCGTCGGCGAGGCGCGTCTGCTTGGTCTCATGGGTGCGCTGGAACTGGTACGGCAGGGAGCGGAGCGTTTTGACAAGAGCCTGAACGTGGGAGAGCGCTGCCGCGATCTGTGCATCGAACACGGGCTGGTCATGCGCGCCGTTGGTGATACGATGATCATCGCGCCGCCGCTAATCATCACTAGGACGCAGATCGACGAGCTGCTGGAAAAAGTGGACCGCGTGCTCACTCATGTTGCGGATCAGTTTGCCTGACCCATGAGCCGCGATGTGCAGACGGCGATGGGATTCGAAAGCTCCTGGTACTACGCCACCGCAAAAGATCTTCACGACTATCCGGCCCTGGAAGACCGCATAAGCGTTGACGTCTGCGTCATCGGCGCCGGCTACACGGGTCTTTCCGCAGCCCTGGAGCTGGCTGAGCGAGGCTTTTCGGTAGTCGTTCTGGAAGCCCATCGTCTCGGGTCCGGCGCCTCCGGCCGCAACGGCGGCGTGCTCGGCATGGGTCAGCGCCAGGGACAGGACGTTCTGGAGGCCTGGCTGGGCCGGGATGCGGCCCGGCAGCTCTGGGAAATCGGGGTCGAAGCCAACGCCCTGGTCAGACAGCGCATTGCCCGCTTCGACATCGATTGCGATCTGAAAGACGGAGAGCTTCACGTCGCTCATCGCGCCCGCTATGAAAGTGAGTACTGGGCCTATGCGGATCTGCTGGCCGACAGTTATGGCTACTCGGCGTGCCGTAAGGTTTCCCGGGAAGAAGTAGCCGACATGCTGGGCAACGACACCTATTACGGTGGCTACGTGGACGGCAACGCCGGCCATCTGCACCCGTTGAATCTGGCCCTGGGTCTGGGCCGTGCCTGTCGTCTGCTGGGCGTGCATATTTTCGAACACTCCGCGGCGCTCGGACTTCAGGCAGGCGACCGGGTTGAAGTACGCACAGCGCGGGGACGGGTTGAGGCACAGCGGGTGGTGGTAGCCTGCAATGGCTACCTGGACCGTCTGGAACCGTCCCTGGCCGCTTACCAGATGCCGATCAACAACTTCGTGCTCGCCACCGAACCCTTGGGTGCCGACCGTGCCCGCCAGATCAATCGTGACGATCTGGCCGTGGTGGACTCGCGGTTCGTGGTCAACTATTTCCATATGACGCCGGATCATCGGCTAATTTTCGGCGGCGGTGAAAACTACAGTCCCCGATTTCCGCGTGACCTCAAATCTTTCGTGCGCAGACACATGCTTGCCGTTTACCCAGACCTCGCAGACGTGGTCATCGACCACGCCTGGGGTGGCACCCTCGCAATCACGCTGAAACGCCTGCCGCACTTTGGGCGGCGCGGCGAGAGCGTTTTCTGGGCCCAGGGTTACTCCGGCCATGGCATCGCGATGGGCAACATGGGCGGAAAGCTGATCGCGGAGGCCATTACCGGGACGACAGAACGGTTTGATCTCATTGCCCGTCTGCCGCATCGGCGCTTTCCTGGCGGCCGTTGGCTACGCTGGCCCGCTCTGGTGGCCGGGATGCTGTATTACGCTGCCTTAGACAGAATATGACGCTACGTCAGGGCCGCATTGTCTGCAGTCGCCTCGCCAGCCAGCCCATCGGATTCCGGACGGATCAAAGTTGGTCTGTCGGGCTGGTCTATCTGGCTCCTGTCAATTAACGTCTGTCGCCTCATGAATTCTGGAGACGTCCTATGAAGCTGCATGAAGCCCCCTCGCCCAACGCCCGGCGCGTGCACGTGTTTCTGAAGGAAAAGGGGCTGGACGCCATCCCGTCCGTACCGGTCGACATCCGTGGTGGAGAAAACCTCACCTCGCAGTTCAGGGCGAAAAACCCGTTCGGTCGGGTTCCCGTTCTCGAGCTTGATGACGGCACCCTTCTCTCCGAATCCGTCGCCATCTGCCGTTATCTGGAAGGCCTGCATCCGCAACCTTCGCTGTTCGGCACCACGCCGCTGGCGCTGGCGACCATCGAGATGTGGAACCGCCGCGCGGAGATAAACTTCATGCTTTCTGCAACGGGCGCTTTCCGCAATCTCACCGGCTTTTTCAAAGACCGCGAGAAAATCTCCGCCGAGTGGGGTGTCATCAGCCTTGAGAACGCGGCCGACGCGCTGCAGCGATTCGATGCGGTGCTGGTAGATTCCGAGTTTCTCGCGGGTGATCGCTTCAGCATCGCCGATATCACCATGGGCTGCGCGCTGGACTTCGCAAAGATGGTCAAGCTCCAGCTGCCCTTCGATCTGCCCGGCATCAGCCGCTACCATCAGGCGCTGCAGGCCCGGCCGAGCTTCCAGAACAGCTGACGGCCTAATTGCCCGCGCGTTTAGGGCGTATTTGGTCTATGCTCGCACGCCTCGAATCCGGTGGGATTCGAGGCGACAGCCTAAGCAAGCGGGAGCAGACGTGAGCGCACCTCTCGAAGACGTTACTGTCCTGGAAGTGGACAACTACATGGCGGCGCCCAGCGCGGGCGCTATTCTGGCGGACCTCGGCGCCCGCGTGATCAAGGTGGAGCCCCTTACCGGTGACCCCATGCGCGGCATTGGCCGGCCGGCGAAAGTGGACGGCGACCTGGCGAAGTACGACCTCAGTTTCGACGTCGACAATCGGGGCAAACACTCCGTCGCCATAGCCCTCGACACCCCTGAAGGCGCGGCTCTGGTGCACAGGCTTGTCAGAGAGTCTCAGGTTTTCATGTGCAATCTGCTGCCACACCGACAGCAGCGCTTCGGACTGGATCCTGATTCGCTGATGAAGGTCAACCCGCGGGTGGTTCATGCGACCCTGACGGGTTATGGGACCAACGGTCCGGACGCGCTTCGCCCTGGCTATGATGTCACCGCGTTTTTCGGCCGCTCCGGCCTGTACGACGCCATGCGCGAAGGCGATGATGGCGATGTGCCTATGGCTAGACCTGCCCAGGGAGATCACACCACGGGCCTGGCACTGGTGGGCGCGATTCTCGCTGGCCTGCGCCTGGCGGAACGCACGGGTCAGGGCCAGGTTGTGGAAACCTCGCTGTACGAGACGGCCATCTGGACCCAGGCGACCGACTTTGGCGTCACTGCGGTAGACGGCGCCCCGGTGCGAAGGCGTGCCCGGCATCAGATGCTGACGCCAGCCGCAAACCGCTACCCCTGTGGTGACGGCAAGTGGATCGTGCTCAACACCATGGGAGACAGCGCCTGGCACAAGCTCTGTCGCGCGCTCGGCCGCGATGACTGGCTGGAGGACGAGCGGTTCAAGAGCGGCAGAGGCCGCTACGATCACATGGCCGAGCTGGTGGATGGTATTGATGCGACGCTGGCGGCAAAAAGCCGCGACGAGTGGGGTGAGATCTTCGACCGTGAAGGCCTGATCTGGGGCCCAGTGCTGACGTTGGAGGAGGTGGCGGACGATCGCCAGGCCAAGGCCATAGATATGTTCCCGCCTATCGACCACCAGCGTCTGGGGACCTATCGCAGCGTGCGCATTCCCATGCGCATCCGCGGCGCTGACATCAGGCCGCGAGGCCCGTCACCCGACCTCGGGCAGCACACTCTGGAAATCCTGACGGAAGCCGGCCTGAGCGAAGCGGAGATCGCGCGTCTGATCGAGCAGGGCGCGATAGGCGATGTCCGGTAACTGAAACCAGCGATTAAACGAGCATGCCCAGGAAAGTCATTCATACTCAACTGCGGGGCCACCGGGTTCTCCGCGACCCACTGCTCTACAAAGGCAGCGCTTACACTGACGAGGAACGACAGCTGTTGGGCCTGACGGGCCTGTTACCGCCGACGTACAACGATCAGGATCAACAGGCGGTGCGGTTTTATGATCGACTGTCGACGATTGCCGAGCCGCTGGCCCGATATCGGGAACTGGCCGGCCTGCAGGATCGTAACGAGCACCTCTATTACCGCGTGCTGATGGATCATCTGCATGAGCTCATGCCCATCGTCTACACGCCGACGGTGGGTCTGGCGACGCAGAAGTTCAGCGAGGTCTTTCAGCGCGGCCGCGGCATCTGGATTACCCCGGCAGAACGTGGGCGTATTCGAGAGGTTCTGGAAACCGGAACGGCGGGGCGTAATATCCGTCTCACCGTGGTCACGGACAACGAATCCATTCTTGGCATTGGTGATCAGGGCGCCGGTGGTATGGCCATCTCCATCGGCAAGCTGTCGCTCTACACGGCTGGCGCCGGGATCGATCCTGCCCAGACCCTGCCGGTCAGCCTTGACGTGGGCACGAACAACAAAGCGCTGCTGCAGAACGATATGTATCTGGGGTGGCGCAGCGATCGGCTCACAGGCAGTGCGTACGATGAGCTGGTGGAAGAGTTCGTGGAGGCGTTCAGTGATCTGTTTCCGTCAGCACTGATCCAGTGGGAGGATTTTCGCAAGGATAACGCGCTGGCCATTCTGGAGCGTTATCGCCATCGGGTGCTGTCATTCAACGACGATATACAAGGCACGGGGGCGGTGGCGGTAGCCGGCGTTTTCAGCGCGCTGCGGGTTATCGGAGAGCCGCTGGCGGAACAGCGCATTGTGATACACGGCGCTGGCGCGGCTGGTCTTGGCATCGCGCGGCAGATCAAGGCCGCGTTGCGGGAACGCGGCGTCAGTGACGATAGTCTGCACCAGCACCTGGCGCTCCTGGACAGCCGAGGGCTGCTGGTGGACGATCAGCCCCAGACGGACGCTTATAAGACCGAGCTGGCCTGGCCGCACGCCTTTGCATTGGCGTCCGGTATCGAAGAAGACCGTTCGTTGGAAGCGCTTGTGACCGCGTATAAGCCCACGGTGCTTATCGGCACATCCGGTCAGCCTGGCGCTTTCCACGAGTCCCTGGTCAGGCAAATGGCGGGATCTGTGGCGCGCCCGGTCATTCTGCCCATGTCCAACCCCACCGCGAACACGGAAGCCACGCCGAAGGACCTGCTTACCTGGACTGACGGGCAGGCACTGGTGGCTACCGGAAGTCCCTTCGAACCGGTCACGCTCGGGGAACGCGTCGTCCACGTCGGTCAGGGCAATAACGTGTTCGTATTCCCAGCTCTGGGTCTGGGCGCGCTGCTTGCCGGCGCTCGTGCGGTGTCTGATGACATGATCACTCGGGTGGCGAAAACGCTCGCTGGACAGATCACCGAGGCGGAACTTGCCCGGGGATCTCTTTATCCCGATATCGCCCGGTTGCGCGAGATCACCGCCGTCTGCGCTGCCGCCGTCTGCGAGCAGGCGTTCGACGAGGGGCTGGCGACTGCCGACCGGCCGGATGACTTCGAGGCGGCCGCGCGGGAGGCCATGTGGTGGCCGGAATATCCAGATTTCGTTTAGCCGAAAGCGAATCCGAACTCAGGTCGATGCTACGTGTCTCACTGGTTGCAGCCTGATAATCAGAGGTCGCGAGTCATGATGAAACTGTTGGCCGCATCTTTCTGCCTGATAGTGATAGGCAGCTGCGCCACTTCCCCAACGGGTCGCAGCCAGCTGATTCTCTTCCCTGATTCTGAGATGGACGAGATGGGCGTAGCTGCGTTCAAGGAGATGAAGCAGCAGACGCCGCCGTCTGCGGATGCAAAGCTCAACAGCTATGTTCGGTGCGTGTCAGATCACATCATCAGGGCCATGCCGGGCGGAGATCCAAAAGCCTGGGAAGTCCGCGTGTTCGACGATGATCAGGTCAACGCGTTTGCACTGCCCGGTTCCAAGATTGGCGTCTACAAAGGTCTGTTGGACGTCGCCGAGAATCAGAATCAGCTGGCTACGGTCATCGGCCACGAGGTGGCCCACGTGGTGGCGCAACACAGCAACGAGCGGGTCTCCACCAACTACGCGGTAGGTACCGGGATGCAGGTGGTGCAGATCGCTGCCGGCGCCCAGTCACCGGCTCAGCAGCAGCTTTACGGGCTGCTTGGTCTGGGTGTGCAGGTGGGCGTGCTCATGCCGTTCAGCCGGCGACAGGAAGCAGAGGCCGATGTGGTAGGGCTGGATCTCATGGCCGACGCCGGGTTCGATCCGCGCGAGAGCGTGAAGCTGTGGCAGAACATGTCTGCGGCGGGTGGATCCAAGCCGCCCGAATTTCTCTCTACCCACCCCTCGGACCAGCGACGCATTACCGAATTGAATGCGCGGATGGCTGGCGCCATGCAGCGCTCACTCAGCGCCCGTTCATCCGGCCGGGTGCCCGACTGCGACTGATTCCCGGACCTGTCGTTCGCTTAGCCGGAGGATTCCGGTTACATTGATCGCGAGTGGGTTGAGGGGAAGAGGATGCTGCTGCCGGCGCACTGGCCACGTCGCCACAATGTAGTATTTCTGTCGTTTCTGGCGGTGTTCGTCTGCTACATCGACCGGGTAAACATTTCCGTCGCCATCATTCCCATGGCTGCCGATCTCGGCTGGAGCATGGACACTCAGGGGCTGGTGCTGTCATCGTTCTTCGTCGGTTACCTGCTGCTGCAGGTCGTTGGCGGTCGGCTGGCGGATCGCTTCGGCGGCAAAGTGGTGCTCGGGGCCGGGGTGCTGCTGTGGTCGCTGTTCACACTTCTCACTCCCCCGGCGGCCTTTCTGGGTCTGGGTATTCTGATTCTCACGCGGATCGCCATGGGCATGGGCGAAGCGGTGACATTCCCTTCTATCTACAGTCTTTACAGCCGCTGGGTTCCTCTGCAGGAAAGGTCCCGGGCCATTGGCCTGACCAACAGCGCGATTCCGCTGGGCACCGTTTTCGCTCTGGTCGTTACCCCCTATATCGTCGAGTCCCTGGGGTGGCAGTGGGCTTTTTACCTGTTCGGTCTTCTGGGTGCGGTGTGGTTTCTGCTCTGGCACCGCAGCGTCACGGCGATTCCCACCGACGATCCCAAGATAGAGGCGGAAGAGCTCGAAATCATCAGGGCCGGTGCAACCCCGCAGACTGCCGGCGAGGCCGTGCCCTGGAAGGCGCTGCTCACCTCCCTACCGGTATGGGCCATCATCGTCGCCCACTTCTGCAACAACTGGTCGCTTTACGTCCTGCTCTCCTGGCTTCCCACTTTCGTCAACAAAGGTCTGGGCGTCGACTATGCCTCGGTGGGCTGGTTCACCATGATCCCCAGCGTGGCGGCGTTTCTGTTTCTCAATCTTGCGGGCAACATCGCCGATCGTATCATCGCCGGCGGCATGGAGGTCGGTCGGGTGCGCAAGCTGATGCAGACCATCGGCTTCGGCGGGCTGTCGCTGGCGCTTCTGGTGGTAGGCTACGTGGAGACCGCGTGGATGGCCATCGCCATCATGGCCGTGGGTAACGCGCTGGGCGCTTTTGTCACCGGCGGGTTTGCGGTGAACCATATGGACCTGGCGCCCAAGCATGCGGGGACCTTGATGGGCATCACGAACACGGCGGGTACCATTCCAGGCATCATCGGCGTCTTTCTCAGCGGGCTGATACTCGAAGCCACCGGCTCCTGGGTGCTGGTTTTTCACGTCGCCGCCGGGGTTACCCTGTTCGGTCTGGTGTTCTTTCTCCTGTTCTCCTCGGGCAAACGGCTGTTTGATTGAGGCCGGGTTGATCCGAAGACGTCCAAGCCCCGCACCCCGCCTCATAAGCGCGCCCCCGCGTTCTCGTTTCTGCCGATCTAAGGTACCTTAACCCATTGTCCGAACAACCGTGGGGGCGTTCATGTCTGCTAAGGGGCCTTTGCTGATACTCAGCGTCGACGGGGGCGGCACGCGTGGCGCCATTCCGGCCAACGTGCTTCATCACTTCGAGAAAGACGCTGGCATACCCGTTCGGGAAAGCTTCGATTTTTTCGCCGGCGTCAGCACCGGCGCCCTGGTTGCCGCCTACCTGGCGCGGAATTCGGGATCCATGGAGCTGCTCGCCAAGCAGAGCTACTCGGCGGAAAATATGTCGAAGATCTTCGACAAATCCGTCTGGGACCGGCTGCTGGGACGTATGCAGAACCAGCCCAAATACGACGGCGTCAACAAGCGCTCTTACATAGACACCCTGGCCGAAGGTTCCCGCATCAACGACATCCAGGACAAGCACCTGCTGATACTTGCCTACGACTTCATCAATCGCGAGTTGGTGACTTTCAAGAACAACCGCGGCCACGATGCGTCCTACAATCCGTCTCTGGCCGAGGTCTGCGATGCCGCTACCGCGGCGCCGACCCTGTATCCGACGGTGCCCAGCTCAGCGCCGAAACGGCGCTGGCTCATCGACGGGGCCCTGACCACGAACGACCCAAGCCTGTGCGCGATTACTGAAGCTCTGGCCATGGGGCACACGCTGGAAGAGATCTGGATGGTTTCTCTGGGCACCGGGCGGCCGGTTCACGACCTGGGGCAGGAAGATCGCGACAAGATTGGCCGGGCTTCCCAGGATTGGGGCATCGTTGGCTGGGTCGCCAACGGTCTTCTGGATCATATGATGAGCGCCAGCTCGTGCGTGAGTTCGCATCAGTGCCAGCAACTGCTTGGGGAGCGTTACCTGCGTGTTAACGGCGAGCTGCCGCGCAAGCTGATGCAGCTGGATAACACCAGCGATACCCGCGTTTCGGACCTGAGGTCTTATGCCTTTCTGTGGTTCGAATCCAGCCTCGAGCCGATGCAGAAACTTCTGTCCGCCGTGTCGACGGTGCGTCAGCAGTTTGCCGCAGAACGGTCGGACCAGAACCTCGGCGCGTTCTGAATCCGCTCGCCGCCAGGCATGGTGTTAGAATGCGCCCCGCTTCCAGGCTGATCGGCGTTTGTTGCTCACAGCCACGGAAGTATCCACTGAAACGGAGCAGGTAGCGCAGCGCATGAGCACGGTAGTCCGATGGGGTTTCGCGGCGGTTTTGATCGCGCTGCTGGCCGGCTGTGATGCCAAATCAAACGACGAGAAACGCGATGATGCGGCGTTCGATCCCACCCCGGATGCCGGAGATCTGGGGTTCGTTCATGCGATTTCTGATGCCCCGTCGGTAACCGTTGCTTTTGCCGGCTCCAACGGAGGCGCGGATCAGTTCGTACTGGGTTACGGCCAGGCGCGGCAGGAGAGCCTGCTGGTGGGCGGCTACAACATACAGGTGAACTATGAGGGCCCTGATGGCAACACGGTAACGCTGGTGGAACGCCTCAGCGACGACAACATCAAGCTGTTTACCCAGGATGAGACCACGCTGGTGCTGGCTGGCACCCTCGCCAACCCGACCATTTTCCAGGTGGAGAATACTGAGTATGGCTACGGCGATGCGAACAGGAACAATACCCCCTTAGATCCCCAGGTGCAGTTTCTGCACACGGTGTCGGGGCGTCGCTCCCTGGATTTCTATCTGACCGCCTCCGGCGCGAATCTGGCAGGCGCCACGCCGGTGACCCTCGCGTTCGGTGCGGTCTCCGCGCTGCAGGACATCCCGCCCGGGTCCGACTATCGCGTCCGGGTAACCGCCCCGGGAAATTCGGCGGATGTGCTCTACGATTCGGGGATCACGAGCTTCAGCGCGGATACCCGGGCGCTGCTTGGCGCGTTCAACTATTTCGGGCCCGGCGATGCGCAGCTGCGAGTGAAACGCATCCGGGGCGTCGCTTCGACCTTCCCGAATGAGCCCTATGCCAGCGCTTACCGGGTGGGGTCCCTGGTGGCCGACGTGCCGGCCATTGACGTCTTTCTCGGGCCGACCTCTGCCGCGCCCGTTGTCGCTGGACAGGCATTTCAAACGGTTTCCGCCTATGTGACCCGCAGCGGTGGCAGTTTCAATGGCAACGTCACGGTGGCTGGCGTGCCGGCTGACCTGCTTTTCAGCGCGAACATTCCCCTGTCTTCGGCGGATGCGACGATACAGTACTTCGCTGGCCTGCAGTCGGACCCGGCCAGCGGCAACGCGCTTAACGTCGTCGCCCCCGGCGCTGTGGAAGACAACCGGCCCATTCCCAACTACGCGCAGGTCAGGGCGGTCAACGGCGCGGCGGACAGCGAACCGCTGAACGTTTATCTGCTGCGTCCCGGACAAACCGCGGCAAACCAGGATCCGGACTTCCCCCTGCTCGGTTTCGGCGTGACCCAGGCTGTTGTCACCGGCGCCGGAGACTACGATCTGCTGATCCAGAATAGCTCGGGGACTACGCTCATCGGGCCAGAGCGCATTACCCTTACCGATACCGATCTGTATTCGCTGCTGCTGACGGATACCGCCGGCGGCGGCGCGCCCCTGGAGTGGGTGCTTGATCCTTCCCCCATCGGCTTCTGATCTGGCGCCGATAGCCCGCCGGCTTCAGTCGAATAGGGGTGGGTGCGAACCCAGGGGAACGGGCGGCAGCTCCCACCGGACGGCTGAGGCGGACAGATCCACGGCGGGTCGCAGGTAGTCGATTTCACCCCAGGGGCTCTCGGTTCGAGATTTCAGTAGAGCCAGTTCAGTTTGCGACACGGGGGTTGCGTCCAGGGTCGACCGCATGCCCAGCCCGCGGATCCACACCCCGGTTCGCGCCAGCGATACCCGCACCCCGGGCGGGTACGCCACGGACCTTCGTGGCCATAACAGTTGATGGATACGTATACGATCCCGGGCCGGCGCCCGGGCCGCATCGGCGAACTGCATGAGCATGAAGCTGAGCAGCGAGGCTTCCGCGTGTCGTGTGTTCAGGCTGATGCGACTGGCACCGTGCCCGCGCAGCCTGGCAATCTGATCGGCCACGCTGGCTCCCGCCAGCAGCGCAGCGCTTGCGGCTTCGGCTGCGCGAAAGCGGGTGCCCAAGCTGAGTTTCTGTGCGCGCACGGAAAGCTCGGCGGTCCTCGGCGCAGTGCCCGTGATGCGGCCCAGCTCCGAGAGAGCCCGTTGGATAATCGGTCGGCTGGCTCGCGTCACGGTTTTCCGGATATATGGACTTCGATCAGGTGGGGGCCGCCGGACTCCAGCGCTCGGACCACGGCCGCCGACACCGCGTCCGGATCATCTACGCGTACCCCCGTCACGCCCATGCCTGCGGCAAGAGCCGCGAAGTCCAGCGCCGGGGTCAGATCCATGTGCGGGTACGGTCGGTTGGATTCGGCGTCGAAACGCTGTCGATAGATGTCCATGTTGTGCTTGAGAACGCGATATTCCCGGTTGGCGAGAATGACGAAAACCAGGTCCAGTTTCAGGTTGGCGGCGGTCCACAGCGACTGAATCTGATACATGGCAGAGCCGTCGCCGGAGATCAGGACTACGGGCCTGTCGGGATGCGCGATCTTGACGCCTAGGGCACCCGCGATTCCCTGGCCGATACCGCCGCCGCGCTGGCCGAAGTAATCGCCAGGACCGGCGAAATCGAAGGCGCTGGCAACGTCAGGGCCGGCAGTGATGGATTCGTCGACCAGAATGCCGTTTTCCGGCATGACGCTGGCGATTTCTGACAGCGCCCGGCCCGGCGTCATGGGTCGCGTTTCCCGGAGCCTGGCCAGGGTCGCCGTCGCCTGCTCCCGGCGCGCCTGGCTGGCGGTAGAGAGGGCGCTGTTTCGCGCCTTGGCCGACTGCCGATAAGCGTCCGTCGTTCCGGCAACCAGCGCGTCGACGACAGCGTCCAGGGAAGCTTTGAGATCACCGACGAGGCCTGCAGCCAGCTCGAAGTTGCGGGCCATGGGGTGCGGGCTGTCGGCGATCTGAGCGACGCGCGTGCCCTCGGGTATGGGGCTGACCGCGTCGTACCAGATCTCTTCGAAGAAAGGTCCGCCGAGCATGAGCACCAGGTCGTGATTCTGCAGATTGCGTCGAATCGTACCCGCCTCGAACCCCAGCGCGCCGCAGGCGTTGGGATGGCGATTGGGGAAGGGCATGTGCAGCCGCAGGCCCTCGTTGAATACCGCCGCGCCGGACGCTTCTGCCAGGGCGATCAGGGCGCTGCTGGCGCCCTGTCGGGCAACGTCGTCGCCGGCAATGATGGCGGGATTCGCAGCCTCGAGCAGCAGCTTCGCCAAGGCTCGCACCCCGTCCGTCGCGGGCTCGCTGGCAGCAAACAGCCGGCCGCCGGTTATTGCCCCGTTCTCGGTTTCCTGCTCCATGACATTCACGGGAAGGGCTATGAAGACCGGCCCCTTGGGCGCGTCGTTGGCGATCTTGAACGCGCGGCGCACGAGGTCTGCCATCTCGTCTGCGGACTCTGCCTGAGCGCTCCACTTTGTCAGCGGTGCCGCCATGGCCACCAGATCGTACTGCAGCATGGGGTCCCGCAGCCGCATCCGTGTGTCCTGCTGGCCCGCGGTCAGAATGATCGGGCTGCCCGCTTTCAGCGCGCCGAACAGCGAGCCCAGGCCGTTCCCCAGGCCGGGGGCCACATGCACGTTCGCCACCGCCGTCTCGCCGCTCGCCTGGGCATAGTAGCTTGCTGCAGATACGGCGATGCCCTCGTGCAGGGTTGTGATGTAGCGGATGTCCGGATAGTCAGCCAGGCTGTCCAGCAGCGGGTTTTCCGTGGTGCCCGGATTGCCGAAGATACAGCGCACGCCGTGGGCCTGCAGGCTGTCCATGAATACCTGACGGCCGCGCATGGTAGTTCTCCCTCCATTGTTAGGTCGACCTTAGTCAGGGTGCCCACGCGGGTCAATCGGCGCCGGCCCGCCGCTCCGGCGCTGAATCATGCGCCTCTCTCCCGTCACTGCGACCCACGGCCGGGTTACACTCGAGGATTCAACAGGTGAGGGTGCAATGGCGGACGAAACCTTTCAGTTCCATTCCCTGGCGGATGGTTTGCGGATTCAGGCCTATCGGTGGATCGTTCCGAATCCTAGAGGCGTGGTGGTCATCGCCCATGGCGCGGCAGAGCATGCGCTACGCTACGATCGATTCGCCCGGGTACTGAATGCCCAGGGTTTCAAGGTCTGGGCGCCTGACCATCGTGGACACGGCCGGTCTCCGGGCCCGGAAGGCCTTGGCGATTTCGGCACCGGCGGCTGGGACGCGCTGGTTGCAGATCTGGCCCAGCTGATAACCATGGCGAAACAGGCCCATGGCCAGAAGCCGGTGGTGCTCTTCGCGCACAGCATGGGGGCGGCTGCAGGTCAGCAGTACGTCCAGGAGCACTCTGCTGACATTGCGGCCCTGATATTGTCTGGCTCCACAGCGCGGGAACTGCCGTCGGAAGGAGAGCCCGCGCCTCTCCCGCCTTACAACGAAAACTTCGAGCCTGCCCGCACGCCCTACGACTGGCTGTCGCGTGATCCGGCGGAGGTCGACAAATACGTCAACGATCCGCGCTGTGGCTTCGAGTCTCAGAGTAAGCCTTTTCCCAGGGCCAGCGCGCGACGACTTGCAGACCCGGCGAGACTGGCGGCTATCCGCAGCGATTTACCCTGCCTGTTTGTTGCCGGTGACGAAGACCCCATCAACTTCAGGCTGGCGGGCATGCGCCTGCTGGAGCAGCGCTGGCGCGACGCCGGGGTACAGCGGATAGACACGCTTTACTACCCCGGTGGCCGCCACGAAATGTTGAACGAAACCAATCGGGACCAGGTGATGGACGATATCGTTTCCTGGCTCAACGCGCAGCTGGCATAGAGCAGGCGACATAAAAAGGAGACGTCGATGGCAGGCAGGGTTGAAGGTAAGGTGGCCGTGGTGACCGGTGGAGCATCGGGCATCGGCCGGCAAGGCCGAGTACCTGCATCACGACGTCACCGATGAGCAGGCCTGGGTCGAGGTCATGAGCGCGGCAAAGCAGCGTTGCGGCGGGCTCAACGGCCTGGTGAATAACGCCGGTATCGGCATCGCCGGCAGCATTGTGGAGATGACGTTGGCCGACTGGCAGCGTCAGCAGGCCATCAATCTCGACGGCGTGTTCCTGGGCATCAAGCACGCCATTCCTCTCATGCGGGAATCGGGCTCCGGGTCCATCATCAACTTATCCTCGGTCGCTGGTCTGCAGGGTAACTCGCGGCTTGCCGCCTACTGCGCGACGAAGGGCGGCGTGCGCCTGCTGACCAAGGGCGTAGCGCTGGAATGTGCTCAGGAGCGCTGGCCGGTGCGCGTGAACTCGGTGCATCCCGGGATTATCGAAACGCCGATCTGGAGCACGGTGGCGCCTGGATCGCTGGAGCCCGGTGCCAACACAGTGGACGTGGATGCCATGGCGGAGCAGGTCGTTCCCACCGGCGTGCTGGGACAGCCGCTCGACATCGCGAACGGCGTGCTGTTTCTTGCCAGCGACGAGTCGTCCTACATGACGGGGACGGAGCTGGTCATTGATGCGGGGCTTTCAGCCTGGAAATTCGTTGCTGCTGGCCCGGCGCTCGTCGCCGGCCGAGCCGTCGGGTCAACGTAACCCGAAATCGAACCCTTCGCCGTTGGCATAGCGCCGAAGAATGCGCCGCCCGGTGTTTTGCACGTGAACCTCGTCGGCGCCGTCGTAGATACGCGCGTAGCGGGCGTGGCGATACATGCGTTCCAGCGGCGTGTCCTCGGTGACACCCAGGGCACCGTGCACCTGAATGGCCCGGTCGATGACGTTGTGCAGCATCTTCGCACCAAATACTTTGATCAGCCCGATCTCCACCCGGGCCTCGTCGCCCTGATCGACTTTCTGCGCCGCGTGCAGCGTCAGCAGCCGACTGGCTTGAATCTCCGCTGCCGAATCGAAAACGAACTTCTGAATCTGCTGGTGCTCGCCGAGGGTTTTGCCGAAGGCCACCCGACTGTTGGCGCGCTCGCACATGAGGTCGAAGGCCCGTTGGGCCTGACCCAGCCAGCGCATGCAGTGAAAGATACGGCCCGGCCCCAGCCGATGCTGGGCAATTTTGAAACCCTGGCCGCGCGGGCCAAGCAGATTGTTCTTGGGTACCCTCACGTTGTCGTAGACGACCTCGTAGTGACCGTCCGCCTGGCCCATCACCTTCACGTCGCGGATGATGTTGTAGCCGGGCGTTTCCGTAGGCACCACGATCATGGAGAAGGCCGCGTGGGGCGGCGTGTCATCATCCTCGGTGCGGGCCATCACCGTGGTGTAGGCGGCGTTGGCCGCACCCGAGGTAAACCACTTGCGGCCATTGATTACCCATTCGTCGCCCTCCAGCAACGCCCGGGTCTGCAGTTGGGTCGGATCGGAGCTCGCCACGTCGGGCTCGGTCATCCCGAAGCTGGGGAATATTTCGCCGTCCACCAGCGGGCGCAGGTACTTTTCCCGCCACTCGTCGCTGGCATAGCGATGCAGCATGATGGAGTCCTGCAGCGAATGGGTGCCCAGCGCCACCATGGCCACCTCGGAGCGACCCACTACCTCGTTGACGAACACGTAGTCCATGAACGGCAGGCCGCCACCGCCGATTTCCTCGGGGTGACCCAGCGCCCAAAGCCCTTCGGCTTTGGCTTTGTCCATGAGGCCGCGCATGACCTCGCCCCTGCGCGAGCTCACCTTGTCTGAAAGCAGCTCCGCCTCTACCGGATAAACTTCCTGCTCGATGAAGTGCAGTGCCTTGTTGCGCAGCGGTTCCACGTGTTCGGGAATGGACAGGTTGAGCATGATCGTTCCCTCAGATAGTTGCTAACAAGCCCTCATACGGCGTTCAAACCGCCGTCGACGATGAATTCGGAGCCGGTGCTGTAGGAGCTTTCGTCGCTGGCCAGGAACAGCGCCAGCCTGGCGACTTCGTCCGCGGTGGCGCTGCGGCCCAGGGGAATGCCCCGCTGCATCCGTTCCACGCCGCCGGGCAGCTGATCGGCCATTTCCGTGGCGATGAGGCCGGGATGGATGGAGTTGACCCGAATGCCCCGGCGGGCCAGTTCCACCGCTGCCGTTTTGGTCATGCCCCGCACGGCCCATTTGGAGGTGCCGTAGGCAAAGGCGCCGGCCGCGCCCTGCATGCCGGCGAGGGAGGATATGTTGACGATGCTGCCGGAGCCCGCTTCGCGCATGGGCCCGGCCACCGTGCGCATGCCGAGGAACACGCCCTTGCAGTTGATGTTCATCACCAGGTCGAATTCGTTCAGAGGTGTGTCCAGCATGCGGTTGCTGCGGAATATGCCCGCGTTGTTCACCAGCACGTCGATCTGCCCGTCGCGATTGAGAATCTCGTCGACCAGCTGCTGCCAGCCCGCCTCGTCAGCCACGTCCAGGTGGCGGTAAGTGCCGCCGACTCTGGACGCGGTGGTTTCTCCTTCGGCGTCCAGCACGTCGGCCAGCCATACTGTGCCGCCCTCTGCCGCGAACAGTTCGGCCTCTGCCGCGCCCTGCCCGCGCGCTGCGCCCGTAATCAGACAGATCTTATCGTCGAGTCTTCCCATGACCCATGCCCTCCCCGCTCTCGTGGCCCTTACGTTCGCGCCAATGGGCGCATCGGTCAAGGGTTGGCGCCGTACTTCCGAGGCTCTGTGGGCGCCTGCGCCTGTGCGGGCTCGTCGTTCCCGGACCGGTCCGCGCGGTCTGGTTCCGGGACGCGAATATCTTCACCGCCCTCGGCATCCCGGGCTTCAAGCGTCTTTGTTGTGTCAGCTTTTTCAGCTGCTGCTTCAGCTGCTGCTTCGGCCGTCGGCTCTGCCGGTCTCTCGTCAACCTGCGCAACGGTTTCAGCCGGGGTCTCTGCGTCTGCCTTAGAGTCTGCTTCAGAGTTTTGGGCGGTCTCCTCGCCTTCACCGGAAGGCTCGGCTGAAGGCTCGGCTGAAGACTCGGTTGAGGGTTCGGTTGAGGGTCCGCCCGAGGTTTCAGCGGTGAGCAGCTTCTCCGCCCCCGCGGGCGCTTCCAACAGCGGCCCGGCAGCGCTCCCGCACAGCGTGCTGGCGCTCTCCGCCAGCTGCTGGTGCAGGTCGGCGTAAGCGTCGTTGAGGGTCTTGAATTTACGCGCGGTCTCGCTGAACTGGGTGACCACCTGCTCGCGATACGCCTTCAGCTCGGACTGGGAGCCTTGCAGCTGTTCCTGCAGATCCCGCACCTTGCCCGTTTTTCGGCTGATGAACAGTCCTATACCCAACCCCAGTACCAACCCCAGCGCGAGCAATCCGCCCGCGATCAGCCATTCGACGTCCGCCATAGTTCGAGCCTCTCGCACAGAGAATTTCGCACAGTGTAACCCGGTGAGCTGCCGTTCGTGTGGCGGATCGATGCATCAGTCGGTGCTCAAGGTAAACTGTCGGCTCTCCAGCGGCTGCGCAGCAATTGATTCGGAATCTCGTGTGAATGATCAGGTCTCTGAAGCGGAAGCGGAAGCGAAAGCCGGGGACCGGCGTAACAGCTTCTGGTGGCGCTGGCGGTACCCTCTTCTGCTGGTGCCCGTCGCCCTGGCATTACTTTTCTACGCGACGATTCCCACGCTGCTCGGCTATGCCGCATCCGCCATCGGCACCCGGCTCGGGCTGAGCGAGCTTGTGATCGAAACCGGTTATCCTCGTCTTGACACGCTGAATGTCCATCGACTGGAACTGATGGGCGATGGCTTTCGCTTGCAAGCCAGCGGTGGTCGGTTGACCTACGATCCCGGTGATCTTCTGCGCGGTCGCCTTGAATCCGTGTCGTTCGATTTCGTCGAGGTGACGCTTTCCGAAAGTTCCACCTCTGTGGCCTCCGGGGTTGACGCGGGGGGTGGCGCCGATGCCCTGATGCTGGAGCGGTGGTCCACGCGGCTGCCCTTCGCGGTGGCCCGGGTCGAAGATCTTCAGGTTCGGGTCCCGCACATGAATTTTCTCGCCGGCGGCGGACTGACCTACGGAGAGAATCGGCTTGCCCTGACGCTGAGCGGTCGGGCTCCGGAAGCTGCCGGCCGTTTCGAGCTGGATGCGGAGCTTTCCGGTCAGGGGCTGGTGACGATTCGCTTCCGCGAACGGGATAGCGACCGTCCGCCCTTCCTGACCGCCGTTTCCAGCCTCGAATCCGAGGCGCTTGTGGTAGATGCGGATGTGCAGCTGTCCGGTTATGCGTTCCAGCTTGCCAGGGAGCTTGCGGGGCTGCCGGCGGGCGAAGGAATTGTGCAGGCAGCGTTGAAGATGCGGACTCCCTGGCCCCTGCCCGATGATCTTCGCTGGCAGGACCTGAACGGCAGCGGGCCCTTCAGCCTGGTCTGGGTGTCGGCGGACGGCAGCATTCAGATCGATGAGCTGGCGGGTAATCTGAGCCTGGCAGACGGCGCGGTCGACGCCACCGTGGCGGGGCGCCTGGGTCTGCAGCAGCAGGATCTGTCGCTGTCTGCCCGGCTACCCGAAGACTTTGCCCTGCGCTTTGACGGGGACCGGCTGACGGGCGGTACTGGGATGGCAGTCAGCCTGCAGAGCCCGGAGGTCAGTGCGCAGGGTAGCGTCAGCCGTTTTGCCGTTGACGTGGGTGATACCGAGACTCGAGTCGAGGTGACCGCCGACATTACCGCACGTACCGAAGTGGTCAATCTGGATGGGCAGCTGGAAGCCGCCATCCGACCTGCAGCGCCGGATGGATACAGCGGGACGGTAGATTTTTCAGGCGCGGTCGCCGCCGACAGCCTGCGGCTGGATACACAGGTAGAGTCGATGCTGATGCTGACTGGCGACCTTCTCACCGCGCAGGGCAGCGCCGCTGCTGGGTCCCTGGGCGATCTGTCTTTAGCGGTCAGATACAACCTGCAGACCGGGGCGGGCAGTGCTGACGTCGTCGGCGCGGCTGAAGTCAGCAAGCCTTTCATGGCGAGCGTCCTGACGCCCTGGAAGGAGCCTTTCGATCTGCACGCCGGACGTCTCGGCTACATGCTGGATCTGGACTGGGACCGCACCCATGCGCCGGGTGGTCGCATAACCGTGTCGCTTGCCGACGCCGACCTGCGCTATGAGGAATACCGGGTGAACGGCCTGAACGGCGAGTTCGACCTGCGGGTAAAGGGCGATGCCTGGTTCTTCGATGAAACCCCGGTAACGGCGGAGTCCGTCGACCTCGGCGTCGTCGCGAAAAACCTTTCGGCCTTTGTCACTTGGTCCGGTAGCCAGGTGACGGTACGGGAATTTTCCGCAGCGCTGCTCGGTGGCGGCGTTGTTGCTGAGCCTTTCAGCTACTTTCCAGGCACCGGCTATGGGTCTCTGGAGCTTCGTCTCGTAGGGCTCAGCCTGTCTGAGGTGCTTGCCCTGGAAGGCGATGACGTGACGGGCACCGGTCGCCTCAATGGCCTGATTCCTATCGCCCTGCTGGACAACGCCGTCAGCGTCAGCGGCGGCAAGGTCAAAGCCGCGCCCCCCGGCGGCACCATCCGGGTGTCCACGGAGCTCAGCGGCCCGACGGGCCAGCCGGGTCTCGATTTCGCCCTGCTGGCCCTGAAGAATTTCAACTACACCCTGCTGGAGGCCGAGGTCGATTACGCAGAGAGCGGCGATCTGCAGCTGGCCGTGCATCTGCAGGGGCGAAATCCTGAGGTGGAAGCCGGGCGCCCGATCCACTACAACCTGAACATCAATGAGAACATCCCGGTGCTGCTGAGGTCCCTGCGCCTGCAGGATCAGGTGGTTCGGCAGGTGGAACGCCGGGTGAGGAACTGATTGCCGGATGGGGCGATGCGGACTATGGTTTTAGTTACATAAGCACGGGTGGTGGCAACAGTGCGCACTGCAATGATTCTGGCGACGACGCTCCTGCTCATGGCAGGCTGCACGCCGACGGTGAAGGTGGCCACCGACGAGCCCATCACCATCAATCTCAACGTGAACATCAAGCACGAGATCCTGGTCAAGGTAGACCGGGAGCTCGATGATCTGTTCAGTGAAGACAGCGGGCTGTTTTAGCCCCTTATTCAGTGATGGGCGGAAAACCTATGGAACTCGTTACGAAACTGATTTTCAGCTTTCTGCTGCTGGCGTCATCCGCCGCGTTCGCTGCCGATCTGGACCAGGCCAAGCGCGACGGTCTGGTTGGCGAGCGGGCCGACGGCTACCTGGGGCTGGTGGATACCTCGGCACCTTCAGACGTCCGGGCCTTGGTTGCGGATGTCAACGACAAGCGCAAGGCCGAGTACCAGCGCATCGCGGCCGGCAACGACCTGGAAATGGCTCAGGTGGAGGCCCTTGCCGGCAAGAAAGCCATCGAGCGGACCGCGCCCGGCGGCTGGATCCTGCTGAACGGCGGCTGGCAGAAGAAGTAGCTACGGCGATCGGCGGTACTCATGCCGGCGCAGTGGTTACGTTCGGCGTTTACCCGTTTCGGGGTTTACCGATCCGGTAAGCGATGCCATCAATCTGGCAGCCAGCGGGGTCGGCGTGCGCTGCTGCAGAGAGATAACCGCGATAGCCGTCTGCAGGTTCAGGTTGATCGGCAACCGAGCCAAAGAGCCTGGAAAGCCGCGGCTGCGAACTTTGGAATGCAGCGCTACGGTAATGCAATGGCTGTCCGCGCATACCTGCATGCAGGAATTCATGTCTTCGATCCGCACGTTGGGGACGACGGCCAGGCGGTTGAAGGCGATGGCGGGCGCGTGCTCGGCACGCAGCTGCTCGGCGAGGCGATGGCGCATCAGGGTTGGCGGTTGAGGTGCGACCCACGGGTACTCCAGGGCGTCGCTCAGCTGGATTTTGCGCCTGGATGCCAGCAGTGGATGCTTGCGGCTGCAGATCAGCACCACTGGCTCGGCGGCTAGCGGTTGAACCAGGTATCTTTGGTGTTCGGTGTTCCCCACCACCGAACCTCGGTCGCTGACCAGGAATTCGTATTGATACTGCCGAAGGCCCAGCAGCAAATCCGTCGAGTTCCCGGTTTCTATCTCCAGCGCCACCTTTGGATGGGCGGCCATGAACGCGTCGATGGCGTTGGCGACGGGACCCTGTAGCGCGGCGGGTCCGGAGCCGATGCGCAGTCGCCCGGCCGAACCTTCCATGGATGCTTTCAAGCTTTCGGATACGGTTTCGGCATGTCCCAGAAGTTCCTCCACCTGCTTGGCGAATTCCGTCCCGACGCCTGTCAGTTGCAGGCCACGACCCACCCGGTCGAACAACCTCGCACCGGTCTGGCGTTCCAGAGCTGCGAGATTTTTTGACAGCCCCGCGGAGGTCAGCCCCAACGCCTCCGCTGCTGCCACCAGGCTGCCGGTTCGCGCGATGCTCAGAAACTGGGCGAGTTGGTTGAGGTTCAACATGGGGTCTCTCTGACGATTTCAGCCAATTGTAAACCAAAAGTTAAGAGTCCTTTCCGGGCTGGGCATTGATCCGTTTAGGCGATTGGTTAGCATGGACGAGTCGAGCAGCGAGACCCGTTGCGGGATTCGGCGGCGCCTTGCAGTCGGTATGCAAGCTGCGCATCAGACTTTCTTCAGATTTCCGCGAGACCCAGGAGCACTGAATAATGCGTTTTGCCACTTACTTCTTAGCGTTAGCGTTGCTGCCAGTTGCAGCTATCGCTGCTGACAAACCAAACATTCTCGTCATCTGGGGTGACGATATTGGACCTCACAACATCAGCGCCTACAACCACGGCATCATGGGTTATCAGACCCCCAACATCGACAGCATTGCCAATGAAGGCGCCCTGTTCACCGACTCCTACGCCCAACAGAGCTGCACCGCCGGGCGCTCCTCTTTCATTCTGGGTCAGCACCCATTCCGCACCGGCTTGCTGACCATCGGCATGCCAGGTTCCGACCACGGCATACCGGACTGGGCGCCGACCCTGGGCGACCTGCTGAAGAACCATGGCTATGCCACCGGACAGTTCGGCAAGAATCACCTGGGCGACCAGGACAAGCACCTGCCGACCAACCACGGCTTCGACGAGTTCTTCGGTAACCTCTACCACCTCAACGCCGAGGAGGAACCGGAAACCTACCATTATCCGAAGGACCCGGAGTTCCGCAAGAAATTCGGACCGCGCGGCGTTATTAAGTCGACTGCCGATGGCAAGATCGAGGACACCGGGCCGATGACCCGCAAGCGCATGGAAACGGCGGATGAAGAGTTCCTCGCCGCCGGCCTCGATTTCATCGACCGCGCACATGCAGCCGACAAGCCGTTCTTCGTCTGGATGAGTTTCACGCGCATGCACGTCTGGACGCGTCTGAAAGAAGAAGCCATCGGCCGTACCGGCATCGGCATCTATCCGGACGGCATGGTCGAACACGACGATCACGTGGGGATGATGCTCGCCAAGCTCAAAGAGCTTGGCATCGACGACAATACCATTGTCATCTACAGCACCGATAACGGGGCCGAAACCGTGAGCTGGCCTGATGGCGGCATCACCCCCTTCATGGGCGAAAAAGGCACCACCTGGGAGGGTGGCTTCCGGGTACCGCTGTTGGTTAAGTGGCCTGGCGTGATCAAGCCCGGCACCAAGAACAACGACATCATCAGCCAGGAAGACTGGATACCAACCCTGTTGGCGGCAGTCGGCGAACCGGACATCACCGGTAAGCTCAAGAAGGGTTACTCCGCCAATGGCAAAAAATGGAAGGTACATCTCGACGGTTACAACTTCTTGCCTCGGTTCAAGGGCGAGGCGGACAAGGGCCCGCGCGAGCAGATCTTCTACTTCGGCCAGGGCGGAGAGCTGAATGCAGTCCGCTGGAACGACTGGAAAGTTCATTTTGCGCAGCTCAATGGCGCAATCAACACTGCAGTTCGCGAGGAAACCGCGTGGCCAGCGATCATCCACCTGAAGGCCGACCCTTACGAACATGCCTGGAAGGAGTCGGAGCTGTATACGCGATGGATGATCGACAACATGTGGCTGTTCGTGCCGATTCAGCAACAAATTGCGACGTTCATCGGCTCTCTCGAAGGATATCCGTTCCAGGAAGGTTCAACCCTCAACGCCGGTGGCATCAATTACCGGTCGTTGAAGGCCATGAAGATTCTCGAGCAGATCAACCAGAAGGGGTTGATCGAAATACCGAGCAACTGAGCAGAGGTTTCTTTCTGGACACCGCGTCGAAATGGCGGTCGATGGCTCTGTCCCGGTCTGATATCATTTCCGGCCATCCGGTCGTCACCAACCCTTCCATGCGTTGACGTGCGGTCTTATAGCTGGCGGAAGACTTTGGTCAGTAAATTGGGTGATTAAGAATCACGGCCTGATTAAGAATCGCCACGTCATTCAATAGTTCTTTGGAGTCTCAAGATGCGCTTCGCGATTTCACTTCTTGCAGCGATGCTTTTGCTGCCCGTAGCGGCCGCTGCGGCCGACAAACCCAATATCCTGGTTATCTGGGGTGATGACATCGGCCAGAGCAACATCAGCGCCTACACCCGAGGCATGATGGGCTACCGCACCCCCAACATTGACCGTATCGCCAACGAGGGCATGCTGTTCACCGACTACTACGGTGAGCAGAGCTGCACCGCAGGGCGTTCGTCCTTCATCATGGGCCAGAGCGTGTTTCGCACCGGCCTATCCAAAGTCGGCCTGCCAGGTGCCGAACAAGGTATGCAGGTGGAAGACCCGACGATTGCCGGCCTGCTCAAGGATCAGGGCTACGCCACAGGTCAGTTCGGTAAGAATCATCTGGGCGACCGGGACGAGCATCTGCCCACCAATCACGGCTTCGATGAGTTCTTCGGCAACCTTTATCACCTGAATGCCGAGGAAGAGCCGGAGAACGAGGATTACCCGAAGAATCCGGAATTCAAGAAGCGTTTCGGCCCCCGGGGCGTCATCCATTCCTATGCCGATGGTCGCATCGAGGACACCGGCCCGCTGACCAAGAAGCGTATGGAGACGGTGGACGAAGAGACCGCCACTGCCGCGCTGGATTTCATCGAGCGCCAGCACAAGGCCGGAAAGCCCTTCTTCGTCTGGTGGAGCGGCACCCGCATGCACTTCCGCACCCACGTGAAGCCGGAACTGCGCGGCATCTCCGGGCAGGACGAATATTCCGATGGCATGGTGGAGCACGACATGCACATCGGCCTGTTCCTTGCCAAGCTGGATGAGCTGGGTATTGCCGACAACACCATCGTTCACTACTCGACCGACAACGGCCCGCATTACAACACCTGGCCGGACGCAGC
Organism: Gammaproteobacteria bacterium; assembly: GCA_024640825.1. Classification (GTDB taxonomy): domain Bacteria; phylum Pseudomonadota; class Gammaproteobacteria; order Pseudomonadales; family Azotimanducaceae; genus UBA7803. The sequence continues at coordinate 25,571 of JAHEEG010000296.1, forward strand.
ATCCACCCCGTTCCGCGGGGAGAAGAACACCAACTGGGAAGGTGGCTGGCGGGTACCCGCCGCGGTGCGCTGGCCCGGCGTCATCAAGCCCGGCTCGGTAAGCAATGGCATCGTGCATCACATGGACTGGCTGCCGACGTTTCTGGCGGCGGCTGGCAAGACCGATATCAAGCAGGACCTGCTGGACGGATACCGTTCTTCCGCGATGGGCCGTCGCTACAAGGTGCACCTGGACGGCTACGATGTGACCGACCATCTGAAAGATCCCCAGAAAGTTGAAAGCCCCCGCAAAGAGATCTTCTATTTCTCCGACGACGGCGATCTGACCGCCTTACGGTATCAGGGCTGGAAGCTGATTTTCATGGAGCAGCAGGCCCAGGGAACCTTCCGGGTATGGATGGAGCCGTTCGTGCCCCTGCGCGTACCGCTCATCTTCAACCTGCGGCGTGACCCCTACGAGCGCGCTTCCATCACCTCGAACACTTACTATGACTGGCTGCTAGACCGGGCCTATCTGCTGGTGCCTGCGCAGGCCTACGTTGGCCAGTTCCTGGCAACGTTCAAGGACTATCCACCCCGGCAAAAGGCCGCCACCTTCTCGCTGGATCAGGTCATGGAGCAATTGCTGGAAGGAGCCGGGTCACAGTAGGGGGCCGTAAAAGTCCGGACGGCCGATCGTTGGAAAGCAGGTCTAACGCTTGTTAGCCTAGCCCTGCGTCACGTCGGCCTCTGCGAGGAGCAAAATCCAGGGGTTCCTCTAGCCACTTTAGAATTTCCCTGGAAAGTTTTCGTGGTTCGCAAGGGACGTCCCTCGAGTAACGAATTGACCGCCAACGTAAGTAGCAAATGTAAGCAAAGGAAGACGCTATGAGTTCAGAATTCTTTATCAGGTTATTCGGCCGGGTTGCCGGGGTGGCCGTGCTGCTAGTGGCAGCTGGTGGCACCCTTGCGGCTGACAAACCGAACATTCTCGTCATCTGGGGTGACGACGTCGGCTGGTTCAATTCCAGCGCTTACAATCGCGGCATGATGGGGTATCGCACGCCCAACATCGACAGCATCGCCCGGGAAGGGGCCTTGTTTACAGACTGGTACGGGCAGCAGAGCTGCACCGCGGGTCGGGCTGCCTTCATCACGGGTCAGAGTCCGTTCCGCACCGGGCTGCTCAAAGTCGGCCTGCCGGGCGCGAAGGAAGGCATTTCCGAGAAGGATCCGACCATCGCCGGCCTGCTGAAGAACCATGGCTACATGACGGCCCAGTATGGCAAGAACCATCTGGGTGATCTCGACGAACACCTGCCCACCAACCATGGTTTTGATGAGTTCATGGGCAACCTCTATCACCTCAATGCTGAGGAGGAGCCGGAGAGCCCCGATTACCCCAAGAATCCTGAGTTTGCCAAGAAGTTCGGGCCGCGTGGCGTCATTCGGTCCAGCGCCGACGGCAAAATTGAGGACACCGGCCCGCTCACCAGGAAGCGCATGGAAACCGTGGATGAAGAGGTTACGGCGGGCGCCCTCGACTTCATGGAGCGCGCTAAGAAGGCCGACAAGCCCTTCTTCCTCTGGTGGAACTCTACCCGCATGCACGTCAATACGCATCTCAAGCCGGAGTCGGAAGGGGTGACGGGCCTCGGCATATACGCCGACGGCATGGTCGAGCACGACAAGCACGTGGGCCAGATGCTGGCCAAGCTGAAGGAACTGGGCCTGGACGAGAACACCATCGTCATGTATTCGACGGACAACGGCGCCGAGACCTTCACCTGGCCCGACGGCGGCATCACCCCCTTCATGGGCGAAAAAGGCACCACCTGGGAGGGCGGAATGCGCGTGCCCACCCTCATCAAGTGGCCTGGCGTCATCAAGCCCGGCACGGTCTACAACGACGTCTTTTCTCACGAGGACATGCTGCCCACCATCATGGCAGCGGTTGGCGAGCCGGACGTCAAAGAGAAGCTCCTGAAAGGCCATAGGGCCATGGGCAGGAACTATAAAGTTCATCTGGACGGCTACAACCTGCTGCCCTACTTCAAGGGCGAGGTGGCGGAAGCGCCGCGCAAGGAGTTCTTCTACTGGACCGACGACGGCCAGCTGGCGAATCTCCGTTACGACCGCTGGAAGATGGTGTTCATGGAGCAGCGTGCCCACGGGTTCGAGGTCTGGTCGGAGCCGCTGGTCACCCTCCGCATACCCAAGCTCTTCGATATGCGGGGTGATCCGTTTGAGCGCGCTGAACATGAGGCGGAAATGTATAACATGTGGCGCTTCGACCGGGCCTACCTGATTCTCCCGGCGGTAGACTATGTCGCGCAGCACCTGGCTACGTACAAGGATTTCCCGCCGCGCCAGGAAGCCGGCAGCTTCAACCTCAACAAGGTGCTGGAGACGCTGCAGCAGAACCCGACCAGCAACTAGGTCGCGGGGTTTCGCTCCTTGCACTACCCGGCGTACATCGGCGCCGGGTAGTGCTCCCTCCCGGCTCTGGGTCTCTTGCCTAGAACGGAGAGCCGTTCAGTATCAGCGTCGCTCAGCAGGGTAGAAGACCAAGATAGAAGACCAAGATAAAGGACAATGACAGCACTCGACACCATACTTACGCTCAAATCCAGGATGGCGGAATCCATCATCGGCCAGGAGCGGGTGGTGGAGCGTCTGCTCATCGCGCTGCTGGCTAACGGCAACGTGCTCATTGAAGGTTTGCCGGGGCTGGCCAAGACCCGGGCGGTGAAGAGCCTGGCAAAGAACCTGCAGGCCGATTACTCGCGAATTCAGTTCACACCGGATCTTCTGCCATCGGACATCACGGGCACCGAGGTGCTGCATCGAGGGGGTGACGGCAACACCTTCCGCTTCGACCCCGGCCCCATTTTCGCCAATATCGTCCTCGCGGACGAGGTCAACCGTGCCCCAGCCAAAGTGCAGGCGGCCTTGCTGGAAGCCATGGAAGAGCGGCAGGTGACCGTTGCCGGTACCACCCACAGGATGCCGGATCTGTTCATCGTCCTGGCGACTCAGAACCCGGTGGAGCAGGAGGGCACCTATCCCCTGCCGGAAGCGCAGATGGACCGGTTTCTGCTGCACGTCTACATCGACTACGGCAACGAGGAGGACGAAGGCCGCATCATCCGTTTGGTGCGTGGTGAGGAGCAGGCAGCGCCCGCCGGCGCCGGCGAGCCCGTACCTCAGCAGGCTGTCTTCGACGCCCGCGAGGAAATCAACCGGGTGGAGGTCAGCCCGGTGGTGGAGCGCTATATGGTGGATCTGATCTTCGCCACCCGTTATCCGGATCGCTACGACGCGCAGCTGGCGGGCTGGATCAACATCGGGGCCAGCCCGCGCGGAGCCCTGGGGCTTGACCGCTGTTCCCGGGTGCACGCCTGGCTGAACGGTCGGGATCACGTGCTGCCCGACGACGTGAAGGCGGTGGCCCACGATGTCCTGCGCCACAGGCTGGCGCTCAGCTACGAGGCCAACGCCGACGGGATCTCTGCCAACGACGTCATCGACAGCATTCTGGCTAAGGTGGCGGTCGCCTGAGCGCGGGCGGAGAGCAGGGTGGCCCAGTACACGCGAGTCGGTAGAAGAAACGAGCCCGAATTCGATGGCCGGGTTTATGTCAACCTGGATGATCTGGTGCGGCTGCAGTTCGGCGCTTCCGGTTTCAGCTTTCTGCCGCGACAGCCCATACACAGCGTTCTCGCCGGGCGCCACGCGTCCCGCTTGCGAGGTAGGGGGCTGAATTTTGAAGAGCTGCGTAATTATCTCCCCGGCGACGATACCCGCAACATCGACTGGAAGGTCACCGCGCGAACGGACACCCCTCACGTGCGCGTCTACACCGAAGAGCGGGATCGCCCCGTCTGGCTGCTGGTGGATCAACGCCTGCCCATGTTCTTCGGCAGCCGCTGGAAGATGAAATCCGCGGTGGCCGCGGAAGCTGCCGCCGCTGCCGCCTGGCGCGTGCTGGCGGTGAAGGACCGGGTAGGCGCCCTGGTCTTCAACGACCGGGAGATCCGCGCCATTCCGCCGCACCGCAGCCGGGAGCGGGTGATGCAGATCCTGCGCGACGTGGTGGCCATGAACCACGAGCTGCGCGCCGACAGCGATGGGCAGCCGCAACCGGAGATGCTCAACCGCGCGCTCGGGCAGGTGGCCGCGTTCGCCCGCCATGACTGCCTGATCGTGCTGATCAGCGATGGCTTCGGCATCGACGCCGAGACCTCCCGCTTCATCACCCGCCTCACCGCCCACAACGACGTGCTCTCGCTGTTGGTCGTCGACCCGTTGGAGCAGGAGCTGGGTAACGCCGGACGGCTGCCTTTTTCCGACGGCGCGCGACATCTGGAAGTGGACACCGGGAGCGCCAGGCTGCGGGACGACTTCCGGCAGGATTTCGATTCGCGGCTGGCCCGCATGGAGGCGACATCCAGACGCTATGGGATGCCGGTTCTGAAGCTCGATACCTCGCAGCCCCTGCTGCAGCAGGTGCGCGCGCAGCTCGGCTACCACCCGGGGGCCAGGCGTTACTGATGGCGGCGTCCACGGATCCGGCCAGCCTTTCGAACCTGCAGGACATCGTGATGCCGCAGGCCGTTTCCTGGTGGCCGCTGGCGCCGGGGTGGTATGTCATTGGGGCTCTGCTGCTGGTCTTTGCGGTGTGGGCGACGCTGCGCAGCCTGCGCCGTTATCGTCGCAACGCCTACCGCAGGCAGGCGCTGCAGGAGCTCCAGGCGCTGGGGGCAGCAGGGGATCTAGAGACCCGCGGCCAGGCGCTTGCCGATATCGCCGAGCTGCTGCGCCGGGTTGCGCTGACCGCTTACCCCAGGCGTCGCATCGTCGGCCTCACGGGAGAGGCCTGGCTCGCCTTCCTTAACGAGACCGGAGGCGGCGACGCGTTTTCCCGGGGCTCAGGCCGCCTGCTGGTCTCCGGGGTTTACCGGACATCGGGCGACTACCCCGTGGAAAGCCTCCGCGAGGTCCTGGCCCTGGCCAGAGGCTGGGTAAACGACCATCGGCCAGGCGCGGAGTGATGCCGTGCTGACGTTCAGCTATTTATGGGTGCTTGCGCTTTTACCGCTGCCGCTGCTGGTACGCTGGCTGGCCCCCGCTTACCGTGAGCCCCGGGAAGCCGTCCGGACACCGTTTTTCAACCGGTTGCTGCAGATCTCGGGTGTGGCTCCGGGCGAGGCCGTGCCCCTGGGGCGCCGACCCGCCGTGCGCTGGCTGATGCTCGGTCTCGCCTGGATAGCGGTGCTGTGCGCCCTGGCCCGGCCGGTCTGGCTGGAGGACCCGGTGGTCCGCGAGCTGCCCATGCGCGATCTGCTGGTGGCGGTGGATCTTTCCGGTTCCATGGAAACCGCCGATTTCACCGGCCCCTCCGGCACCGCGCTGGACCGGCTAACCGCGGCCAAGGGGGTGCTGGACGAATTTCTGGCCCGGCGCGACGGTGATCGGGTGGGGCTGGTGTTTTTCGGCTCCGCCGCCTTCGTTCAGGCGCCGTTTACCGACGATCTCGACGTGGTCAGACAGCTGCTGGACGAAGCCGCGGTGCGCATGCTGGGTCCCCGTACCATGCTGGGCGACGCCATCGGCCTCGCGATCCAGCTATTCGAGCGCAGCGAGGTGGATCAGCGGGTGCTGATCGTGCTGACCGACGGCAACGATACCGGCAGCCTTGTGCCGCCGGCGCGGGCCGCCGAGATCGCGCGGGACAGCGGCGTGGTGATACATACGGTGGCCATGGGTGACCCAGCCAACGCCGGCGAGCAGGCGCTGGACGAAGAGACCCTGAAGGCCGTCGCTGCCGCAACCTCGGGGGGCTACTTCAGAGCCATGGACACCGCCGAGCTGGAGACCGTCTACGCCCGCCTGGATGAGCTCAACCCGCGCCAGGTGGAAACCCTCAGCTACCGGCCTGAGCGGGAGATGTACTTCTGGCCGCTGGCGCCGATGCTGTTGCTGTCCGTTGCCTTCTTCCTGGTCAGGCAGTTCGCGCGCTGGCGCCGCGGTCGGCGAACCCTTCCGAAGGTAGCTGCCGCGTCACTTTCCCCGGTCACCGAAGGCCCGGAGCCTGCCCGTGGCTGAGCTGGCCCAGCTTCACTTTCTGCGGCCCGCCTGGCTGCTGCTGCTCATTCCCGCCGCGCTCACCGTCTGGCTGATGCTGCGGGGACAGAGTCTCGCCCACGTCTGGCGCGGCGTGGTCGCACCGCACCTGCTACCGCATCTGCTGGTGCGACACGGCGAGCAGTCCCGGGGCTTGCGCCCGACAT
>JAHEEG010000028.1:0-3784 GCA_024640825.1 Gammaproteobacteria bacterium
GCCAAAAGCCAACCGGGTCGGTGAGGAAAATCAGGGTTGGACAGTCGCCAAATACCTGCTGGAGTTCGAGCGCGGCGGCGGCGGAGCCGCCGGGCAGAAAACGGCCCTGCAACGGCTGCGTAACCTGGCGCGGCAGATTCCAACGCCAACGGGAACCCTGGCCGAAGAGCCGTCTTTCAAGCGCAAGCTGGACGAAACTGAGGTGAAGCTGGAAGCCATTCAATTCACCGAATTCCGCATAATGGCGGCGCTCTCCCGTGGCCAGAATCCCGGGCCGGAATCCTCGATCATGAAGAACCTGGGCGCAGATATCGGCCAGTACATGACGGAGCTGGCGGTAGAGGCCATGGGCAGCTATGCCATGCCGGACCAGCCCGAAGCCCGCCAGGTTGGCCGCAACGTGGCGCCGATAGGCCCCGCGGACGGCGTCGCCGCGTTCTGCAGATTTTTCAATCTGCGAGCGAGTTCCATTGCCGGCGGTACCAACGAAGTACAAAAAAACATCGTCGCCAAGCTGGTGCTGGGCCTGTAAGCATCGCACGCTGCAACCAAAAACGTCATCACAGAAACAGTCCCGCCGGTGTCGTTTGTGTCCGGAAACCCCGTGTGCCAAGCTCCGTGGGTTCGCCTCCAAGCGTGCTTCCGTGTCCCGGCCATCGTTTCCTGCACAACGGGAGGCACCGCCGAAGCGCAGCGTGTCTCCAAACATCGTTGAGCACACGACCGGGCGCGCACCAACGCGCACCTACCGGAATCTGCTGACTGGGTCTTACGAGGAGGCGTTGTTCGACTACTACTTCCGTGCCGCACTCACTCGCATCGGGACCGATGGCAGCATGCGAACGTTCTCGGCCAGCGCAGGCCCGCTAGCGCGGGTGCAGCCCTCTCCAGATGGAAGCTTCGCGCTGGTAGTTCGTCTCGAACGACCTTATTACCACATGCTGCCTGCGAGCCGTTTCCCCAGAACCATCGAACGGTGGGACCTGCACAGAGGCAGTCGCATCGACCCACCCGGTCTGCCCCAGCAAGAGGACATAACGCCCACACGCGGCCGCCCGCTTCCCACGTTGGCCTGGCGCCCCGGTCCGGCCACTGCCATCGGCTGGCAGGGGGCCGCCACAGCTACGGCGCGTTCTCATCCGCCAACCTGCTCGCGCACAGCAACTTTTTCCGCACCGGACTGCTGTTCAGCGGCGCCTACAACCGCACGCTCACGCCCTTGTGGGTATGGGCGCCCACGCACGCTACGTCGAGCTCCCCTACGAGGGCCACCACTACTACGCGCGTGAAAACGTTCTGCAATCGTCAGCAGAAATGATCGACTGGCTCGACCGGACCATTGGACCTCTGGCCGCAGGAGAGTAAACACCCCTTCGTCACCAGGACACAGACCGCTTCAAGGCCATAGCCTGCTCAGCTTCCAGGGGGATTCAACCCTCGGGCGGGCGAGAGCACATCGCCAAATTGACAGTCTCTTCCAGCGAGCAGACTGGCCGCGGCCTCACTCAACGCCGGCGCGGTCTGCATGCCGAAGCCTCCCTGACCCACCAGCCAGAAGAAATCTTTTACCTTCGGATCAAAGCCCACGGCGGGAAATCGATCCGGCAGGAAGGTTCTAAGGCCGGCCCAGCTGCGAACGGGACGGCTATCCACCAACCTAGTCATTTGCTGAAACCGTGCCAGGGTCATCGCGATGTCCAGCTCTTCAGGCTGGGCATCGCAGGGCGGGCTTGGGGTCTCGTCCCCCAACGACACCATCAGCAGACCGGCCTCCGGTTTGAAGTAAAGACCACCCTGGGCGCGGTGCACCAACGGCCAGGCCGAAACGTCCTGAGCTGCGTCCACCAGCACCGCAGTACGTCGCAAGGGCTGGAGCCCCAGCGGCTGGGCACCAGCCAGCAGCGCAAGCTCATCGGCCCAAGCCCCGGCAGCATTCACCAGAACGTCAGCGTTCAGGTCCTCGTTGCCGCAGCGCACCCGCCAGCCCCTGGGAACGGCTTCCAGCTCCGACACCCGAGCGTTGCCGACGACCCGCCCACCACCACCCGCCACCAGCACGCGACGAAAACCTTCCAGCATGCCGTGGGGATCCAGGGCCAGAGCGTTAGGGTCCACAACCACGCGATGCACCGCATCGTCACGCAGAATGGGGACTGCAGCGCGCATCTCCGTGGGAGAGATTTCGTGAAGGTCCGGACACAGTCCCTTCCACGACGCGAGAAACTCATCCACCAGATGGGCATGGGACGCGTCCGCGACTTCGCAGCACCGGGTTGGCTGCGACCCCATCGCCCGATGGTATGCCGCGCTTTCCAGTGTCAGAGCGTGGACGACCGGGTTCATATAGGCCTCGATGGAGACTGCCGCCGATCTGCCCGAGCTGTGGTAGCCGGGCTGCATCTCCGCTTCCAGGACGGTTACGGAAAAATCCGCAACCGCTCTAGCCGCACAGGAAATGCCAGCGATTCCGCCGCCGATGATGATCAGTTCCGGTTTCATTGACCGTGCGTTTCCGCTTCAGCAAGTTTGTTCTATGATGATTTTTCATCAGCGCTTTGGCAGCTGTTTTTTTCAGCATTCTGTAACCAACTCTGCAACCGGAGGGAGAATCACACCCATGAACGAACTGGTATTGCGGGAAGATCAGGACGGGTTGGCAATTCTCACTCTCAATCGCCCTGACGCCCTGAACGCCTTGAGCCCGTCACTCTTTGTTGAGCTGCGGCAGCACATAGACAGCATCGCGGGGCAGACCGAAGAAATTGGCTGCGTCATTCTCTGTGGCAAAGGCCGTTCCTTTTCTGCCGGTAACGATCTCAAGGCCATACAGACCGGCGAAGTCGCTCCCAGCCGACATTTTCAGGCAGAAACCCTCGACGCCATCGAAAGTCTGCCGCAGCCGGTGATCGCGGCGGTCCACGGCCACTGCTATACCGGTTCGCTGGAACTGGCTCTGGCCTGCGACCTGATGGTGACCGCCGAAAGCGCCAAACTCGCCGATACCCACGGCAAGTGGGGCATGTCACCCACCTGGGGAATGAGCCAGCGCCTGCCGAGGCGCATTGGCCTGCTTGCGGCTAAAGAAATGATGTTCAGTGGTCGGGTGGTGAGCGGTGCCCAGGCCGCCGCCATCGGACTGGCAAACCGCTGCGTGCCGGATGCCGAACTGATGAGCGCGGCCGTTGCGATGGCCAGAGATTTTCTGCAGAACTCGTGGTTCACCCTGCGGGCGGATAAGATGCTGGTTAACCAGGGTCTGAATTACACCCTTGCGGAAGGCCTCGCTTTCGAAAGAAAGAACAGCCCGGGTCGGGGCCCGGACCTGGAAGAACGTCTGAAGCAGTTCGGATCCTGAGCGGATACACGCGCCGCGTTCAGGCGACCATGGCTGCCGGCTGAGCGCGAAGGTCGACCTGCAGGACGCTGCCGCAACGCTCCAGCTCTTCGAAATAGTCGCCGTCCACATCAGGGTCCAACCAAGGAGCCGGGGTGGCGGTATCGGTTCTGACGATGTGCATGCCCTGCTGGTGAACCCGATTGATAGCAACCTTCTCCGCTTCGCCGGCGGTTCTGCCATAGGCGATCACCGTGGCGAAGGTGACATCATCACCGAGCGGTTGCCGAACCAGATAGATGAACAGATAACGCGAGAAACCAAGGCGCTCAAGCTTTCCGTACATGATGACACTCCACTGTCTGACTATCCGCGTCTGAACAGGCGCCCCCTTACGCTTTAGATTGGTGCTACCGGGCCTTATTGCACCACTTGAGGGCCTGCGCGTCT
>JAHEEG010000028.1:3794-19697 GCA_024640825.1 Gammaproteobacteria bacterium
CACCTCATTTTCAGGGACTCTTGAAGAACCAACCTAGATCACGCTTCGACATTCGCAAACTTCATGCCAGATTCGCAAACTTCATGCCAGATTCGCAAACTTCATGCCAGATTCGCAAACGTCGTGGCAGAGTTCGGCAAACGTCGTGCCAGATTGAAAAGGGCCGCAGAAGCGGCCCTGAGGAGCGAGCACTCGGCTCAGCTCGTCCATTCCAAAAGGTCTATGCCAATTCGTCTATGGAGTGAATGATCTTGCCGACAATACCGTAGTCTACGGACTCTTCCGGCCCCATCCAGTAGTCGCGCTCGGTATCCTTGGCGACGCGCTCGACGTCCTGACCAGTCTGCTCGGCAATGACGCGATTGATGCGCTCTCGGGTTTTCAGAATCTCCCGGGCGTGAATTTCGACGTCCGCAGCGCTACCGCCGAAGCCACCTGCGGGCTGATGAATAAGGAACCGGGTGTTTGGCAGACAGAAGCGGTTTGCCTTGTCTGCCGCCAGATAAATGTGGGTGGCGATGCTGCCGACCCAACCTGTTCCAACGGTGCGCACCAGCGGCTTGATAAAACGAATCACATCGAAAATCGTGTCGCCGGATTCCACATGTCCGCCCGGGGAACCTATATAGATGGTGATGGGATCATCAGACCCGTATGACAACACCAGCAGCTTCTCCATAGTCCGCCGAGCCACCTCCGTGTTGATCTCGCCGAACAGCGTCAGCGTGCGCTTCTCGAACAGAGCTCGCTCCAGAAACTGAAACTGTTTGGCCGCCTCGGCCGCTTCTTCCATGCCGTCCAGCTTGATCATCCAATTGCTCCCAAATCGCGACGGGTTAACTTAATCTAGAGGGCGCACATTCTACACGGGGTAGCGAAATGCCGTTAGCACCTGAATACCAGGCCATGTTCGCCGCCCTGGGCGACACACCTTTGCCGAAAATCACCGACATGACGCCGAGCGAAGGCCGGGAAATGTACCGCGTGGCCAGGCCCCTGAATCCGGAGATCGCTGTAGGTGCCGTGGAAGATCGCGCGATTCCGGGGCCAGAGTCAGACATCCCCCTGAGGATCTATACCCCTGAAGGGAACGGCCCCTTCCCCATCTTCGTGAATTTCCACGGCGGAGGCTGGGTAATCGGCGACCTGAACACCGCCGACGCGGTATGCCGGGACATATGTCGGACAGCCGGCTGCGTAGTGGTGTCCGTCGACTACCGGTTGGCGCCCGAGCACGAATTTCCGGCAGCGGTCGACGATTGCTACGCAGCCACCATCTGGGCTGCAGAGCACATGGACGAGGTGAACGGCAACGGCCGGCTGGCGGTGGGTGGCGAAAGCGCAGGCGGCAACCTGGCCGCCGTGATCTGCCAGTTGGCGAGAGATCTCGGCGGGCCTGAGATCAGCTTTCAGCTGCTGATCTACCCGGTGACCGACTGCGATCTGGCCCGGGATTGCTACCAGGAAGACAGCGAGGGCATGTTCCTGGACGGGTCTACCATGGAATGGTTCTGGCGCTTCTACTGTCCGGACCCCGGCAAGCGGCGCGATTCCCGGGCATCGCCGTTACGGGCCGCCGATCTGAGCGGCCTGCCACCCGCCTTGGTGATCACAGCGGAATTCGACACGCTGCGCGCGGAGGGAAGGGAATACGCCGAGGCGCTGCGAAGCGCGCACGTTCCCGCGGAATGGTTGCACTGCGAAGGCCTGATTCACGACTTCTTCGCTACTGCCGCACTGTTCGAGGTGAGCAGGCCGCCGTTTGAGCATGCCTGCGCCGCACTCCGAACCGGACTGCGGGACTGACGTCCCGATGCCGTGGGCGAATCCGACGCGATGACCCCCGGGGTCCAACCCGAGGCCGAGTTTCGCAGCGCGGTGGCTCGATTGCTCGAGGTGAGCGCTTCGGCACTGACTTTCACCAGTCTCTCGGGAGGTGTCTCCAGCGATATCTGGCGGGTGGATACGGCAGGCGCCAGCTACTGCGCCAAATGTGCACTGCCAAGGCTCAAAGTAACGGCCTTATGGGAAGCACCTACCGCGCGAAACGCCGAGGAGGTGCGCTGGTTGCGCACCGTTCGTCCCTGGATCGGCGAGCAGGCGGCCGAGGTCATCGCCGCAGACGAGCAGCGCGGCATCGCGGTGCTGGCCTGGTATGACCCGCAGCGCTGGCGGAATTGGAAGGTGGAACTGCTGAGCGGGCGGGTAAGCATCGAGCTCGCCGGGCGACTGGGGCGCCTGCTGGGCACCATCGCTCGTCTAGGTGCCGAGCGGCAGGACCTGGCTTGCAGCTTCGACAACCAGACGCTTTTTGAGGCCTTGCGAATCGATCCTTTCTTCCGCCACCTACTCACCCGCTATCCCGTGGTCGCCACACTGATCGCCGAGCTTGAGGAGCAGCAAAACACTTTAATTCACGGCGACTTCAGCCCGAAGAACATTCTGGTAGATGACAAGGGCGACATCCGCATTCTGGACGCGGAGTGCGCCACCTGGGGATGCGCCGGTTTCGATCCCGGCTATCTGTTGGCACACCTGCTGCTGAAACTGGAGCATACGGGCAATCGAGCGCTGCTTTCGGCAGCGAAGCATTTCTGGCAATGCTATTTGATGGAGACGCGGCGACCTGACAGGGTGAGAAACCAGGCGCATCCTCTCCTGAAGGAGCAAGATCTAGCCCGGCAAGTCTCTTTGACGCTGGCGGGAGTACTGCTGGCACGGGTCGATGGCAAGTCGACCGTAGACTATCTGACGGACACTCAGCAACGGTCAGTCCGGGCACGGGCGTTGACGCTGCTCAGCCAGCCGCCGTTAGCCGTCACCTCACTGTTGAACGACTGGCTCGCGCTGTGAAACCGAAGAGGGAGTCCCGGACAAGGCTCGAGATAAGGCTGCCGAAATGACTGAAGCGAGCGACTACCGATACCGGATACGCAGCGCTGAGATAATGCCCATCTACGATTCCAGGGCGCGTCAGACGCTGTCCGTAACCGTCTGCACTGCCGATGCGTCGGGGACCGGCGTCGCGCCGGCCGGGGCATCTCGGGGTCATCACGAAGCACATGAGCTGAGAGACCCGGACGGCGGGCTCATCAGCGCCTGTGCTAAGTTCCGCCAGGAAATCGCCCCGCGCCTGCTGGGCATGGATTGCCGAAATCAGCTTGGGATCGACGAGGCGCTCATAACCCTGGACAGCACAGACAACCGGTCGCGCCTGGGCGCGAACACGCTTATCGCCACCTCCATGGGCGCCATTGCGCTGGCTGCCGCCAGTGCAGGCATGCCTCTATGGCAGTACCTGGCCGAAGCCCACGAGGCAACGGAAATGTGTATGCCTCTGCCGCAGATCCAGATTCTGGGCGGTGGAGCCCATGCGGATGGCAGGCTGCCGCTGCAGGATTTCATGGTGGTACCGCTGGGCGCCGAGGATTGGCCGACAGCCCTGAGCTGGGTGGCCGAGGTCTATCATGCTGCGGGCAGACTCATGAGCGAGCGAGGATTGCTGCGGGGGGTAGCAGACGAAGGGGGCTGGTGGCCCAACCTGGAAAGCAGCGAAGCGGCGCTGGACCTGCTGGTGCTGGCCATTGAGACCGCAGGACGCAAGCCGCTCGACGAGATCGCCATCTCACTGGACATCGCCGCCAACCAGTTTTATCACGACGGTTGCTACCACGTGGACGGCGAGGCACTGACACCTCACGCCTGGGTCGAGAAGCTGCTCAGGTGGACCCGCCGTTATCCCATCAGGATGGTGGAAGACCCCTGCGCTGAGGACGATCCCGTAAACTACGCCGCCTTCTATGAAGGGTTTCATCCAAAAGGCCTGATCGTGGGAGACGATCTGGTCGTTAGCAACGGCGCTCGAATTCGCCGCGCCGTGAAGGACCGGCAGATAAACGCCGCGCTCATCAAGCCCAACCAGGTTGGCACCCTGACAGAGGCCCATGAAGCCCTGCTGAGCTGCCCGGTCCCCATCGTTTCTGCCCGCAGTGGGGAAACGGAAGACAGCTGTATCGTCGATCTGGCTCTGGGTTGGCAGGCTCCGCTCATCAAGGTAGGGTCTATCGCCCGGGGGGAGCGCACCGCCAAATGGAATCGGGGCCTGCGTATTCACCAGGCCCACCCCATGCCCCTGATGCGCTTTCCCCACCCAGACAACCAATCAAAACTCTGACCCCGGAGGACGCCTTAGTGCAGGTAATCTGGAACTACGACGCGGCGCCCCAGTTTCTCGCGTCGCTAAAGGCGCTCGCCCGCGACGGGATTGACGTCACGGTCTGCCCGGAATCCGACGATGTGCGACTGTTCGAATTGCTACCCCACACCGACATTCTCTGGCACTGCCTGCGCCCGGTGGACGCTCAGCTGCTCGATGCGGCCCCCGGGCTGCGGCTGGTGCAGAAAATCGGCGTTGGGCTCAATACCATCGATCTCGCCCTGGCTCAGTCTCGCGGCATTGCGGTATGCAACATGCCGGGTACCAACAGCCGGGCGGTGGCTGAGCACGCCCTGGGGCTGATGCTCGCCGTGCTGCGACAGACAAATCGATTCGACGGCGACGTACGCGTGGGCAACGGCTGGGAGTGGGACCCGCAACGTCAGGATGCCCTCGGGGAAATATCCGGACGTACCGTGGGCCTGGTGGGATTCGGCGGCGTATCCAGATTGCTGGCGCCGATACTCGAGGCCATGGGCGCTGAGGTCATCTTCACCACCCGACACCCACCACCCGACGACGACCGGCATCGGACGCTGGAAAAGCTGCTGACGACAAGCGACATTATCTCCCTGCACGTGCCGTTGACCGAAGAAACAGAAAAGCTGGTTAACGCCGAGCGACTGATGAACATGAAGCGTGGCGCCATCCTGATCAATACCGCTCGTGGCGGTCTGGTGGATGAGGCGGCTCTGCTGGACGCGCTGGTCGATGGCCGATTGTCAGGTGCTGGACTCGACGTGTTCGCGGCGGAGCCTGCTCCCGCCGGTAACCCGCTGTTTTCACTGCCCAACGTGGTGCTTTCACCCCACGTTGCGTGGTTGACCCGAGAAACCCTTGAGCGCAGCCTGACAGTCGCTGTCGAAAACTGCCGCCGCCTGGAAGCCGGCGAACCCCTGCTGCATCAGGTGATATGAGGATGCGCGTTTCGATAGACAAATCAAACCACAAAGAGACGACAACATGAAAACGGCTGTCATCATCGGGGTGGGGCCCAAGCTGGGTCTGGGCGCGCAGCTGTGCGAGCGCTTCGCGAAAGAAGGCCTGCACGTCTTCGTGGCCGGGCGGACCCCGGCACAGATCGAGGCAGCGGCGGACAGCATACGCAGTGCCGGCGGACAAGCCACCGCTATCGCGGCAGACGCAACCAGCGAAGCGGACGTCAAGGCGCTGTTTGCCGCCGCCGGCGATCAGGTGGATCTGGCCATCTATAACGCCGGTAACAACACCCCGGGGCGCATCATCGACATGGAAGCCGACTATTTCGAGCAGAGCTGGCGGGTCTGCTGCTTCGGGGGCTTTCTGTTCGGTCGGGAAGCATTGCGACTAATGACGCCGCAAGGGGGCGGCACCCTGCTCTTTACCGGCGCTAGCGCTTCACTGCGGGGGCGAGCAAGATTCGGCGCGTTCAATTCCTCCAAAGGCGCGCTGCGCAATCTCGCTCAGGCCATGGCTAAGGAATATGGACCTCATGGCGTGCACGTCGGCCACGTGGTGGTGGACGGCCCCATCGGCGGTGACAAGATCATCCAGGGTTTTCCAGAGTACGCAGACAAGCTTGGCGAAGCCGGCATGATCAGCATCGACGGCATCGTCGACGGTTTTGTCTACCTATACCGACAGCCACCTCGCGCCTGGACGTTCGAAATCGACGTGCGCACGGCCCTGGAGAAATGGTAGCCCCGGGGCACCGCGTATCGTACTGGTGCTAGAGGCGTCGTACGATGCGGGTCATTCGACCCGAATCAGTCGACGCGAGCTTCCGCGTAGCCGGACACCACCACCAGGCCGTCCTGATTGGTGGTCTCCACCTTCAACTTGACCTTGTCACCGGCTACCTCTTCAACAGTGGCCGTCGCATTCAACGTGTCACCCGGCCAGACCTGGTTGGTAAAACGAACACCGTACTTTGTCAGCCGCCCATCGCCAACGTAGTTGGTGAGCATGCGCCCGGTCATGCCCATAGTGAGCATTCCGTGTGCGAATACCGTTGGGTAGCCGGCGACCTTGGTGGTGTAGATCTCATCCGTATGCAGAGGGTTGTAGTCTCCGGAGGAACCGGCGTACATGACGATCTGGGTACGCTTCAGATCCTCTACCAGACACTCACTATAGGTGTCTCCTACGGAGAGCTCGCTTGAGTTCAAAGCCATGATTGTCTCCCCTTATTTCGAATCGACTGGGCGCTCGGTGCGCACGCCAACGCCTGTGGCCGTGATGACCAGCTCGCCATTCTGATCGCGGTACTCGGTAACCGTCTCTGAGAACGTGAGTTTGCCGGCGCGCTTGCTCTCTTTCTCCCAGGTTTTTCCAGGCTTCACTGTCGCAGTGAGGACGTCGCCAGGCGTCAGATGTCGGTGGTACTCGAAATGCTGCTCCGCGTGCAGGCCACCACCGCCGCCACCGCCACCGCCGGACCCCTCCCCGCGGCTGATGCCCGAGGGCTCCTTGCCGGAGCCAAACCAGGCCTGCCCCACTTTGGGCCGCAGGAAATAGTCCGGATCGAACTGCGCGCTGGACTGAGCAAAAGTCGGCGGCGCAATAATGGAACCGGGCTCAGTCGTCGCCGCGTAATCCGCATCGTAGTAGACCTGGTTATCGTCAGCGATGGACCGTGCGAACATCATGATGTGGCTCGCTTCTATGGCAAATTTGTCCACTGCCATGGTGTCTTCCCCCTCTATTTGACTTGGAAAATCGAAGGACGGCAGTATCGCCCAGGGTCCAGGATGGATCAAATACTCGTCTTTACAGGTGTCCTTCTGTCGATGCGGGCGGATGTGGATTGACGGTGCTGGCGCCGGGCCTCCGGCCTGCCCTCACCTTGCGAGCTTGCCGCTACGCGTCAACTCGCGCGGTTCGGCTGCGCCACATGCCCCGTCAATCCACATCCGCCCGCATCAACCCAAACAACCACAATCTGGAAGCGTAGTGACGTCCGCAGGCTGAGGGGGTTCTGCTGGCCATCAAGACGCAGCCGCGCACAGACGATTGACGCGCAGCGGCAAGCGGCGAAGCAAGGGCAGGCCGGAGGCCCTGCGTCAGGCCCGCAGAACCCCCTCAGCCTGCAGGCACCATCTCCGACTCCCTGCCTACTTGCCCTTGAAATCGGGCGGACGTTTTTCCAGGAACGCGGTTATCCCCTCAACCTTATCGTCAGTTTGCACCAGAGCGCCCTGAGCGTATTTCTCGAACATCAGCGCGCCAGCCAGACTCGCTTCCATGCCAAAGTTCACCATTGCCTTCATGGTCCGCGGCACGAAAGGCGCGAAGCTGGCCAGGTGATCGGCCATCCGTCTGGCTTCCCCGAGCAGTGCATCCTGCTCGACAATGCGCGTAATCAGACCTATCTGCAGCGCACGTTCGGCATCTATGGGCTCGCCCATCAGGAGCATCTCCATACCCCAACCGCGCCCCACAATCCGCGGCAAGCGCGCGGTAGCACCTCCGCCCGGAATGATGCCGAGCTTGCCTTCGGGGGTAGCGAATCGAGCGTTGGGAGAGGCGATGCGAAGATCACAACCCAGGGCGACTTCCAGTCCGCCACCCATGCAGATACCGTTGATAGCGGCAATGGTGGGTTTGGGCGTGCGTTCCAGCTGATCAGCCAGGCCCTGCACGATCGGCTCGAGGGCTTTGCGGAGATCCCGATGCAGCACTTCGGACAGATCCGAGCCTGAGGCGAAAGCTCGATCGCCTGCGCCGGTAAAGGTAATGACGCGCACCGCTTCGTCGTTCGCCGCCAGACTCGCCGCATTCTTCAGATCTTCGAGGGTCGCGAGGGAAATAGCGTTGTGCTTGTCGGCTCGATTAATGGTTATCAGGGCCATGGAGCCCTGAACTGCGTAGAGAATGTTATCGAAAGTCATTCTTCACGCCCGCGAAGCTTTTCCGTTAGCCCCTTGAGTCCGGTGCCGAGCTTTTCGGACGCCTTTTCTTGAAGGTTCTGCTGCAGCTCCGCCCTGACACCTTGAATGTCCAGGCCCTGGTTAACCATTTCCCTGGTGACGGATCTGACGATGGGTTTCAAAATCTGCTGCATGACCTCACCCACCGTGACTCCGTTGGTCGATCGGCCTAGATCCTTGAGATTGACGTCGGGAATACTGACATCGAACTGACCCGCGAGGTCTGAATCCACGCTCGTCTGGGCATTGCTGAACTGAAAACGGTCGATGATCAGCTTGGGCCCAGGCGTGGTTTCTTCCGGTGCAGCGCTTTCTTCCGTATCCAGACTTGCGTTCAGATTGTCCATCAGGCCCTGCAGGTTGGTGTGCGTGCCCCGCACCAGCGCCGCCACTTGCGCGCTATCGATGGTCACTTCCTTCAGCACGATCAGATCCGCCGTGATCTGCGAAGGATCCAGCACGATTTTGATCTGTCCCAGACGAAACGCGGTGCCGGCATCGAAACCCCGCGGGTTATCAATGTTGAGGCCAAGTATTTCCCCCGACCCTTCGGCAAGGGAAAGATTGACCCGGGAAACGCTGACGTCGGTGTTCAGATACTGCGAGCCGTACTTTTCGATGGCGTGCTTTACGAGGTTGCCGGAATTCAGAACCAGAAAGATCGCCACCCCGACTAAGGCCAGGACGACAATCCCGAGGATCCAGCCGATTGTTTTCATTGAGTTTCTCCCTTCATTCCATTTCCGACACAAAGGCCTTGGCTTTGCTAATTGACGCCTCCATATCCGTGATCAGCGAAGAAACGTCGGCCTCGACCCCGGCCAGCTCACCCTTGAGCGACGCGACGGCCCGCGCGTTCAGGTTGTGCTTGAGGTATAGGACGTAGTCCCGGAACGTGTTCAATACCGGCTCCATTCTCGATTCGGCCAGCCGCATTGCTCGAATCAGATCGTTTGTCTGTCGTACGGAAGCCTTCAGCTGGCGCGCACTGGACGCCCTGAGACCACTGTCCTTGATAAGGTCTATCTCTTTCGACCATTCGTCGAACAGGGCTTGTGATACCGACTCGACGGAATCGATACGGTCGCTTACCTGCTCGGCCTTGGCTTCCGAGTCTTCGAAAGCCTCGTTGAGCGACTCATAAGTGTCCTGCAACTCTGACGGCGGCACGCTGACGACGCTGGAGAATTTCTCGAATGCGTTCTCGAACTCCGCTTTCGCTTCTTCCTGAGATTCCATCGCGTCTTCTACGCGATCCACCAGAATGTCACGCTTATGATATCCAAACGACTCCATGGTGCTGTAGTAGGTGGACTCACAGCCGCCGAATATCAGCGGCGCTAGCAGTACCACCATGGTCCTGAATCGAGCCTGCGCCATGTCGTTTTCGCCTCTCGCCATCGACCGGCAGCCCTGCCGAGGGCGGGCCAGCTTCTTCGTAATCCGTATCGAGCTAAGCTCGTCAGCGATGCAGATTGTAAGCATCTCAACGGCCGCTGTCCGTATCACCCGATGCAATGACGACTCATCTGGCTTTCATCCGTCTGGGCGGCAGGCCCTTCCGGCGGCGCTCGCACGTCACGCGCCCTTTCGACAAACGCTCAGAACGCTTAAAGTAGCGCCCGGATTTCCGGCGTCATCGGCGTATGGAAACGTGATGACAAAAAAATTCCCAATAGAACAGGCGCGCAGACCATGGCAGAAACGACCCCAGAGCAGCTTATGGATTTAGTCAATACTGAGGACCTTTCCAAATACACGGATACGGCAGTGGAACTCGTCATGTCCTACGGACCCAAGCTGATCCTCGCCATCGTCGTACTGATTGTGGGCCTGTGGATCATCAACCGCCTCGTTCGCGGGTTAGCAAAAGGCCTGGAGAAGAGCAGCACTGAGCCCACCCTGGCCCGCTTCCTGTGCAACCTGTCTTCGGTCGGCTTCAAAGCGCTGCTTCTGATCAGCGTGGCTTCAATGATCGGGATCGAGACCACCTCCTTCATTGCCGTATTGGGCGCGGCCGGGCTGGCCATCGGCCTTGCGCTCCAGGGCAGCCTGGCAAACTTTGCCGGCGGCGTGCTGGTGCTTATGTTCAAACCTTTCAAGGTGGGCGATTTCGTCGATGCCCAGGGGGTCGCTGGCACTGTGAAAGAGATCCAGATCTTCAACACCATCATCAAGACCCCGGACAACAAGCGCATCGTCGTCCCCAACGGAGCGCTGTCAAACGGCATCATTACCAACTTTTCAGCCGAACCCACCCGACGGGTGGATTTCGTTTTCGGCATCGGTTACGACGACGACATCGCCAGGGCCAAAAGCATCATCACCAGACTGGTAGGCGAAGACAGCCGCTCGCTAACCGAGCCGGCACCGCAGATCGTGGTGAGCAACCTCGGCGACAGCTCCGTCGACATCACCACACGGGTATGGGTCAACGCCGCAGACTACTGGGGATTGTATTTCGATTTGACCGAGCGGGTGAAGCTGGCGTTTGATCAGGATGGCATCAGCATTCCGTTCCCACAGCGCGACGTTCATGTCTATCAGCACAACGGTCAGCAATCGGCCTGATGGCGACCTGAAAACGAGGACAAAAAAAACCGCCGATCTGGAGAGGAAATCGGCGGTTCAATGGACCTTCTTAACAGGCCTGTAATGCGTCGCTGCCCGGTCCGGTAATCGGGATGACCAAGTTTTTCTCGCTTGAGCCATTCATCTTCCGACCGTGACGCGACCCCATACAGGCCAAGGCCTCAAGGGGATAGAGTTTTTCGTCACTACCACTCAATCATGCCCGAAGCGCTGTTACCGGCTGATTTCCCGCCACCGCACTTCTGTGACAATTTGTTTCCCGGATCCTGGCGCTGGCAAACAAACCGACTGGCTAAAGGGAGACAACGACGTCCGTGCCGCCACCGTGCACGCTCTGAATGCGAACCCGCCAACCCTGAGCCTGACAAAGCTGCTGGACAATGGCGAGCCCCAGGCCGCTGCCACCGGTCGCCGCGCTGCGCGAGCTATCGAGACGGAAAAACGGTTGGAAAACCTGATCTCTTGCCGATTCTGGAATACCCGGCCCTGAATCGATCACATGGATGTCTCGGCCTATGAGCCGAACCCGAACGTCGTCCCCATGCTGCAGACCGTTACTCACCAGATTGACGATAACCCGTTGCAGCGCACCTGGCGCCAGGGACAGGTGCAATTCGTCGGCAGACGCCACTTCCAATGGAATGGGCTGTTCGAAACTCCCTAGAATATCGGCGACGAATGGCGCCAGGGCAACTTCCTGCGCACGCTCACCAGTACCCCTGGCGAATCGAAGCGCGTCTCCTATCAGGGCATCCATGGCTTCGAGATTGCGTTCGAAGCGCTCAATCAGCTTAGGGTCAACGTTGTCCGGCAACAGCTCCAGCGCCAGACGCATACGGGTCAGGGGGGTACGCAGGTCGTGCGAAATTCCCGCCAGAAGTGTTGTGCGGTTCGACAGCAAGGCGGAAATGTCTCGTGCCATGATGTTGAAGTTGCGGGCCAGGGAAACCAGCTCCCTGGGACCCTGCTCAGGCAGAGGTTCAAAGTTTTCCCCCCCCCTGAAAATTTCTGCCTTCTCCGCCACCTGGACCAGCGGCCGGGTTATTCGCTGGACGATGAAAAGCGACGTGAAAAACACGACGCCGGCGCCCAGCACGACGATGATGATGCCGACATAAAGCGGTTGAATATCCCGTCTGGACGGCGAGAAGCCGATCTGCAGTTCGAACCCGCCCATGGGCACATCTGCCCAGATGAGTTCGTCCCCCTGAAGCAGGGTCACCGGCACGCCGAGCCGCTCTGCGAGCTTGTCCTGCAGCAGCGACAGGTAGGGCTGGTTGAGGTTAGCTTCGGCGAGAGGCTCCAGCTCGGCAGAGATAATGAGATCATGGTTCTGCGCCAGCTCAAGCTCGAAATAGGGTCTCGCTTCCGGCGGTAATTCGACCCAGGTCTGTGCAGAAAGCACCAGAAGCGCGGCTTCGTCGTTAGCGGAACGCTCGGCAATAGGCTCGATGACAAATACGTTAAGGGCCACCACCGCAATAATGACGATCAGTAAAGCGCTGACCGCAAGAACTAGGTTCGTGCGAGTCAACAGCGACATGCTACTTCGGCGACCGCGATCTGCAGGGGCTTCGTCAGCGTCGGGCACGTCTTCGGACCGCCTAGCCGTTTCCGCTGACGTCACAGCACCATCCGGCGGACCCAGCGACGTTTCTATCTGTTCAGCCATGTCCCTCAGGGCTGAACAGATAGCCTTTGCCCCATATGGTTTTGATATAGACGGGTCTGGAAGGATCCGTCTCTATCTTGCTGCGCAATCGAGTAACCCGGACGTCGATGCTGCGATCGAACGGCGAACGCTCAGCGCCTGTCAGAAGATCGAGAATGCGGTCTCGATTGAGCACCTTATTGGGATTTTCCGCGAGAATGTTCAACAGATCAAACTCCCCGGAAGTCAGAGAAACGGGCACGCCGTCCCTCAGCAGCGAGTGCGCAGCAAGGTCCAGGACGAAAGGTCCGAATCGGATTTCGTTCTCGCTGGCAGAAACATTCTCCCGATCCTGTCGAACCCGTCGCAGCACGGCGCGGACACGGGCGAGCAGCTCACGGGGATTGAACGGCTTGGCAATATAGTCGTCAGCGCCGACCTCCAAGCCCACGATTCGATCCACCTCATCACCCTGGGCAGATACTATGATGACCGGAGTGTCGCCGGCATTCTTAAGCCTGCGGGCAATGCTGAGGCCGTGCTCTCCCGGCAACATGAGATCGAGGATGACGAGATCGACGGCGTGATCTGATAAATACTCATCCATCGCGTCTCCGCTATCGACGCAGCCAACGGTGAACCCCTGCTGGGACAGGTACGCCTGGGTGAGCTCGCGAATCTCGGGGTCGTCGTCTACAACCAGAAGGGTGGCGGTTTCGGATTCCAAGACAGAGTCCGCCTCAAGACCCGCTGTCTGAGGCCTTGAATACCGGCAGAGGAAGTGAGGTGGCTGCGTCGTCGGGAATCCGGGTTTCCGCCTCAGAATGCGGACCGGGAACCTTACGACCTTGCTGTCCAGCGACCCTTTGTTCGAACCCGACCCCGAAGCCGCCCCTGGCCTGGGCTGCGGCGAGCATCTCCGGGGTAACCGGGCGCACCCGAACCACGTTGGTCTCGATACGAATTACCCGCCCATCAGGTTGGCGGATAATTCGACCATATCGACGTTCGCTGCGGATGCGCAAGACCGGACCGGTGCTTCCTCCGCTGACCATACGAGCCTTCATTTCCGTAAGCAGGGCGCGACGCTGATGGGTACTCAGCACGTCCCACTGCGCAGCGAGGCTAGTGAGTTCCCGGTCGGAATGGGACCCGTAGTTCTGTTCGGCATCAATGGACTGAGCATCCCTCTCCGGGGCAGGTTCCCCGGCCAGGGCGAGCCCCGGGAGACCCGTCGCAAAAAACAAGACAACCGCTAACCCTTTGATGATCCGCACCTCTTGGTCCGTGGGCCCGAAAGCAGAAAGACGCGACTTAAAAGTAGGAAGATGCCACGCCCGCCGCCGGGTGGCGCCTATTCTCTTCCTTGCCCGTTTCTGACCCATTTCCACGGAGTTTCAATGTGTTACCTGCGATATGTTACCACCCATGATGGTTCTCAGGGTGCGCGGCTGCTCTGAGGACGGATCGACGACGGCGAGTTTCAATCCGCCGCCGACCAGATGCGGCCACTGTCAGGCTGCTTCGAACAGCCCAGCGGCACCCTGACCGCCACCGATGCACATGGTGACCACGCCGTACTTTTTGTTGCGTCGCTTCAACTCCCGGAGTATCAGCCCCGTCTGACGGGAACCGGTCATACCAAACGGGTGACCGATGCTGATGCTGCCGCCGAGCACGTTGTAGATATCGTTGTCGATACCGAGGGCATCCCGGCAGTAAACACACTGCGACGCAAATGCTTCATTGAGCTCCCACAGATCGACGTCATTCTGGGTGATGCCAGCATTCTTCAACAGTCGGGGAATAGCAAAGACCGGCCCGATTCCCATCTCGTCGGGCTCACAGCCGGCGACTGTGAAACCCCGATAAATGCCGATGGGCTCGAGACCTAACTGCGCGGCACGCTCGGCGCTCATAAGCAGGGTCATCGAAGCACCGTCGGACAGCTGCGAGGCGTTACCTGCGGTGACCGAACCATCTTCTTCGAAAGCCGGGGCCAGACCTGCCAGACCGTCCAACGTCGTCTGAGGCCGGTTGCACTCGTCCCGGTCGACGGAAACTTCCACACGGCTTTCTTCGCCCGTTTCCTTGTCAACTTTGAGCATCGTGGTCTTCATCGGCACGATTTCTTCGGAGATCTTGCCCTCTTCGACGGCCTTGGCGTAACGCTGCTGGCTCTGCAACGCGTAAACATCCTGCATCTCCCGGGTGACCTGATAGCGCCGCGCAACAACTTCGGCCGTGTTGCCCATGGCCATGAAGATATCCGGCTTCTCTTCCAACAGACGCTTATTCTGCTGCGCCTTGCCGGGCTCCTGACGGGTTCGCATGGAAATGGAGTCAACCCCTCCGGCGATGGCCACCTGGGTCTGACCGGTGGCGATCTGATTGGCCGCCATGGCGATGGTCTGCAGCCCCGAGGAGCAGAACCTGTTGATGGTCACCCCACCGGTGGTTACCGGAAGCCTGGAAAGAATCACGGCCAGCCTGGCCAGGTTGCCATCCTGCTCTCCCACGTGGCTGGCTGCGCCAACGTAGACATCTTCCACTTCGTCCGGAGACAAGCTTGCGTTGCGATCCAGCAGCGCGTCTATGCAGTGTGCCAGCATGTCGTCGGACCGGGTGAGATTGAAGCTTCCGCGGAAGGATTTCGCGAGACCGGTACGCACGCTGTCAATAATGACTACGTCTTTCATGGATTACCCCTTTCAAGTGAGTCCAGCCCTGTACCGGGCCATTTTTTTGCGGGACCGCATTTTACTCTTACTAAGGACGGGTTGCCAGGCAGCGAGCGTGCGGCCCTGGCGGGTTCAACGAGGCTGGGCGCTGACACAGCGCTTTCAAAAAGTAAGAGCGCGAGCAGGAATTCGTGATTGATTCTGATCTCATCTCGACCCTTCAACCGGGATGCCTTTGCGCGTCACGGAAGTTTCCCGGGTTGAAAATCACAACCATCGGCTGAGCGTGCTGATGAGTCGCTACGAACTGACGGTCCAGCAGGTGGCAGCTTTATGCGATGTCCAACGGAAATTATTCGATGCTGGCGCACCTGCCCAACATCCGACCGCTACCGCCTAGTCAGCATCAGACTTCACCCGTTTTGAAGGTGCCCTGACCCGCTGGCTGGGAACGGTATGCCTCCGGCCCGCGGTTGCCCTGCAACAGCGCGGACCGGAATGATGAAGATTCAGTTACCCTTGGGCAGCCTGGATTCCGCGTCTTTCATGGCCGCTTTGGCATCGTCCTGCAACGCCTCAGCTTCGGCCATCGCTTCCTCGGCTTCCTCCGCCAGCTCTTCAGAAACATCCGCCTCGGCCATCGCTTCCTCCGCCTCGGCCATCGCCTCCTCAGCGTTCATCTCCATGAGGCCCGCTTCTTCCATTGCGGCGGCGGCATCGTCCGCCAGCTCCTCCGCCATTTGCATGGCGTCTTCCGCAGTGGCCTCAGCCTGGCCCATGGCGTCGCTGGCTGCTTCGCTCATGGATGCACCAGCGTCTTCGACGGCGTCCATCGCGTCACCGCCGGACCCGCCC